>NZ_CP195119.1:2870966-3189962 GCF_052056915.1 Methanosarcina sediminis | reverse complement strand
CATATTTTTAACACATTGTTATTTTAATTATATTTATATGGGAAAACTGTATAAAAAAAGTTACTTATACTTTGTAAGGCTAATAAAAGGGAGGGAATGGTAATAGCAAAAAGGGGTTACCGGATTAATTTGAGCAATATTAGCTCTATCCATGAATAAATTCTGTTCAGGAATAATTCTGTTCATGAGAAATTATGTCCAAGAGTACTGGAAGTTTTCAGGAAAAAGCTTCAAAATACATCCTACACCCTGAACTTTCAAATAATCACTATTTCCGATTGGTAGATCCGGATATTTTCATGAATGCAGCCTTATTCGACCCTTTTCCTTCAGCATAAAAATACCAGCGTCAGACAAAATAAATTTATAATAAAATGTGTGAAATAAAGGTATATGTATATTAAGACGTTTATAACAGATGTAAAACGAATTGGTTTGAATAGCGAGTGGGGGTAACTCGAATGTACGGGAAGAGCCTGCAGAACAATACATTACGCCTGAGTCTGATTATACTGATATTTGTCTCTTTGAGCACCATATTCACTGGTACTGCTCTGGCAGAGACAATCGTAAGCATATCGCCGGAAACGCAATCTGTTGAAGAGAACCAGGATTTCATCCTGAGTATATATATCGAACCCGACGCACCTATATCCGGAGCTCAGTTTAACCTCATTTTCGATGAATCCCTGGTCAATGTCAGGGAAATCCGGGAAGGAGACCTGTTTAAGCAGAAAGGAACCACTATGTTTAGCCAGGGTACCATTGACAACTCACAGGGCACTGTTACAGGCGTTTACGGCCTCGTCCTGGGCAAGAATATGGTGACAGCACCCGGGACCTTTGCAACAGTCTATCTCAGTTCGACAGACAGCTCAGGGATATGCAAATTACAGCTTTCAAATGTAGTGGTAAGCAACTCAAACGGTTGCTCAATGCCGGTAACAGCCATAAGCGGTACTGTAAAGGTAGGAGATGTTTCGACATCCCCTGCTGAAACAATATCAGGAGGAGGTAGTGGCGGAGGCGGAGGAGCCGGTTCTCCCGAGCCCTCAGAGAATGTCAAGCTAAAAGAGCTTTCCCAGTGCTTCATAACCAATGGGGTCCGGGCCAGATATATGTTTAGAGGGGACATCAATGACATAAGGTATGTGGAATTCGACCCCAAAAGAAGCTTTGGGAAGACTACAGCAATCATCGAGATGCTCAAAGGAAAATCCGCACTGACCTCTGGGGAACCGGAAGGACAGGTATACCAGCATATGAATATCTGGATCGGAACGGACGGGATTTCAAACCCCGAAAATATTGAAAATGGAGCTGTGGGCTTTAGAGTTGAAAGAGTCTGGGCCGATGAAAATGAAATTGACCTTACCTCCATCAACCTGAACCATTTCAGCAATGGAAAGTGGGACGTGCTTGAGACCTGCCAGACCGGCGAAGATGACCTCTACCTGTACTTTGAAGCCAGAACGCCAGGTTTTTCCCCGTTTGCGATAACCGGGCAAAGCTCAGGGACTGTGCAGAGCACGAAAAGTATAGCTCAGGATTCAAATGATATGCAGGGTTCAAACGATGCCCTGAGGTCAGAAGCTACTTCAAAAGCAACTCAAAGTCCTGAGAGGGAAAAAGAGGCACCGGCAGGTAAAAAAGACTACACCGCAATAATCTATGTTGCAGTGGGAATAATCCTGTTCTTGCCCATACTCATGATATTCAAAAGAAGCTGATGGTGATTGCGCTTTTTTCGGCGAATCATCATTCATTTATTTTGAAGGTAATTTGCAACCTTCCGTTACGACCTTCCATTAAAGTCTTCCCGGGATTAGAATACCTATAGCACAAAAAACCGCTGTAAGCAAAAACATCGCATAAGTTGCCTGATTCTCAGTTACATTATAGTAGTAAGGCAGGACCCATTTCAAAGTAAGCGGGTTGGGGACTTCCAGAATACCATCTCCCCGGTCCTTTCCAAACTTGGCGGGAGGGTATTTTTTAAGTTTCCAGTACACATACATCAAAAAATTTACCGTGTGTGGAATAAGCATTATAAACCCGCTTATCAAAAATCCCTGTATGACTATGATAGCGCCTATGGTAGCCCCTATTACCAGGGAACCCACATTTCCCCAGAATATTTTAGACGGGTAGTGGTCATAGATATAATAACCGATCAGAGCCCCGGTCAAAGCGACTACTGTCACTATATTTTCGACGTCGTTTAGTAGTAGGGATTTAATGATTAGGGAACACAATAAAATTACGGATAAGCCGGATGCAAGGCCGTTATATCCGGAGTGCATGTTCACGAGGTTTGACGCAACAAGTACGTATGTGGGAACTATAAACTGAAGCGAGAGGACCCCGAGAGAAATAGCCCAATCCCCGGAATATAAAACCAGAGGATGAGGTACATACTGGATAAGCGGATAGGTGCAGTAATACATAATTATGAGTTTGGACAGGCGCCCTATGTTTATCATATCATCCAGGATCCCGAAAAGCCCGAAAAGTACGATAATCACCAGGATAACATAGTTTTGGGTTGTGAACTTAAAAAAGAGAGAATTTAAGGATATCGAAAGTAACGCTATGAGTAGGATTATAAGCCCGCCTGAGGTTGGCACCATTGTTGGCTTTTTCTTGTAGTAGTCTTTGACTACGAAATTATTTTCCTTCAGCCTATTAATGAAATAAGGCATAGTCACTGCTGTAACTAAGAAGGGAAACAAAAAATTACTCAAGAGTTCAATTACTCCGATCCTGTAGTTAAGAAGGAAATCAATTAAAATGACCACATCCGGTTCCCATTTTTTACATTAGTTCCAATTTTTGTGTTTGATTCGTATTATTTATTATTTAGAATGGCGTAAAATTACCAGGTGAAAACTCGTTACTATTTTTACCATGTATAATTCAAGAGTTTTACGCCATAGTCATTGAAATCAATCGATGTCAAGGCTACACATGATAATAATATCCAGTAAGCTATCGTAAAAACATATATAAAAATCTTATTAAATATAACGAGCTTGCCTTTTGATTGACAAGGCTGCCAAAAATGAGAATGACCGAAGTGAATTAATATCTAAGATTTATCCATAAATAATCAATCAGTTAATAAATAATCAAAGAACTTAAACATATCAAATAGATTTAAATAAGCACCTTTCATAAATATCCCAGGTAAAATGTCAAAAATAAAAAAAACCAGTATTTTTACTTTAGTCGCAGTTTCATACGCAGTCCTGATTTTCTACTTATCAGTCACTTCAGACCTGGGAGACCTGAAACACTTCCTGGTAATGACCCTGGGTTACAAAACAAGAGACGCCCTGGTCGAAAACAACCTTTCTTTTATCAAGGATTTTTTGCTTGAAACCTTGAGGTATGTCACGGGTCTGTCCATAGACCCGGCTCATCTCGCCGTGTACTTCGTATTCGGGGTTTTACTGTACCTTGCATTTTCGAATTCCAAAAACCCATCATTGGTAAAATACCCGGCAATTTGCTCCATAGGCACGGGCACAGCGTATGGCATCCTTAACGAAATAATTCAAATGTATCTCCCCTTCCGTGTAGCAAGCATGGCAGATGTTATATCGAACTTTATCGGGCTTGCAATCGCCCAGGTTCTTGCAATAGTTTTTGTCCTGGGATTAAAAGGAATTTCCAAAGGTAGAGATACCCAATAATAAAAATTTATGTTTAAGACAAAGCGACAAATTAATTATTAGATTTCAAAAAGCAATCCAAAAAAAGAAAAAAGAGATGCTGTGAATTAAAAAATTCAACAGCGTGTTATAGTTAGAGACTCAAACAAAGTAAGTTTCAGAAAAATCACTAAGTTTTAATGTCTTTAAAACTCAGTATTAACTTTCCTGAACCTTCTCCCTTCCCAGCTCAAACGCCTTCACGTTAATCTCAACCGTCTTAGGAGGCACAAGCGCCTTCACACTTTCCAGTAGGACCTCTTTTGAAATCGGAAGGTAGCTTGAAACCGCGCCCACCATAACCACATTCATGGCAAGCCTGTTTCCGGCTTCTGCGGCAAGGTCATCCGCGTTGAAGGCTTTCACGGCATATTTCCCGGAGAGGGTTTCCAGAATCTTCGAGACCTCAGGGTATGAAGCCTGACCGGAAGTTACGGTTACCGGAATCACAGCTTCGGTGTTTACGATCACGACTCCGCCGTCCTTCAAAAAGTCCAGGTACCTGATAGCTTCCATGGGCTCCAGGGCAAGCATCAGGTCCGCGCCTTTCTCAGGGATCATGGACCCGAGATCGGCTCCTATCCGGATATGGTTGACGACCGAGCCCCCGCGCTGGGCCATGCCGTGAGTTTCAGCGGCACGGATCGGAAGGCCTGCTATAACTGCAGCTTTTCCGATGATGTCCGAGGCAAGGATTGCACCCTGGCCGCCTACTCCGGTAATCAGGAGGTCGAAACTCTGTTTCGGGTTTTCAGCCTCACCGGCATTTGCCTCACTTCCAATAATTGCACTTTCGCTCATTTCTTCACCTCCCCGATTGCATCGAACTTGCATATCTGGGCACAGACCCCGCACCCGCTGCAAAGAGCAGTAATTACCGCGACCTTCTTTTCCTCGTCAAACTCGATTGCAGGGCAGCCGAACTTCACGCACTGCTTGCAACCTTCACACTTCTCAGGGTCAACCACATAGGGGACACGTCGGATTCCTGCCCTCTTTGCGGAGATCACGCAGGGCTGCTTTGCTATTACCACAGCAGTACCTTTGAATTCCTTTGCGGCCTTGAAGGCCTCCTGGATCTCTGCAGGGTCATAGGGGTCGGCAACGGTCACAAGCCCGGCTCCCATAGCCTTGCAGAGTTCGGCAAGGGAGACTTCCACGGTCGGTTCTCCGGTTGCGGTAAAGCCCATGCCCGGGTTTGGCTGGTGCCCTGTCATACCGGTTATGCGATTGTCCAGGATGGTGACCGTGATGTCAGCTTTATTGTAGATGGCGTTCAGGAGCGAGTTCATGCCGGTATGGAAAAAAGTCGAGTCCCCGATGGAGCAGCAGATCGGCCGCTTCTCGCCTGCATGGTAAAGCCCGGACGCTATGCTGATGCTTGAACCCATACAGAGGGTGGTTTCGACCGTCCCGCTCTGGATGCCCAGGGTGTAGCAGCCGATGTCACTTGGGTAAACCGCGTCCTTCCCAAAGACCTTCTTCATGGAGTAGAAAGTTGCCCTGTGGGAACAGCCGGCACAGAGGGCAGGCGGGCGGGGGGCAAGCTCGAGAGCTTCAGGCTCATTCCCAGCGGCAGCACCAGCAGCAGCTTCGGAATCAGGTTCTTCGGGAAGGTCAAAGACTTTCCCGAGAGCTTTCAGGAAACTGCTTATATTCAATTCTCCTTCCCGCGAGACAAAGCCGTTCATTTTCCCGAGGATAGAAACCGGAAGCCCGGCATCCTGTGCGATCATCTTGACCTGTTCTTCCACAATCGGTTCCAGTTCCTCAAATACGAGCACGGCGTCAACGGTTTCAAGAAGCTCCCTGATCAGCTTCTTCGGGATTGGGTATGCACCGATCTTCAGGAAGGAAGCTTCAACCCCGAGTTCTTCAAGGGCTTCTTTTGCATAGACCGAAGCAATGCCTGCCCCGATTACCCCGAACTTCGCACCCGGGTTCAGCTCCAAGGAATTCCAGGGGGATTCAGCCAGGGCATCTTCCATGGCCTGCTGGATCGAAAGGACGTGGGTGTGGCGAGGCCGGGCGTTCTTCGGGAGCATGACCCAGCGGTCAAGCAGCTTTTCGAAATTAGCGGGCGGTTTGTCGGTCGGGATATCCCCGAGTTCGATGTCGGACTTCCCGTGGGAGATCCGGGTCGTCGGCCGGAAGATCACGGGCATCTCGAACTTTTCCGAAAATTCAAAGGCATAGGGGATCATGTCCTTGGCTTCCTGGGGAGTGGACGGGTCAAAACAGGGCACAAGGGCAAACTGGGCGTAGCGCCGGGTGTCCTGCTCGTTCTGGGAGGAGTGGCAGGAAGGGTCGTCAGCCACAATAGCGATCAGCCCGCCCTTTGTCCCGGCGTAGGCAAGGGTCATGAAGGGGTCGGCTGCCACGTTCAGCCCCACATGTTTCATGGTAACCACCGAGCGCACCCCGGCCCAGGCGGCTCCCACAGCCACTTCCATTGCCACCTTTTCGTTCACGGACCATTCGATATAATAGTCCCGGTCCTTTCGGGCTGCAAGGGTATCGATGATCTCCGAGGAAGGAGTCCCCGGATAGCCTGAAGCCACCTGTACGCCTCCTTCAAGAAGGCCCCGGGCAATTGCCACGTTTCCAAGCATGTACTCGCGTGTCGTCATAATAAGTCTCCAATGAATGATGAGAAGAATTTAGTCTAGTAGCGTATTCACAAAGTTAATTAAAGAGTTTTTGAAAACATCCGTAACCGGACAGGCATAAACTTTGCACTATTCAAAATAACACGATCAATAATATACTTTCGGATAATAGAGAAGGAAATTCCCCATTAGGAGATCAGATTCAGGACAAGGGTTTCTCAAATGAGCTCGTTTCAAAAAAACAGAGTAGCGTGAATACCGTATCCCATCGAGCTTGTCCGCTCGGAGAGCGGCTTGCCCTTAAAAAAATTTAAAAATATGCATAAATTGCAGAAAAGCAAAAATGTGGATGAAATTCTCCAAATAGAAAACACAAAAAATAGTTCATAAAGCGCCTTTTGCGTCAGGTAAAAGCCAACAACGGCATTTTATTCTGCAAGCTTTTTTTAGAAATTTTGATAACCCCTATATGCTCAAACCATATAGTTATATATTGAGATGGCTCATAAAGCAAATATGGAAACAGCATACAGGTGTTTGAAACTTTGGACTCCAGAACACTGGTGAAAGAAACCAGAGTATTGGCGGAAGATGAACTCATCGATATCTCCATCACAAGAGTTAAAGAATCACCGCAAATCCCCCACGGAATAAAATATAGCTTCAACTATAGAGTGAAATCGGAATCTTCCGGATGGGAAACAGTCATAAGGGTTGATAATGCCCATGTGATAAAAGGGCATAAAAGAAGAGACCACAAACACCTATTTGACAAACAGCCAGTTGAATTCGAATTCATATCCTTGAAGCACATCTATGAAGAACTTCTCAGTATGATAGAACAAAACAGGGGGCTTATAGACGAAATTAAAAGACATTAAAATCAAGGTCATGTCCGATGAAGCCTATGGAAATCATCTCAACCAGCTTTTTGAGGACATCAGGGCAGGCAAAACAACTGAAAAACAAAAGCCAAAAATTATAGCCCGCACCCCGGATGACGTATCGAAGATCCTCACAAATGAACGCATCCGCCTGCTTCAGGTAATCCGGGAAAAGAAACCCGAATCCATCAGTGAGCTTGCTCGCCTCCTGAACCGCAGCCAGTCCAATGTTTCAAACGATGTAAACTATCTGGAAGGAATCGGGCTGCTGGAATTTGAAGAGAAAAAAGACCCCGTACTGCATAAGAAACCGGTGGTCAATTATGACGCGGTTCGGATAACGGTGGACCTGAGCTGCTGAGTAGCAATAATAGTTAACCTGGTCCAGCCGGGCTGATGCCCGGAAATGCGACCCCTGCTAAGTGAAAGCGTCACAAAAAAGAGCTACCTGATAAAATTAAAATGCACTGATTCACAGGCCTTACCTATGAATCAGTTATTCTCCAGAAACTCTTAGTTATTCTCCAGAAATTCCTCAAGCTTTACAATTTCGTCCAGCTCAATTTCGAATTCTTCCCCTTTCAGGGACGCCTTGAAAAGCCCCCTGTCCGCAGGAATTACCGCGGCAACTTTGGAAGAATCAACGGCTTCCAGAAGCTCGGCTTTAATATCTTCCTCGACCTTGTTCAGCACAAAGAAAACCCTGTTTCCGGCCTGGTCCCCGAGTTCCTCAAACTTTCGGGACAATTTCAGGGATTCGTAGGAAGGGTCAACCACGACAAGGATTGTATCAAAGTCTTTGGCAACGCCCCGCCCGAAATGTTCGACCCCGGCTTCCGTGTCCACGATCACGATATCGTCCTCAGAGAGGTCAAGGTTTTCCAGGAACTCCCGGGTAAGGACACCCATGGGGCAGGCACAGCCTTCCCCGAACTCATGGATCTTGCCAATTGCCATGAGCCTGATTTTTCCGGATTCTTCCACGAACTCCGAAGGGATATCGGAAAGTTTCCACCTTTCTTCGAAAAAGCGGGACTGCTGTTGCTGAGGAGCACTCCCCGGGCCACCCGAGCTGCCCGGCCCGCCAAGCCCGCCGATTGCGGAGGTCTTCGGAGCTCTTTGCTTCTGCTTGAAACCCTGTTTTCCCCCGAAGTATTCCATCAAGTCTTTTGGAGCTGCCAGTCCGAGCTGGGTGTGCAGCCCATAATTCGACTCGTCCGTATCGAGCACCAGGACGTTTTTCTTTTTTGCCATCTGCTTTGCAAGGAGAGCCGAAACAGTGCTCTTACCACTTCCGCCTTTTCCGCATACTGCTATTTTCATCCAGGATCATCCATTAGAATTGTTTTCAGTACGTTACTCATTGATAAGTTAAAAACCCTGTTTTTCAAGCACCGTAGTTGTAGAAAGATAGTTACCTGATAATAGGCACAACAAAGAGAATTATTCCAGATAGAGCTATTCCGGATAGAAGTATTTCAGATAGAAGTATTTCGGATAGAAATATTCCGGATAGAAGTATTCCGGATAATAGCTATATCAATAAGAACGGATAAACTTTAATGGGGAACTGAATTCGGGTATGCGGCCCGGAAGATAGAGAATCGAGGATAGGAGAGGGGAGAATGATTCTGGAGGATTACCTGGCAAGCTTTATTGCACTGGGAGTTACACTTATTCTCCTTTTTGGGATCGAATACCTGTTTCGCAGGGCAAAAATGGTCACAGGAGATGTGAAACTTGTCCGGCAGCTTATTCAGCTTGCAGTCATGGGCATTGGCCTGGTTTTCATAATCTTCAGCCTCCCGATCCCTTACGCCGACAAAGAATCAATTCTCCAGCTCCTGGGAATCGTTGCCGGGGCTGCGATCGCCCTTTCTTCCACCACCTTCATTGCAAACGCCATGTCCGGAATTATGCTCCGGATTATAAAGCCCTTCAGGATAGGGGACTACATTGAAAGTGAAACCGTCTTCGGGAGAGTCACGGACATCCACATCCTGCATACGGAAGTCCAGTCTATTGACCGGGACCTGGTGACCCTTCCCAACCTCAAACTGGTTTCAAACCCCCTGAAGACCATCCGGACATCGGGCACGATCGTGAGCACCTCGGTTTCGCTTGGCTATGATGTATCCTGGAAAAAAATTGAAAAAAACCTGCTCCTTGCCGCAGAAAAAACCGGCCTTGAAAGCCCTTTTGTCCAGGTCCTCGAACTTGGGGACTTTTCGGTAACCTACAAGGTAGGAGGGCTCCTGAAAGACGTGGAAAACCTCATTTCTGTCCGCTCGGAACTTAAAAAAGACGTGCTCGACACCCTCCACGGAGCCGACATCGAGATCGTTTCCCCCAATTTCATGAACCAGAGAGTGCTCAAAGACCGGAAAGTATTCATCCCCCCGAAAGAAAAGGAAAAATACGAAGCGTCCGAAGCAGCCAAAGCAGCCGAAAAACCGCCTGAAAAAAAGCCCGAAGAAATCATCTTTGACAAAGCGATAGAAGCTGAAATCCTGGACCGGATCGAAAAAGTCCTGGAAAGCCTCGAAAATAAGGAAAACGAACTCGAACAGCAGGTCAACAGCGTCCTTGATGAAAGCCAGAGGGAAGCCCTAAAAGAGAAGCTGAAACTCCTCAAAAACCGGAAAGAAGAAGTAAAAGCCGATTTTGAAACGGTGAAAAAACAAAAAGAAGGAGAGGAAGAAAAAACCGATCCCGAATTATTTTCAAGGCAGGTCCAGAGCCTCAACCTGAAAGCCGATCACCTGGACATCAGGAGGAGAAAGCTCGAAAGAGAGTTGAAAAAGATATTCGAGGAAAAAGAACTGCTCGAAGGATGAAGAACGAAGGATTATTGCCTGAGTGGTTTTTTCGAATACCTCCGAACTCATAAAAAATTAAAACTTCCATCCGAAACCTCAATCCTCAATCCCGCCATGAATGAAGTATAAGTGTGGAGAAAAATCGGGAATAGGTACATATACCTGCACAAAATTTGAGAGCTTGAAAGAACTTGATGAGGATACTCTTTTGCCATTTTCGGTCTGCACCGACTATGAACTAAACATAAGGCGATTTAAATTTACCTTATTTTCATAAAAATAAAGAATATAAAAAAGTCAATAAATTTTATATAATATAGAATTTATTAGGGAAGCAGGGAAGTTAAGATAAACGGAAAAACGAATTTTTCCTATCACATCTAACCCCATACGATTGAGATAAAAACCCTAAAAACGGAAAAACGAAATCTCCCGATCACGCCTAACCCCATAGGATTGTGAGAAAACCCTAAAAACGGAAAAACGGAAAAACAGAAAAACGGAAAAACGAAATCTTCCAATCAAATCTTAGCCCATGAGATTGAGAGAAAAAACGGAAAAACGGAAAAACGAAATCTCCCAATCAAATCTTAGCCCATGAGATTGAGAGAAAAAACGGAAAAACGGAAAAACGAAATCTCCCAATCAAATCTTAGCCCATGAGATTGAGAGAAAAACCTTAAAAACGGAAAAACAGAAAAACGAAATCTCCCAATCAAATCTTAGCCCATGAGATTGAGAGAAAAAACGGAAAAACAGAAAAACGAAATCTCCCAATCAAATCTTAGCCCATGAGATTGAGAGAAAAAACGGAAAAACAGAAAAACGACTCATCCCAATTTGATTTAAGTTACTAAGATTGAGAGAAGAACTGTAATCTCAATCTCTATTTTCCCATAACTCTTCTTTTAGATATTGAGGATCTGGAAAATCAATATTTTCGTGGAGGTCAAGCTCTGAAGAAGCTCAGCCCCCAGTCAGGCTGTTGCCTTATTTCTGAAAGCCTCTGAGAGCCGAGACTTCGGGAGCATGAAGAAAAACATACCCAAAAACTCAAAAAAAGCGAATGTGGGGCAAATATGAAGCCCAGGTTTTTAGAGGGATGCAGCCAGGACAGGCCGGGCAGTTCCTGAAGAAGGTCAAAGGCTCAGGGGCTTTTTCTCTGGATGGATCGGGATTAATCAAAAACGGCCTTCTGAAACTTAGTTGAAGATTAGAGGTTTGAAGTCAAAAGTAGATATTAAAACCTAAAAGTTGAAAATAAATCCCCTCACTGCACAGAATAGTTTTTTAGAGTGCCTCAGAACTCATAGGGTTCATCACGAATCAGAATAATTTTTCATCATAGGCACTCGCTCTTGATATTATCAAGATAATTGATATTTCAGATATTCCGGATTATATATTCGGGCAGGTAATAAAACTCTCAGTCCCAAACCGGAACTTCCCTGCCCGGTAAACTCTCAGTTTCCGCCGTGAAGTTCGGCTTCGATTTCGGCAGCAATCTGTTTTGCGGCTTCGCCGGGGTTTTCGGCTTTGTAGATACTTCTTCCGACGATCACCCAGTCAGCACCTGCTGCGATGACGTCCGAGGCTTTTCCACCCTGAGCCCCGACTCCTGGAGAGATGATTGTGAGTTTGTAGCCGATGACTTTGCGGATTTCCCTGACCCTTTCCGGACGGGTTGCAGGGGCAACGAGTCCGAAAGCGCCGGCTTCGAGAGCCATCTTTGCTATGGGTTCTGCAGCGGCCCGGAGGAACTGGGTCCCACCGGGGTGGCTCATTTCACTTACCACGAAAACATCTTTTTTATATTCGGAAGCGACTTCAATGCAGGCTTCAAGACTGTCTTTTCCGGTAAAGCCCTGGACGATTACGGCCTCGGCACCGGCTTCAAAGACCTGGTCACAGATAAGGCGGTCTGTGTTCGGGATGTCAGCAACCTTGAAATCGGCAATAATGGGTGCGAATTCGGCAAGTTCCCGGACAATTCCAAGCCCTGTGGCGAGCACGAGGGGGTATCCGACTTTAATGGCGTCCACGAATTCCCAGACTTCTTCGGCAATTCGGAGGGCATCTTCCCTGTTAGTCACATCAAGGGCAAGAATAAGGCGGGTCTTTTTTTCCATTGGATCACCTCAAAATCATTCCATGTTATTCAGAAAGCCGCGTCCGGACTGCCGCGACCATAAGTGGGAGAGTAATAGTTGCATCTGCATAAACGGTTACAGAACGGGCTTTTTCCCCGACTTTTCCCCAGGACTGGGCTTCGTCCAGAGTAGCCCCGCTAAGGCCACCGGTTTCGGGCCGGTCCATTGTAAGCTGGATGGCGTAGTCAAAAGACCTGGGGGTCACAAGCATGGACTGGAGGATGTAGTTCTTGGGCACACCTCCCCCGATCAGGAGAGCCCCGGCACTTTCGGCTTCATAGCAGATATCCATGAACTCGTGCATGTCCGCAAAAGCGTCCACGGTAAAGGAGGAGTTTCCTTCCTTGTGCAACCAGGCCTGCAGCCCGATCACCGAGTCCTGGAGCGCAGGGCAGTAGACGGGTACACCCATCTCTGCGGCGGTTTTCAGGATTGAGGAGTCGTCATCCAGGTTCTTTCCGATTTCCGTAAGAACCTGCCGGATCGAGAGCTTTTCCTGCGGGAGCCCGGCATAGACATCCTGCAAAAATTCCTCAAGGTCCGTGAAGTGCCCGTCAGGCAGGTAGACGTCGTAGATCCGGTCAATGCACTCATTCCGGAGCTGGATGTCGTTCACGTGCTCATTACCCTTGTAGTGGTGCAGGCCCAGAGCCTCAACCGTGTCATGCACCATGTTGGCACCGGTGGTGACCAGGACGTCAATATGCCCGTCCCTGATAAGGTCAGCGACGACCTGCCTCATGCCCGCGGGAGTCATGGCTCCTGCAAGCCCGAAAAACTTTGTAGTTTTTTCCGAAGCCAGCATCTCAGAATAGATATCGACAGCCTCGGCAAGTCTACCAGCCCCAAAAGCACAGCCGGCATATTCATTCACAAGCTCGTCCACGCCCATACCAGGGACTATTTTTGCGCCTTTGATAGGAGTTGAAAGTTTATTACAGGAAGTCTCAGAGTCCATTTATTTCCCTCAGAAAGTTGAAAAGTGTCAGGATAATCACCATAGTAAACAAAGTATCTATAGATTGTACATACAGGAAATTTATATTCTGGATGAGTTACATAGTAGATGGGTTATACTGTATAATATATTCAATATTCCTTCATCTTCCTGATTCTAGGTTGAATACGTAAGTGCTTGATAAACCTTACCTTTTGAAAAAATCAGGAAAGGTAGGAGAAGAGATAACAGGAGAAAAATATCCATAAGGCATAGTTTGTATTCAAAAAAATAGGGTATTGGATCATGCAGGAAGACAGAGATGGCGATGATGCGGGAAAATAGGGAAATTAGATGATGCAGGATGAAATAATCAGGTATGAAGGCGTCGGCATGACGTACAACAGTAAAAAAGTGCTTTCCGGTTTTAATCTGAGTATTAAACGGGGCCAGAAAATCCTGCTGAAAGGAAAGTCCGGGGCAGGGAAATCGACCTTATTCAAAATGCTGCTGGGTTTTGAAAAACCGACAGATGGGGCTCTCTATTACAGGAACCAGCCCGTGGACCCCAGCCATGTATGGGAAATTCGAAAAGAGGTCGCCTATGTGTCCCAGGAAACTGACCTGGGAGAAGGCCCCGTAAAAGTCCTGTTTGAAGAGATCTTTTCGTACCACCCAAACCGGGATAAAATGGACCCCGAAAAGCTGCAGGTACTCATGCAGGATTTCGAACTGGAAGAAGACACCCTTGATAAAAATTATGAAGATTTGTCAGGAGGGGAAAAACAAAGGATCGGGATCCTGATCGCCCTCATGCTGGGAAGAGAAATATTTCTCCTGGACGAAGCTACTTCAGCCCTTGATTCCGAGCTCAAGAAAAAGGTCGCGGACTATTTTCTGAAGCATGGGGAATGGACACTTTTTATCATTTCCCACGACCGGGAATGGGAAAGGGAAGAAGTGAAAGTCGTAGAACTCAAAAAACAGGCAGTTGAGGGAAAACAGATAACTGAAGGAGTAATTTAAGATGGTGGGCCCGGAAATACCAACCCCTGAAATAACGGTCCTTTCCCTGATCATGTGTTTCCTTCTGCTTGCCATTCCCCTGGCCATCAGCTACAGGATAAAGCTCCATATCATCAAAGCCACTTCAACTGCTGTTGCCCGAATGACTTCCCAGCTCTTTTTGGCCGGAGTGCTGTTAACGGTCGTCTTTGACCTTAACAACTGGATTTTGAACCTGGGCTGGGTGCTCGGGATGGTAACTGTTGCGACTTACACTACCATTAAAAATGTAGAACTTAAAATGGAAAAGCTCTTCCTGCCCGTTATACTTTCCTTTGCGATTACTAACCTCAGTGTGCTCCTGTATTTCAACGAATTCGTGCTGGACCTCGAAAACATCCTGGAAGCCCGCTTCCTCATCCCCATAGGAGGAATGATCCTCGGAAACTCTCTCAGAGGAAACGTGGTAGGGATAGGGGAATTTTACGAGGATATCCGAAGAAACGAAAACAGGTACCTCTACAACCTATCCCTGGGGGCAAAAAAGTACGAGGCACTCATGCCCTATATCCGGAAATGCCTTCGTTCGGCACTCCGCCCAACCCTTGCAAACATCGCAACAACCGGAATCGTTTTCCTCCCAGGCATGATGACCGGACAGATCCTGGGGGGAGTAACTCCCATCCTCGCAATAAAATACCAGATCACAATCATGATCGTGATCTTTGTCTCCACAGTAATGAGCACGACCTTTTGTATCCTGAGTACTATCCGGACTGCCTTCGATGAATACGGGCTCGTAAGAAAGGAAATATACAAGGGAAAAAAGTAAAACAGAAAGTGAAACATAAAAGTGAAACATAAAAGTGAAACATAAAAGTGAAACATAAAAGTGAAACATAAAAGTGAAACATAAAAGTGAAAGGCACGTAAAAAAATCACACGTAACCGGTAATATCCTGCCCTATGGGCGTAGTTTTCCTTACACAGTCATCTCCATATTCTATCATGTTCTCAACCGCACCTTTCAGGATAGAAGGATAGATCTGTCCGACCTGTTCCCACAAAGGCTTCCCGTGGCAGAAGATTTTGAATGTTGGAGTTCCCTGCACCCCATATCTCTCCGCAGTCCAGGGGTTCACTGCAATGTTAATCCGGACAAAGACCGCTGAGTTCCTGAATTCTTTAGCGTACTCTGCAAAGTAGGGCTCCATCACTTTACAGAAGGGACAGCCAGGGCTGTAGAACATTACAATAGCAGGTTTTCCAGAGCTTTCCACGAGTTTTCCCCAGGTAGAATCCTCGGCTTCAATTACATGATTTTCATCCAATTATAGCACCCCAGTATTAATCCAAAAAGAACTAAAAAATACTATGTTTATTACCCCTATTAAAATGTGACTTAAAAGAAGAGCAGTAAAACCAGAAGAAAAAAAAATCATACGAAAAAAACAGGGTAGAGAAACAAGAAAAATGGGAAGCCAGGATAAGTAAGACAGGAAAGCAGTAAAACTAAAACAAGAAAAACTAGACCAGAAAAACGAAATGGAGTAATATTAAAAGGTAAAAAGTAGAAAAACTATTTGAACAGAACTGCTAGAATAACAGTTCTGTCCTTTTCGGGCTAAAGACCCGCTAAGGAACTGAAATTTCGGTTATTATACCCTGAAATATGTTGGTTTCAAATCCTGGAGAGAAAAAGAAGCTCCACAAAAAACTCAAACTTCGTCTTTTTCATACTCGGGATTCATAATCTCGTCGTAGCACTCGCTACAGATGTAATTCTCATCGGTATGTACGCAAAGATCCACTTTGGGGCCGCTTGGCTTTGATATGGCTTCCCTGAATACGTAGAATTTCTCATTGAATTCTATTGGCTGTGCGCACCTTCCGCATACAAATGGCGGATTCTCAACAACATCAATTGCGCACTCGATACATATCAAATCAGACTTATCTCCGTGGACCTCCTTGAATGTGATTGGCTTCATATCGAGGCTTGTGTCTACTACAACTACATCCTCCAGAAGCTCCTGACCACATATATTACAATACTCCTTCATTGTGTTGCCTCCTTTCTGAAGAGGGTTCTTTGACAAACCTTTTTCAGAGCCTGCAAGAGGCTTTGTGCCCGCCGCACTTGTGCTCATTTGATCACCAGCTTTCCTTTATTGTATTATAGATTCCACACTTGGATTCCACACTTCCGAATTTCGCCACTTTGCCATTTTTCAATTTTTTTAGTCACCTGTAAATGCCCTGGATCCGGCACTATATTTTAGCCGGATTCAAACACTTACCAGTGTTTCAGCAAGGGAAATGTCAACCGGACCGAATTGGACAAACCCGACACGGCAAAAACATAGTTATTTTTATTTAAATGTTCATAAAGAAACGCTTTAAGCTCAGGGGTCAAAGCATCTCAAGAAATCTGCCGGAAATCCGGGCTTTCGGTCAATATTATCAACTTCCCTATGTAAATATACGTTTTGAAACTATATACAGTTATTCATTTTAGTCAAAATATGGCGAATAATAACATAAATAATAATTATAAATCAAACCCGGTAGGACACCCTGGAGAAAATACTGCCCACAAAATAAACAAAAAAATAGCCCACAAAATAAACAAAAAAAGCTAACGAAATTAAAAAAAAGCGGTTCAAAAAATAACAAAAAATAGCCCAGAAAGTAAACAAAAAAAGGTTCACAAAATAAAACAAAAATGAGAAATTAAAACAAAAATGAGAAATGAGATAAATGAGACAAAGAATTTTATCATTCCTTGTTCAATAGATGAAGGGGGAAGAAAAGCACGGTTCCTTGCTTCAAAAAATTCAGGCGAGACTTCTCCTGGAGAAACTTCTCTTAATTGTTTCCAGAATTTAGAAAAATGCGTATCAATCAACAGGACTGAAAAAATGCTCAAGCAAAGATTTGTGCTGGACACCACCGCACTGACTGACCTGCAGACCCGGGAGGTTATGGGTTATGCTGCCCTTTGCGAAGGGATGAAGGCAATCCTTGACCTGATAGCCGAAGCCCGTCTGCAGTTCGGGATAAGCTGTTATGTGCCATACCCTTCGGTCTACAAGGAGATGCACGAATTTGCCAGTCGAAACGGCTGCGACCGGGAAGTTATGGCAAAAATCGACACCTGGCTTGTGAAAAAATCCCCTGACAGGTACCAGGTGGACGTAACATCCCAGATCTTCCACGAATATGTGGCTTACATGCGGGAGAGGATCAACCGGGGGATGGGGGTAGCAGAAGATGCGATATGGGAAGCCGCAACTGAATGCCTCTTTATGGAAAACCCACAGAACAAGAAGAAGGAATACAGGGAAGAAGTGGAAAGAGAGGTCATAGGCGGGATTATCGGGAAATTCCGAAACAAGTATCGTGCAGCACTGCGCTACGGAATCCTGGACAGTGCCCCCGATATCGATGTCCTGATCCTGGCCAAGGAACTGGACGCTGCTGTGGTTGCAAGTGATTATGGAATTGAAAAGTGGGCTGAACAGCTAGGAGTCCGTTTCGTGCCCGCAAACACATTTCCGATGATGATCAGGGAATACCTCAGGCACGGCCCGGAAAGTGGAAAAGAGGCAGGGCAGGTATACGAAAACAACAAAGAAGAGTGAAAGGGCTGAAGAAACGGAATTTACGTGAATCATTTCGTTTTGAGCACTACATTTGATATATTCAGCACATAACCGGGAAGATAAGTGCCAACAGTTCATTGGAAATCATTCGGTTTACTGACAATTATTCGGTTTACTGACAATTATTCGGTTTACTGACAATTATTCGGTTTACTGACAATTATTCGGTTTACTGACAATTATTCGGTTTACTGACAATTATTCGGTTTACTGACAATTATTCGGTTTACTGACAATTATTCGGTTTACTGACAATTATTCGGTTTACTGACAATTATTCGGTTTACTGACAATTATTCGGTTTACTGACAATTATTCGGTTTACTGGAAATTTTGTATACAGGGGAATAGCGGGGGGAAAAATTTGAGAAATATCGTCATTGAAGAGTTGAAAGCTTCTGAAGTATATCGGCAAAGGGTAGAAGTCGTCGAGCGAAAAGGGCTCGGACATCCGGATTATATCTGTGACTCGATCATGGAACAGGTTTCGGTCCGCCTGTCGGCGGAGTACCTGAAAAACTTCGGGGCCATCCTCCACCACAACATTGACAAGGGCCTGCTCGTTGCAGGAGAAGTCGAGGGAAAATTCGGGGGAGGTAAAGTCATAAGCCCGATGCGGCTCATCTTTGGAGATCGGGCGACCTTTGAAGCAGGGGGGGTGGAAATAGATGTGCCGGGCATTGCTGTGGATACGGCAAAGCAATGGCTTTCCGGAAATCTCCGCTTCGTGGACCCTGAAAGCCTCTTTTACCAGGTGGAACTGAAAAAAGGCTCTGCCGAGCTCACGGACATTTTCAGCCGGGGAGGGGAAATCCTGGGGGCAAATGACACGTCTGCTGCTGTGGGTTACGCTCCCCTCAGCCCCACGGAAAGGCTGGTGCTCGAATGCGAACGTCACCTTAACTCCGGGAAGTTCAAGAAAGAACACCCGGAATCCGGGGAAGATATCAAGGTAATGGGGCTCAGGCACGACGGGGACATCCACCTGACCGTTGCCATGCCCCTCATGGACCGCTTCGTAGAATCGGAAAGCGATTATTTCAAAAAGAAAGGGGAGCTGCAAAGCAGGATTGAGGAGTTTGCCGCGGGCTTTGCAGAAAAAGAAAAGGCAGAAGCAGAGGCAGAAGCAAACGCAGAAACCTCCATCACCCTGAAGCCTTCGATTTCCCTGAATACCCTCGACATCCCGGGAAGAGGCCTGGAAGGAGTCTACACCACAGTTACGGGCACTTCCGCAGAAGATGCGGACTGCGGGCAGGTAGGACGTGGAAACAGGGTAAACGGCATCATACCCCTGAACCGGCCGGTAAGCAGCGAAGCCGCCGCCGGGAAAAACCCGGTAAGCCATATAGGAAAGATCTACAACCTGCTCTCCCACAGGATAGCGGACAGGATCTACCGACAGGTCCCCGACATAGCGGAAGTTTATGTATGGCTCCTTAGCGAAATTGGAACACCGATCGACAGGCCGCAGATTGCAACCGCCCAGCTGATCATGAAAAAAGGCTTTGCCGGGGATGTGGAAGAAGAAGCCGCAGAGGTCATAGAAAAAGAGCTCGAAAACATCCAGGCCTTCTGCACGGAACTTGCGGCAGGAAAGATTCCAATTTGCTAAAATTCCCGAAAATAGATAAAAACTCATGCCCCTGCAACAAAAGCTATCAGGGCAAAGAGCATGGCAATCTTGAACATTTTAGAGGATTTGGTGGGGGAGCCCTTTACCAGGAGCTGATAGATGGCCAACAGGAAGCCCAGGTCAGCCAGGAAAACGAGGTAGAGGTAGCGCATGCCCAGGATGGACATAAAGTAGGGGAGAGGGCTTAATAATACAGCCAGAAACCCGATAAGTACCGCAAGGTATCCCGCTTTTTTTGCCCCGATCCTGAGCGGAAGGGTGTCGGCGCCTTCCTGCCTGTCCCCTTCCATATCTTCGATGTCCTTTACGATTTCCCGGGCCGTAATGGCAAGGGCAGCGAGCAGGAAAAGGACAAAGAGAACTTCAAGCCCCCTAATCCCGAAAACCGAAGCCCCGAACAGGAAAGTAGAACCTGTAAGGTAACCTATGCTCAGATTTCCGAATAAGGGAGTGCTTTTCAGGGTTTTCGCGTAAAAGATCAGGAGCAGGGAATTGAAAAGGGCGATGGAACCGCAGGCAGGGTTAATCGAAAAAGCAAGGACCGTGCCCAGGGCAAAGAGGAAATAAGAAAAATAAAGGGCTTCCTTTGCACCCACCCTCCCGGAGGGAATCGGACGTTCAGGGCGATTGATGGAATCGATTTTGATGTCAAAAAAATCATTGATGGCATTTCCTGCCCCTGAAACGAAAAACACAACAAGGAATACAAGAACAACATCAAGGAAAGGAAAAGCCCCGGGCTGATACGAACTCAGGGGGTCCGAAGTAAGGATATTGAAAGCAATCAGAGTCCCTATAACAGCAGCAAACCCTGCCATAAGACAGTTTCCGTACCTCATCAGTTCCAGATATGTGCGTATTCCGGCAGACATCACAAGAAAGCAGCATTATAAAGTATTAAAAGTATCGGAAATGTCCGCCTGGAATCCCGTATGCCCAAAGGAGATAAAAATTCTAAAAAAAGGGAAAATAACTGAAATTACAAAAAAGGGAAAAAATAACTGAAATTACAAAAAAAGGAAGAAAGAGGAGTAAAATTACCGGTTGATTTTTACCGCAAGCATCCTGTCAAGAGCTTCTTTTGCCCTTTCCCTGACATCATCGGGAACGGTTACCACACTCTGCATGTTCTCAAGGGAAACAAGGAGATTTTCGAGGTTAACCATCTTCATGCTGGGGCAGCATGCGTATTCGGAGATGCAGTAAAATTTCTTTTCAGGAGCCTCCTTTAAAAGCGCATGTATCAGCCCGCATTCGGTCCCAACGATGAATTCCCTGGCTTTTGATTCTTTTGCATACACGATCATGCCCCTGGTGCTTGCCACTTTTTCGGCAAGTTTGAGAACCTCGGGGCGGCACTCGGGGTGAGCAATGAACTCAGCTTCGGGATGTACCTCTTTCATCCGCAGGACATCCTCCCTGAGGACCTGGTGATGTGTCGGGCAGTGCCCTTCCCAGGGAATGATTTTCTTATCCGTGTGAGTCGCCACATAAGCTGCAAGGTTTTTATCCGGCACAAAGATGACTTCATCGGCGTCAAGAGAATTTACCACTTCCACGGCATTTGCCGAGGTGCAGCAGATGTAGGACTCCGCTTTGATCGCTGCCGAACTGTTCACATAGCAGACCACAAGGGCATCAGGATGCATTTCTTTAAGCTTACGGAGGCCAGGCACATCCGCCATGTCAGCCATGGCGCAACCTGCATCTATTTCCGGCAACAGCACGGTTTTGTCCGGGCAGAGGATCGCGGCACTTTCCCCCATGAAATGGACGCCGCAAAACACGATTACATCCGCGCCCTGGCGGACGGCTTCCTGGCTCAAGCCCAGGGAATCCCCCACAAAATCCGCAACATCCTGGACTTCAGGGCGGGAATAGTAATGAGCAAGAATAACTGCATTTCGTTTTTTCTTCAACTCTTTGATCCGTTCTATAAGCTCTGCTTGCTGCATGGGACCACCGAAAATTTTTGAAAGGAATATGATTTGAAAATATAATTTACGATTTCTTTACAATTCATGAGGTTAATTTATGGGTTTGAGATTTCATCAAGTAATTTTGGCGCAAAATGAAATTCAAATAATCAGGCGCTAAAAGCGCACATAATACCTGTTAAGTTGAGCGTACCTGCTTAACTCTCCCGAACTATATAATCATTTGTGAGCACATTTCAGGTAGCAGAACGGAATTATAAAAAAGATATTATATAAATATATAATATGGGTAATAAAATTAGGATGAAGAAGAGGAGAAAGAAGGTGAAAAGGAAGAAAGTAAAAAAAGTGTTTTTGAGAAGAAAGTTTCAATCGTTTAAAGCAACCCTTTTAAAGCAACCTACTTAAAGTAACCTTTTAAAAGCAACATTATTCAGGTCCCGATCTGGAGAGGATTCACAATCTTTTTTAAAGTGGAAATCGCAGAAAGAGCAGCGAGATAGCTGGTACGGGGGTTCTCCGGCGAAGGGAGATTTTCGACTCTGGTAGAAAAAATGCCAAAATCACCTTCCACCCTGACCTCGTGAATATTCCGTGAAAGGGCAGGGTCAGCAATGACCTTAACCTTCGTTCGATCAAAACCAATTCCAGCAAGGCTGATAGTTGCTGAGACATTAACATTTGCAGGGAAAGCCTTCACGGCTTCGGAAGCCGGACCTTCAAATATCACGGTTTCACGGTCTATTTTTTTAAGGTCTATGCCCTTCTCCATAACAAAAGGAGCCCCTTCAAGCCCTGAAGGAGGTTTCCTGGTGGTCAGGGTTACAGAAGAGATATCTGCGGCAGATGCGGAGGTCAGCCCGTCTATTCCGACCACTGCGCCCGAAGGGAAGTAGAGTTTACGGTTGAACTTCCTGGCAAGCCCGAAGACCTTCTCCCTGAGTTCCCGGTCCGCAAAAGCGCCGACGCTCAGGACAATCACGTCACATCCTGCTTCAAGGGCTTGCGGGACGATTTCCCTAACTGCCCCATGGGAAGCGCATTCAACTAGCAGGTCCACATTTTTTACAAGTTTTTCAAGCTCCATATGCTGAGGCTTACATATATTTAACGAAGCCGCAAGATCCAGAACTTTACTTTTTGTAGAGTCGCAGAGCCCGTACATTTCAACATCTATCGCTCCTTCATCAACAGCCCTGCAAATCTGTCCGCCAATAAATCCACAGCCAACGATTCCGACTTTCAGCATACAAACTCCTGAAAAAATAATCAATAAATTCGAGATAATCCTTATAAAAAGCTCTCTGAAGCCCTAAGAAGAGGGAGAACTGAGGGGTACTGTATATACTCACCCTCCTTAAACCTTCTGTTGGCGGGTTTGCCTCATGTGTCTCCCATTTATTATCGCGACATACAAAACAAAAACGTAAACTAACCAGAAAATCAAATAACAGGAAAATCAAATAACAGGAAAATCAAATAACCAGAAAATCAAATAACAGGAAAATCAAATAACAGGAACATAAGGAATTTGATGAAAACTCCCGCACCCCTTATAAATCCCGGGCAACATAAAGTAGCATGGGTAAAACATCATGCTTATAAAAGATATCGAACGCTTTATAGAGGAAGATCTGGGATATGACGATGTTTCATGCACCATCGTGCCTGATGAACCTTCAGAAGCGGTTATATTCACAAAAGAAGATTGTACTGTTGCCGGAATAAGGGAAGCTTCGGCAATCTTTTCTTACCTTGGGGTCCGGGCCAAAACCGATCTGAAAGACGGGAACAGGCTCCGGGCGGGAGACGTTATTTTCCGATTGAGTGGGGGAGCGGTTTCCATTCTACAAGGAGAACGGCTGGCTCTTAACTTTCTCGGGCACCTGAGCGGGATTGCAACGCTTACCCGGACCTGCGTGGACATTACCAGGAAGCATTCGGAGCACACCAGGGTGGCATGCACGAGAAAGACCACGCCTGGGATCCGAAAATTTGAGAAGAGGGCTGTTGTTGCCGGAGGAGGGGACCCGCACAGGTTCAACCTCTCGGACTCGGTCATGATAAAAGACAACCATATCAAACTCATGGGAATCGAAGCCGCAATAAAAGCAGCCAGAAAGACGAGCTTTACCCGGAAAATAGAAGTAGAGGTAGAATCCGCAGAAGACGCCGTTCTGGCTGCAAGGATGGGCGCGGACATAATCATGCTAGATAATATGCAGCCGGAAGAAATCCGAAACACCCTGAAAGTACTGGAAGAAAAAGAGCTGAGAGGTAACGTTCTGGTCGAAGCCTCGGGCGGGATTTCCGGAGAGAACCTTAAAGAGTACACAAAAACCAGGGTAGATGTCATATCAATGGGTTCCCTTATCCACCGGGCCAGATGGATAGACATCAGCCTTGAAATGGTTAATTCGGGGGATACGTGGAGTCCGGAATAAGCCACCTTAATTGACATTTTAAAAGAACAAAATAAAAAAACCAGATAAAATTTTAAATGAAAAGAATAACAATGAAAAGAGGAAAAGATCATAAGCTTTATATCTGGTTTTGCTGAAGATAAATAAGCGTAAATTAAAAAAATTGAGAAGGAAAATGACCCCATAAAAAAATCTTTTTTTATAAAAACCTGAGGTAGCAGAATTGAAACTAAAAAGGATCCATATACCTGTTCTATGTGCATTTTTCATCCTGCTGATGCTCGGCGGCGCGGCATCGGCCAGAGCGGACGTATATGAAGGGGATATCGAAGAAGGAGACGGATACCAGCTGAACAACTACGTGATTGAAATCACGGATGTCTTTGTGGAAGCAAATACCGCCTCTTATTATGTGTACGAAAGGGAAAAGAAGGTTGAAGACGGGCTGCTGGACATAAATGAGAGTTTCGAATTTGATTTCGACGACGACGGAGAAGTCCAGATGCGCCTGAAGTCCGTACACGCAGGAGTAGTACCCAGAGCC
Source organism: Methanosarcina sediminis (assembly GCF_052056915.1). Taxonomy (GTDB): domain Archaea; phylum Halobacteriota; class Methanosarcinia; order Methanosarcinales; family Methanosarcinaceae; genus MTP4. The sequence goes on along the minus strand of NZ_CP195119.1, from coordinate 3,165,640 downwards.
ACGGTCGAGATTACGATATCCAACTACAACATAGGAGACCTCTACATAAATGATCTCGTCGACGGAGGGCATTCCGCGGCAGACTTTGCAGGAGACCCCGAAATTGAAATAACAAAAACGGTTGACCGATCCGAAATCGGAATCGGAGAAACCATAACCGTGACGGTTAACGCAAAGAATGCCGGAAATGATGCCGCAAATAATGTGTTATTTACGGACCCCAAGCAGGAACACTTCGTCCTGGAAAAGACAACGTACGAAGTCACGGGTGCGGTCCCGGAAATCGACGTGGGGGAATCAATACCTGTATACATATATGAGTTAAAGGCAACAGAAGCAGGGACCTATGACCTCAAACCGGTCACTGCAAGTTACACCAACAGTGCATCTCAGGCTTACCAGTCAAATTCGAATACTCCTACGATAACCATAAGTGAGGGGAATAAAAAGAGCGCCCAGATAGAAACTTCAATGGATGTAAACCTGAATTCCGTAGAAAGAAACGGAAAAATTGTCTCAACCATCATCCTCAGGAATAAGGGTGACGCTGACGCAGAGGCTGTCCGACTGGACCTCACGCTTCCCCAGGGCCTCGAATATGAAGGGGGAGACGAGGACATAGAGTTAATAGGCGGGAACCCCAGGATCTATATCGACACTCTCCAGGCAAACAACGATAAAGAGTACAGCTACGTATTAAAGGCAAACGAAGTGGGTACCTACACCATTGCAGGAGAGCTTTCGTACGAGTATAACAACGAAGTGGACACCGAAAATATAAAAGAAAGTGCAGAGGTGAAAACCTCCAGCATTTACGTGACAAAAGGCAAGTTCGATTACCTCTTTGAACAGCCTGTGTACGTATACATAATCCCCCTCCTGATCCTTGGAGCAGTCGGTGTGCACATCTACAGAAAGCACAAAGAATACAAATACTAAGAGATTCTTTATTGAGGATAATTATCAACTCCATAATATTTAATGAAAGTATTCGAGGATTATCTCAGGCAACGCAGGCTTTTCGCGGTAAAAAAGCGTGAATAACCCCGGACAGGAAAAATGCTAACATATCCTAAAATGGAGGAGTTTCTTGCTCAACATACTGGTGATAGGAAACGGGCAGTGTGGAAACAGAATCCTTGATTCTGTCAACAAACATGCATTCGGCGGGGGTAAAAGCGGCAAGCTTGTCAAATTTTACTCCAAGCAAAAGTTTAAGAGTAACGTGCAAACCATCGCCTTCAACACTGCTGTCAATGACTTAAAAGAAATGAAATTCACAAAAGCAAAGGACAGAGTTCATATCCCCCACCTGCATGGCGTCGGTGCAAACCGGAACATAGGAAAGAAGGTGTTTGAAGAGAAAAGAGAGATGATCATGCGCCAGATCGAAGAGAAGGGCAATTTCGATATCGCCTTTGTGGTAACCTCGGCTTCCGGCGGCACAGGTTCATCTTTTACCCCCCTCCTCGTAAAGGAGATGAAAGAGCGCTATGATTATCCGGTTTACTGCGTCGTGGTCCTGCCTTTCAGGGAAGAAGGTACACTTTACCTCCAGAACGCGGCATTTTCCCTCCGGGAACTCCGCCAGAGTGGAGCTGACGGGGTCATCCTTGCGGACAACCAGTACCTGAAAAACATTGGCGGCAGTATCCAGGAAGCCTACAACGGGATCAACGACATGATCGCCGAGCGCCTGCTCTTCCTCCTCGACGCCCTGGACAGTGAAATGATGATGGTAACAGACCTCGGGGACTTTAAGACGGTCATGAGCGGGGGTGCTGGCCTGGCGACAATCGGCTTTTTCAGGGCTGAAAAGGAAATGCCTGTCAAAACCGCCATCCAAAACGCCCTTTCCCCCTCAGGCCTCCTATTTTCCACAGACGTCTATGATGAAGCCAGCAGGGCAATGGTCATCATCAAAGGCGACCGGAAATTCCTGAGCATCGACGATATCTCAAGCGAAATCGAGAAACTTTCCGGAGCTGTAGGACACGTCTTCAAGGGCATAGTAGTGCGGAACGGTGAATTCCCCCAGGTCCTTTCGGTCCTCACCCTGGAATCCGCCCACGAACTTGAAGAACTTTACAGTGTAGCCGTCCAGGCCATTCACCATGAAAAAGCGAAAAAGCAGAGGGTAGAGGAAGGAGCCGAACTGGACAAAACTTTTTCCCAGCTCGAAGGCCTTGAACCAGAATACTAAAAGAAAAAAACTGTGGAAAGCCTTTTCAAGCTTTCCTATCCCCATTTTCGTTTTTTGAAACTCCAGTCCTGCTTTTACAACCTTTTTAAAAAAATTTTTAAAAAACGGCTTTTTAAAAGCGGTCCGTTTACATTTTTTGAAAAGTAAACTCTGTTTAGCTTCTGGTAGCTCCTGCTAGATTCTGCTAGCTCCTGCTAGATTCTGCTAGCTCCTGCTAGATTCTGCTAGCTCCTGCTAGATTCTGTGTAGCTTACTCTGGGATGTTAGCGGGCTTACGGGGGGTCATGCGCCTGATTTTTTAACTTATCGGGATTACAAGCCTGAAACCGTTAAAGGACTCCACCATAACCGGCAGGCCATACACTGTTTCGATAACATCGGGAGTGATAATTTCAGGGCCACCCCTGGCGTAGATTTCCCCGTCCCTGATGATCAGGAAACTGTCAGCATAGCGGAGGGCCATGTTGATGTCGTGCATGGTCAGGACCACAGAGATTCCCTGGGCTTTTGCGATTCCCCGGATGGTATCCAGAATATCGACCTGGTTTTTGAGGTCCAGGTTGCTTGTGGGTTCGTCAAGGAGGATGAGTTCGGGCTCCTGGACAAGGGCTCTTGCAATTGCCACCTTTTGAAGTTCGCCCCCGCTCAACTGGTCAATGTAGCGAAGAGCCAGGTCTTCGAGACCAAGTGCGTTTACCGTTTCCTCAACGACTTCCCGGTCCCGAGCTTTCACACTCCAGCCAATCCGGGGTTTGCGGCCCAGGAGAATCGCATCAAAGGCCGTAAGTCTTCCCGTTTCCGAGCGCTGGGCAACATAGCCGAGCCGCTTTGCAATCTCATCCCTGCAGAGAGTGTGCAGGTTTTCCCCCTGCACCATGACGAGCCCCTTCTTCGGCTTCAGGATCGAATTTATGCAGCGGAGAAGCGTGGACTTTCCGACCCCGTTAGGGCCAAGCACGACCATTACTTCTCCGGGCAGGACTCCGAAATCAATACCTCTCAAAATTTCCCTTGTACCGTAATCAAACCCAAGATTTTGAACTTCAAGCATCAATGTCTATACCCCCTGACAAGCAGGTAGAGAAAAAGGGGCGCTCCCATGAATGCAGTCAGGATGGCGACGGGAAGCACATGAGGCGCCATCATCATCCGGGCTGCGGTGTCCGACGCGAGCAGCAAAAGCCCGCCCACAAGGCAGGAAGCCGGGAGCAGGAAGCGCTGGTCATCCCCCACGAAACGACGGGAGATGTGCGGGCAGACAAGCCCCACAAAACCAATAACACCAAGAAAAGCAACAATAAATGCAGTCACCAGGGAAGCTGCGAGCATACCCCAAAGCCGGATCTTTTCCACGTCCACACCGAGCCCTTTGGCAGTCTCGTCCCCGGCGTCAATAGCATTGTAATTCCAGCAGTTCAGGTAGAAATACAACAGTGAAGGAAGTACAACTGCCGAAATGATCGCAAGGTCTCCCCAGTCAGCCCGGCCTACATCCCCGAAGGTCCAGAAAACAACCGCCGCAAGCTGGACATCATCCGCAAAATACTGCAGGAACATCGTCCCTGCAGTAAAGAGGGAAGAAAGAGCAACACCCGTCAGGATCATCACTTCTGGAGAGGCCCCTTTATACTTTGCAATCGCCAGCAGTATGAAGGTAGTAAGCATGGAGAAAAGGAAGGCAACGGCGGTGGTGATATACGGGTTGTTCAGCATTACCGCATCCGCCCCGGTGCTCCGCATGGTGCCCGAACCGAGTACGATTACGGAAAAAGCCGCTCCAAAAGCAGCGGCATGCGAGATTCCCAGGGTGTAAGGCGAGCCCAGTGGGTTCCTGAGAATGGACTGCAGGGAAACCCCGGCAACCGAAAGCCCTATCCCTGCCACAATCGCGGTGAGAGCCCTGGGCAGCCGGATCTGCCAGATAATCGTGTTCGAATTGCCCAGGTCATCCCCTAGAAGCACTCTTGCGACATCCATAACGGAGACATTTGCAGCCCCCACAGCTATTGAATGAAGAAAGAGCAGGATCAGCAGAAGAATTGAGAGGAAAATAAATGTGAATTTCCTCCCTATATACCTGGAGTAGGCAGAAGAAACCGAATCTCCCCCTAATTTTACCCCGGATTCGTTTACCTTATTCATCCCAGCAGTCTTGGTCAGGTCCATTGTAGCAGCCTTTATTGAGTCATTAAAGATTAAAGGAGGGTTAAAGGAAGATTAAGAAGGAAAGTTACCGGGGGCCTTTAAGCCCTTATCCGGTCACTCAAGAGAAAGTTTTCCGTATCCTCCCTTGAACCCGATTTCCATCATATCGTACACATCTTCCCCATTCTCTTCAAAGAGGAAAGTATAGATTTCATCGGTCTTTGCGCCAATATCAATATCAGCAAACTGGTCCGGGTACACAATAGTCCCTGCGTAGTAGGCATCCGCAAGTACAGAACCATGGTTAGAACTGTACCAGTTGTAAGGCAGGATGCCGTAGACCTCCCCCTCCTTCACTGCAGTCAGAGTCTGGTAGGCAGGGTCTTCTTTAAGTTCGTCCAGAGCCGAAGGCGTTGTCTGGTAGGTGGACAGGTCAACGAAAAGAATGCCAGGGTCCCATTCCATTATTGCTTCCTTTGAGGCATCGGCATGGTCCGTACCCATCTCACCTGCAACATTCTTTGCATTTATGAACATGAAAGGAGGATAGGTAGGTTCGGTGGACTGGAAACCATGAGGGCCCGCATAGGCAATTCCACCCACAAAAACACTCATTTTCTCCTCGTCAGGGATATCCGCAGTCCGGGACTCCAGGTCGGCGATAGCAACATCAAAGAAATCGATGATTTCTTCTGCCCTTTCCTCCCTGTCCATGACTTCTCCCATGATCCTGAGAGAACTGTACATGTCATCACGGTAGACTCCAAGGTTTCCGTAATTAAGTGCAACCACCGGAATGCCGGTCTTGGCCGAAAACTCATCAGCATCGGCGGGGGAAAGCACATAGGTCCAGAAAATCACATCAGGCTCGGCTGCAACGACCTTTTCGGGATCGGTGTTCCCGCGGAATTCCCCGATAAGGGGCATTTCCTGAAGCCAGGGGTTTGCGATTGCATAGGGTCGGCGGTTTTCGTCCTTCCGGAGTTCGATATCTTCTACCCCCACCACAGCGTCCTGGGCTCCCAGGTAGCAGAGATAGCGGAGGGCTCCTGCCCCCTGGCAAACTACTTTTTCAGGGTTTTTCGGAACGATTACCGTCCGTCCAAGCCCATCCGTGATAGTTATCATTTCCGTGTCCGAACTGGCATCGGAACCTTTGACAGCTTTGTGCCCGCTTTCATCCCCGGCATCCGACTCGGAAGAGGAGCCAACACACCCGGCTGACACACATGCCGCCACCAGCACAAGTACGAGGAGAACACACAGATATTTTTTATGAATCACACAAACCAACTCCATATTCCATGAACACAACATGCGTTTCATGACCGGAAGAACTTTCAGATCAGATTTAGTTCAAAACCTGCAACAATCATATGTAGATAAAAATTCTTATGTTTCTGCAAGATAATAATCAAAATTTTAGTAATACCAAGTTATATGGATATTAGTGTTAATGTATAAAACTTACGATTTAGTCAGCGATTAATGAAAACTAATAATCAATAAATGAGGGACAGTAATAAACACCGTTAAGGGAAAAAACGGGAGTATTAAAAACAGAATGTATAAAGAGAGGCAAAAAAGTAACAGCTTTAAGCCCGTATTTCCAAGCATATAAGTGTCGCTTGATATCGAACAATTTGCTTAGATTTAACTATGCATTATACAGTGCCAAATCTCAACATCGCAATCAATTAACCTTGTAGACTTGAATAAAAACATATCTGCGTCTAAAAAGACAGAAGTTAGGTGACAGGGACAAAGGGTTCCGAAGCAAAAAGTGCAGTGGCAAAAACTCAAAAAACACAAAAAAACTCAAAAAACATCAACAATTTTTCCTTAAAAAATGGTCAAAAGGGGCTCCTGCCGGAAAGGCAAGAAGACCCTTAAAAATTCGAATTATTTTTCGAAATTACCTGGTAATCATCATTTCAGCGGTCTCAGGCTTGTAGAGCCATTCCTTGGGGAGTACCTTTTCCTGGTGGTAGTACTTAACAAGTCTGCGGATCTTGGATTCGGTCAGCTGGAGAGAACGCTTGTTGTGGACGTCCTTCTTGTTAATTGCAAGGTGCTTCCTGAGCCCGAGGGCCTTGACGATCAGGTTGTAGAGGTCTTCAGGGACATTTGGAGCAACATTGTTTTCCTTGAGGATAGCTGTGATCTTCTTGCCTGTGAGAAGTTTCACATCAGGAACTCCGTAGCGATCCCTCAGGATCATTCCGATTTCTGAGGTTGCTACACCCTGTTTCCAGAGGTCAAGCACTACTCCGGTAGCCTCTTCCGCACTAACCTTGCACCACTCTGGCACTTCGGTCCTGTTGGGTCTGGTAGATGAAGACTTACCTTTACTTCTTGTATGCATTTTAGCCATGTGTCATTCTCCTGATATCGATTGATCAGCACCCGGAGGTCCATGTACCGGGCTGAAGTTATATCTTTACCGATTATAACGGACCAATTACACCGATCGGGAGATTTTTTTCCGTCACAGCAACTACTGCCGTATGACTTTTTACAGGATAAGTATTCCTGAATAAAGCGGGAGTTTTTCGGTAAAAGCGACTCTAGTAAGCTCAGCATGTAATATATACTTTGTGTTGAAGGAAAAGGCAGAGGAAGCGGCGAAAGAACCTCTTTTCAGGGCTGAAAAATTTATTCTTGCAGCACTCTTCAAGATTACCGCCCTTAACGGGGGAAGGAGAGATACTGAAGTAAGAGAAATACTGAGGAAGGAGAGAAGCCTTCCCAGGAACTCAGGAAGGTCCCCAGAGGCTCAGGACTATTCGAGCCCCTCCCGGATTTACCTGCCTGTAAACCGATTCCACCTGGGCATCCCTGAGGGCCTGTGCCTCTGAGAAATCTTCAGCCCCTACCATGCCCGAAACGGTCCGGTTGATTTCCCCGGAAAACTTAGCTTCAAGCCCTGTCCTTATTTCCTCCTCAAGAACGGCAAGCAGGAGGGCCTGAAGTACCGGGAGGTCGGAAGCTGAGACATTCTCAGGGCTGATTCCGGATTCAAATTTAAAATCGGTTTCAAGCAGTTCCGCGAAAAAAACCAGGAACGCTTCTTCCGGGCTTAGGGAGCTCACGACCCCTGAACTTTCCGGAACCCCGTAGAGCAGCGTCTGCATGGACTCATCTGCGTCCTCTCCGAAAACCGAGCCGAAATATTCCGATGGGAAAAGAAGTTCCGATACCGCCCTTGCCCCTTCAAGAGCAGCGGCATCAAGGACGGAATCAAAAGCTACAGAAAGGTTTTCCGCGGCTTCCCCCTCGGAAACATTGAGGGAGCTTACAAGGACGGTATCACTCACAGGACTCAAGATAGCTTCTTTTGAAGGGGCATAGGTACCAGGAGGCATGGAAAGCTTTGCACTCTGCCGGATGGCATTGGCAGGCGCTTCATCCCCGATGATAAGTTCGCTCCCGAGAGGGAAGGCTTTCACAGGATACCAGTAGGCTTCAAAGCGATAGGAGAACCTCCCTGCAAGTTCCCGGTCCAGGTAAGCCGTAACAACATCCGAAACCCTTGCGTTATAATCGGCAGCCAGGGGATTGAGGGAAACGGAAGAGCCATTGTCCGAAAGCATAAGGGAAAGGGCAAGGTATTCTGCAGTCAGGTCGGCAAAAGTACGGTGTTTCTGCTCTTTCCCAAAAAGGGTGCGCACAGGACTTTCAACCACGGAATTTTCGGGCAGTTCAAGCCCTAAAACCGAAAAAGGGGAGATTTCATAATCGAAATCTTCAAACTTGCAGGAGAGAAGCGTCTCCAGCAGGTGGGAATCCATTTCTGAGCCTGCCGTGTAATAAGCCGCTTCATACTGTCCCCCTGCCTGCAAGGAAGGCATAAGCAGGACTCCCGCAAGTGAGATCAGAACAAGCAAAAAGAGGGCATCAAAGACCGTGGAATAAGCGGACAAATCCAACGCCCGGAGTTTTCTGCCTTCCAAAATATCCCCAATCTTCCGGCCCAGAACCGTCCATTTCCTGTCTGTCAATTATTCCGACCCTCCAATAATCTTATCCAATGCTCTCCGGCTCCTCACCACTCATTTATTTTAATCATATCCAGGAATTAAATCCAGAATTAAATCCAAAAATTGAATTCGGAAATTAAACCCAGAGTGTTTCATTTGCTCAGGACCCCCTTTTCAGACCCACCCCGGTTGATAGAGTACAACTGTCAGAGTCCCGGGGACCGATTCTGCGGGGTTCAATTCGATAACTACCGGTACGGAGGCAGCAATACGGTCCATTTCTTCAAGGAAAAAAACAGGGTCTATGCCATCTGGAATAATCTCCCACTTCCATTTTCCATCCAGCGTCCTGACCTCAATAAGGAAAACATAATTTCCCGAAAAAGCCGCAAAAAGCCGTTCCCTTTCTACATTCCCCTCAGAGCCCAAAAGTCCGTCGAGAACCTCGGCAGAGAGGAGGCCAGGATTTCCAGCCCTCAGGACAGGGGACCCGGCAAGGGATTCTGCCAGGAGAGAAGCGCTTTCGTAGTGTTCAAGGGCAAAGGAACGATCCTCGTAGCCCAGATAACCCTGGGAGAGCAGGGCGGCAAAGACAACAAAACCGATTACAGCAAGAGCTGTAGAAAGGATGTCAACCTGAGGCTCAAGCACCCCACTTTCGTCCCGGAACAGCCCGGAAAAGGGTTTTCCGGAAAGCTTGCCCGGAATTTTTCCTGAAATTTTTCCTGAAATTTTTCCAGGAACCTTCCCGCTAACAAAAGAAAAATCATTGATAGATGAGGATACACACAAAACCCGACACCTCCTCCCCTTCCTTAACATAAATGAATTCCTTCTTTATGGAGACAGCTTTAGCAACATCCAGCTCCTTTTCCCCGGCACCGACAGCCGAAAGATACTTTGTTATTTCCGAATAGTCCGAAGGCAGAGGGTCTTCTCTGCTCCCTTCTGCCCCGAACCTATCCAGAAGCTTTCCCCGCAGCTCAGTTTCATTGAAAGGCAAAACCCTGAAAGCAAAAGGTTTTACTGCCCTGACCGTTTTTCCGTCAATTTCGGTTTCCAGCCGAAAGTATTCCCCTGAAACGTACGCCTCAACTCCCCGCTCGAAAGGAGAAACCTGAAACCGGCCAAACTCTTCAAAATGATAGAGGAACTCAGAGGACTCCCCCTGGAAACTTCCAGCTCCGACCTCATCCACAGCAGCTTTGAAATCCCTTGCAGCGGCATCAAGCTCTTCTCCGGCTTCAAAGTCTCTGAAACCGGCCCCCAGCTGAAAAAGGGCTGCAAAAAGGATGACACTTGCAAGAATAAGGGCCGCTTTCGAGATAAGGAAATCAGCCCATGCGGACTCATCCTCCAGAATTTTCCTCACAGAATTCCCCCTGGTCCTGAAAGTCATACCCAACCCACCGCTTCTTCATCTACTTCTTCATCTACTTCTTCATCTGCTCCCTGCAAACCTTCACTTTCAGATCCGGAAACCAGCACGAATAACCTCCCAGTCTCAGGTTCAATAGCAGTTTCAAGAACCAGCCTGTGCCGTCCGGAACCCAAAATTGCAGGCCCTTTCATGGCCGGACCCGAAAAGCTTGCTGATGAGGCGTGAAAACCTACCCTCCCTCCCATGCTTAAATAATAATTATGGGCATCTGCCGGCCATTCTCCTTCCCTTCCGGGAAGGGCTCCGAAACCGACTTTTACATCTTCCGGGATCCTGAGCTCCAGGGTAACCTCACTACCCGCTCCACGAAGAGAGAGCTGTTCGGCCGCAACTGTGAGTTTCGAAACTTCAGCCGCAGCTTCCCGTTCCTTTTCATCCTCAAGAAACCCGGAGAGGAAAATAGAGGAAAGCACCAGAAGAGCGGCAAAAAGCAAAGCTCCCACCGAAAGCCTGAAAGGCAGTCCGAAGACTGCAGACTCGTCACCCGAAATGGATACCCCTAAAACCGAAACCTGACCAACCGTAACTCTAACCCCACTCTTTGAATCCCTGAAATTAAGGAATAAGAATATACAAAGTTTGCAATAAGTATATAAAAAATTTTACATCCAAAAAAGATTCAGTAATTAAAAGAGAGTTGGAAGGAAAAAAGAAAGGGACGAAAATTAAAAGAAAAAAGAAAGCAGAGAAAGCGGAGAAAATGAAGAAGACAAAAAACAAAGAAAATCGAAAGAAAACAAAAAACAAAGAAAATCGAAGGAATAAAGAAAACAAAGAAAATCGAAAAAGATATTAAAGAGAAAAAGTCCTGCGGCTTTACTGCCGTGAGACCTTTCCAATAACTTCTTCCAACGTAAGAGAGTCCTGTTCTCCGGATTCCATGTCTTTCAAGGTCAGTTTTCCGGCTTCGATTTCTTTTTCTCCCACGATTACCACATAGTCGGCATTAATGTTGTTTGCAAAGGAGAGCTGGGCCTTGAAGTTGCGCTCCATCAGGTCTACATACACGGGCACGTATTCCCTGAGCTTGTTTGCGAGTTTGACGGCTTCCAGGTGGGTTGCCGGTTTTGAGACCAGTACCAGTTTCTTCGGTTCTTCGGGCTCAAGTTCGCAGATTTCCATGATCCTGTCAAAGCCGATCCCGAAACCTGTCGAAGGCACGTCACCGCCGCCAAAAAGCTGGATCAACTGGTAGGAGCCCCCGCCGCAGACCTGCTTCTGGGCACCCAGGCCTTCACCGTAGACTTCAAAGACCATTCCGGTGTAATAATCAAGCCCTCGAGCGATCCCAAAGTCCAGGGAATACTCAACACCGTACGCGTCAAGGAGTTCCAGGGTCTTTTCGAAACTTTCGAGTTCCGGGATGTTTCCTACGATTTCCTTTACCTGTGGGAGAATTCCCTTGCCTTCCAGTTTGATCAGCCTGAAAAGGTTTGATCTCAGGGCTTCACCGGCATCGATCTCTTCAAGCAAGGATTCGAGCCCCTCATACTCTTTCTTGTCCACAAGCCGCATTATCTTGCTCACGGTCTCAGGGTCAAGTTCCTGCAAAATAGTGCGGATCACGGCCAGGTTCCCGATTTTCAGGTCACCTTTGATCCCTGCAGCCTTTAACATTGCATTTGCCAGGGCAATGACCTCGGCATCTGAGTCGGGCTTGTTGGTCCCGATAAGTTCTACTCCGAACTGCCAGAATTCTCTGAAACGGCCCTTTTGAGGGCGCTCATAGCGGAAGCAGTTTTCAAAATAGAACAGCTTCAGGGGTTTAGGGAGGGCCTGCAGTTCATTTACATACATGCGCATGACAGGAGCCGTGAGTTCGGGCCTGAGGGTCATGGCCCTACCACCCTTGTCCATGAAGTTGTAGAGTTCTCCTACGATCCCTTCCCCTGACTTCAGGGTGAAGAGGTCCAGATGTTCGAACGTGGGAGTAATAACCTCGCTGTAGCCCCAGTTGCGGGCAACATCCCTCATTATGCTTTCCACGTACCTTCTCCGGGAAGTATTGGCAGGTAAAAAGTCCCGGGTCCCTCTTGGCCTATTGACTGTCATTTTTAAAAGCACCTGAATTCGATCGAATTAAACGAAATTATCGGTAAATGAAACAACCGGTAAATAGAATTTATCTTTGATAAATAATCGGTAAATGAAATATTATGTGAACCAAATATTATGTGAACCAAATATTACGTGAACCAAATAATATATAAATGGAATAACGTGCAAATGGATTTCGAATGGTAGTAGTTAAAAACAAGCTATTTTACCTTTTCGATGTTTGCCCCAAACCCGCAAACAGGGGGTATCGAACACTCATGAAAACAAGATATAAACACAGAAATAGTATATTAATTTTGTAAAATAAAGTAGAATGGATTCCAACAGGCATATTTTTCGAGATCAAACAACCTCAAAGCAAATAAAGACAAGTTTAAACCTACTAATATAATAAACAACTTAATATACCTGATTCACTGTAAATATTTGCGATTAACGTGTCAGAGCAAAGAAGTGTACCTGTAAGGGAGCATCTGCTGAATCTGGAACCCTGCCGACATGGAGGGCTTATCCAGGAAACTTCGGAGAAATACGGGATTCCCGAAAGTGAAATTCTTGATTTTAGTGCAAACTTCAACCCGTTGGGAAGCCCCTTTGAATATCCAGGAAGTGGACTGGACTTTGATGAGATTATAAAAAATAGTCTCGGAAAAATTCTGGAATACCCTGACAACAGATATCTGGAGTTCCGGGAAGCCGCAGCCAAATTCGTGGGGCTTGGAGTATCCCCCGAGAATATCATCCCGGGAAACGGCTCGACAGAAATCATCCGGCTCCTCGTTGAATGTGTGATTGAGAAGGGAGACAAAGTCCTCATCCCCTGGCCCACTTTCGGAGAATACGAAATGCAATGCCGGATAATGGGGGCTGAGATCGAATACCCTTCCCAGGAAGAAATTGAAACCCTTCCGGACGAAGTTCTGGAAAAGGCAAAAATCCTATTTATATGCAACCCGAACAATCCCACCGGAAAACTGCGCACAAGAAACCAGCTGAAAGCCCTTGCAGAGCGTTGCAAGGCTCACAAAACCTTACTTTATGTTGATGAGGCCTTTATCGACCTATCTGACCCTGCCCAGAGTGTGGCAGACCTCACGGCTTCCAACGACTATGTCTTTGTAATGCGTTCGCTTACCAAAGCCTTTGCGATTCCTGGTGTCAGGATGGGCTTTGGGATTGCTTCTCCCGGAATGGCTGGAATCCTGAACACAGCCCGACTTTCCTGGAACCTGGGGACAATCGCAAATGCGATCGGAACCGCCCTCCTGAACATGGAAGGTGGAGCCTGCAGCCAGTACCTTGAAGAATCAAGAGTAGCAATCAGGGAAGAAGGAAGGCTCCTGAAAGCAAAGCTTGACAGGGTCAGGGGTTTTGAGGTCGGCGAGGTAAACGTCAATTATATCTTTGTCGATATCAGCGGGTTCATGCTTGACTCAGGGGAACTAAGCAAGCGCCTGGCAGCCCGAGGGATCCTTGTCAGGGACTGTGCCAACTTCCAGTGCCTGGGAAAGGATTTCATAAGAGTTGCAGTCAGGCCCGCAGAAGAAAACGAGAAGCTCATAGCCGCAATCGGAGAAGTGATTACCGAATGGGGCAGGGAGCAGGCGAAGCAGGAACTCCAGCATGTGATTGAAAAAGCGGCCGAAGAAGGAATAGGCGGCCGAAAGACCTGCGAATACTACCCCTGTCACTTTGAAGGCCAGAACTGTACTTTCTGCTTCTGTCCATTCTATCCCTGTGAGGACGAAAGGACAGGCGGGAAATGGATTAAGAGTTCCAGGGGCGGGAAGGTCTGGAGTTGCGTAGACTGCCACCTTGTCCACAAAACGGAAATCGCCCAGCAGATCCTGGACTGCCTCATGCATGAAGGCGATACCGAAGAGCTCGTGAAAGTTGCCTGGAAAAAGGTGATGGAGCCCATTTTATGATCATTCCGGACAGCGGACATCTTGCGCTGGTACTCCTGCTAGCTGCGGCCCTCGATGTTGTGTTTGGAGAGCCACCGGCAGCCGTACACCCCGTGGTCTGGATAGGGAAACTTATAGGTATCCTGAAAAAAGCGGCCCCGAAAACCCACAGAAAGTTATACGGGGTTGGAATGGCGCTATTCTGCGTGCTTTTTGCAGCCCTGATAGGTTATTCGGCGATCTACATTGCTGCCCTTCCCTGGATACCAGGAATTCTCGGGCTTCTGATCGAAGCTTACTTCCTGAAAGCAACCTTTGCTATCCGATGTCTTCTCACCCCGGCCCGGGACATATACAAAAACCTGGAGAAAGGAAAGCTGGAAGCGGTCAGAGAACTGCTCCCTATCTACGTGAGCCGGGACCCTGAAAAGCTGAACAGGACCCAGATGTCATCGGCAGTTGTAGAGTCTGTTTCCGAGAATTTCGTAGATGGCATACTGAGCCCGATATTCTATTACGCCCTTTTCGGGGAGCTCGGGTTAGTAGCCGCATACGCATACAAAGCCATAAATACCCTTGACTCTATGGTAGGCTACAAAACCGAACCATACAGGGAACTCGGATACTTTTCGGCAAAGTCCGACGATGTGCTCAACTGGATCCCTGCTCGTATTTCCGTGTTTTTTATCCTTATTGCAGCCTTTTTTATTGCTCTGATCCCGAGAAACGAAGGAAAAGTAAACCCTCTGGAAAGCATAAAAAGCGCTATAAAAGACGGGGCAAAGACCCCTTCTCCAAATTCAGGATATCCAATGGCAGCCACTGCCGGGGCCCTCGGGGTGAAGCTCGAAAAACCCGACAATTATGTGCTTGGGGCAGCGTATTCTCCCACGGAAGTAAAGGATATAAAAAGGGTATCCCAATTGATAGCAATCGCATCAGGGTTCTCACTTGCCGTCTTTGCGGCAGTGATCCAGATCCTTTGCGTCCAGCTATCAGCGATTCTGTATCTGTGACCCTGAACCCGGATAGTGTTTACCAGGATAATATTATCTGAAGATTGTTTATCGAAATATTATTTACCTGAAGATTGTTTATCGAAATATTATTTACCTGAAGATTGTTTATCGAAATATTATTTACCTGAAGATTGTTTATCGGAATATTATTTACCTGAAGATTGTTTACCCGGATATCGTAACACTGTGAATAATCGGGATGAGCCCGTTCAGAATTTTTGCGGAAGAACCGGGATTTCAATTGGTTCAGGAAATTCGGATCATGTACCCCCAACAGAAATTCCTGACAATTATTGACATTGTAGAATCCATTTATTTAGACCTGAGATGTCAACTGGCAAATCAGCCAAAATAAACATTTAAGCGGATACCAACCGTTTTGAAATATAAACCGGAATAAACATTAAAATTTATATCAACCGTTTTGAGAACTCTCGAAGTGATCATTATGAAGTTATCCGATATTGAGGAGAGGGACCTGAAAAAAGGGCAGCCTGAACAGATAGAGGAAAAAGCTACTATTGACATCCTCGACGTTCTGGCAGAAGAAGGCATCAGCGTACAGGACCTTGCAGATACGGCTCTCGAAATGTACGTCCCGCACCCGGGGCTCGAGACCAGGGAAAAAGCCGAGGCGTTGTTTAAAAGGGAACTCAAATTCGCCCTTTCGGACCCGAACCTCTGCCTCCTGATCTACTCGGGGATTTTGCTGGAAAGAGAAGGCAGAGCAGGGACCCTTCCGAACCTTAGCAAAAAGTCCTATGAAAAAGACCTGTCTTTTATCATCGCAGACGAGGTGCTGGGCAACAGCATCGCTAACTACATTAGCGGGTCCAAAGGGACTTTTGAATTCGTGAGGTTCGATAAGCAAAAACCGGGAATCCTTGCAAAGCTCGGGCCTTTCATGGATGACGTGATAGGAGGGGTGATCGGAGGGGTATCTTCCAACATGTATTCGCGAGGTATGGCTGACTGTGAGAGCAGTGACTGAAAAAACGGACGGTGAAGCAGATGAATTCTTATCTACTTGCTTTTAAGTCGGGCTTTGGTTTCCTTTCCACGATTCCAGTGGGCATCAGCATGGAAGGAATCGACGCTCTTATGAAAAAAATCTATTTTTACCCCGTTGTGGGAGCCGTGCTCGGATTGCTTATCGGGGCAGCCGCATATATCGGGCAGGCAGTTTTACCTAATACGATTATCGCCGCCCTGATTATGGCATTAACATACTATCTTACAGGCTTCAACCACCTTGACGGGGTCACGGATATCGGGGACGGTTTCATGGCCCATGGGTCCCCTGAAAAGAAAATAAAGGCTTTGAAAGATACAAACCTCGGAACCGGAGGAGTATCTTCCTGTATTCTTTTGTTGTTAGTGTTCTACGCTTCAATAAGGGCTGTTCAGGTCGAAGGCATAGCTACTTTCGGACCCGGGCTGCCCTTGCTAATGTTTTTAGCTCTGTTTATAGCAGAGGTCAGCGCCAAACAGTCCATGCTCACCATTGCAGCATTCGGAAAGCCCATACCCCCTCAGGGAGACCAGGCATATCCAGGCCTTGGAAGCATGACCATAGACGGCGCAACTAAAAAGAATTTTATTATAGGCTTTGTCTTCGGAGCGGTTGTATGTTTCCTGGCCATGGGGTTCATCGGACTGCTTCCGTACCTTGCAGCCTGCGGCTCAGCCCTTGTGCTCCTGAACCGGAGCTATGCCCATTTCGGGGGCTTGAACGGTGACGGGATCGGTATGGCAAACGAAATTGGCAGGGTGGTCGCCCTGATTACTATCGCAGTTATCCTGAAACTATCTATAAACGGAAACCCGGGAGGATTTGAATGGACGCTATTGTAATGGCAGGGGGACTGGGCCAGAGGCTCGGGATGGGGGAAAAGCCCTGTATAGAACTACTTGGAAAACCACTTATCTCTTACGTGATTGATACCCTGAAGGCCGCAAAGAATATAGACAAGATCTTCGTAGCGGTCTCACCGGTCACTCCCAGGACCGAGATCATGCTCCAGGAACGATATAAAGGCGAAGTAGGGGTAATCCGGACCTTTGGCGGGAATTATGTGGGAGACATGATCCATGCCGTGGAAACCTCTGGAGCAAAGGGACCCGTAATGATTATCATGTCAGACCTGCCTCTCCTTGATTCAGGAATGATAGACGCGGTTATCAAGAAGTATGAGGAAGCCGGTACACCGGCTCTTTCGGTTTATGTCCCGATCAACGTCTGCAAGGAAGCAGGCATCAGGCCGGACACCGTCTTTAACAAGGAAGGAAAACTTATCGTGCCAACGGGAGTAAACATTCTGGACAGTTCGAATATCAGACAAGAACAGGAAGACTTTAATCTGATATTGGATAATCCCAAACTAGCAATGAATGTGAATACGGTTAAGGACCTGCAGCGCTGCAAGGAACTGCTGCAATGTGCAAATTAAAAAAATTGCTAGAGGTGTCATATATTCTAACCTTAAAAAACCTGGAATTATGCCGTGATGGAAAAAAAATCCTGCGTGGGGTCAACCTGGAAGTTGGAAACCAGGAGATCCACAGTATCATTGGTGCAAACGGTGCGGGAAAAAGTACGCTTGCCTATACCCTGATGGGACTTCAGGGCTATGAACAAAATGAAGGCAGCGTAATTTTTGACGGGGAAAACATCGCGGAACTTTCAATCACGGACCGTGCAAAAAAAGGCATAACCCTTGCCTGGCAGGAACCAGCCCGCTTCGAAGGGCTCAAAGTCAGGGACTACCTTGCAATCGGAGCAAGAGACAACGGCGGCATCACGGAAGAAGAGATAAGAGATGCCCTCTGCAAAGTTGACCTGAACCCCGAAAAGTATCTGGACAGGGAAGTAGGGGAAGCCCTCAGCGGAGGCGAAAGGAAGAGGATCGAACTTGCCTCCATCATCACCATGAAGCCGAGACTTGCCATCCTCGACGAACCTGACTCGGGAATCGACGTGGTCTCCCTGAAGGAAATTGTAAACCTGATCAGGGCACTCAAGGAAAACGGCTCTTCGGTGCTTGTAATCACACACAGGGAAGAAATCGCCGCTGCCTCGGACAAAGCATCCCTCATGTGTGAAGGGGTGATCCTGAGAAGCGGAGACCCCCTGGAGATCAGTGAATTTTTCAAAAACAGGTGCATCCCCTGTGACAACAGGGTATATCCCCTGAAGGAGAATTGATGATGACCCTTACAAAACTGGACATGCTTTCCAAAGATACGGAAGATATGACCGCAGCTTATACCGTAGCCGGGGGAGATGTGGAAGTCCTGCATAACCATGAAATTTCCAGCCTTGTTGTAAGCGGGAACAAGGTGCTCAGCGCAAACAAAACCGAAGGGATTGTGCTGGAAAAGCAGGAAACCGAAAACGGTGTGGACATCAAGATGACCATTAAGAAAGGGTACAAAATCCCCCACCCTGTCCACCTCTGTTTCGGGCTGATCCCGGAAGACGGAATACAGGAAATCAAGATGGATTTTGTTGCAGAAGAGGATTCCGAGGTCGAGCTGGTTGCCCACTGCACCTTCCCGAATGCGGTAAAGGTGGTCCACAAAATGGAGGCGGAAATGGTAATCGGAAAGAATGCTTCCGTAACCTACACCGAAACCCACTTCCACGGACCTTACGGCGGCATCCAGGTGCTCCCGAAAGCCCACATACAGATCGAGGAAGGAGGCAGCTACTGCACGAATTTTTCCCTGGTTTCCGGAAGAGTGGGCCTCCTTGAATTTGATTACGACGTGGATGCCGAAAAGGACTCCCTCTGCGAAATGATCACGAAGGTCTACGGGAAAGAGGACGATGTAATAAAAGTCCTTGAAAGAATCTCCCTGAACGGGGAAAACGCCCGGAGCGTTATAAAGAGCAGGATCGCCATCACCGACGAGGCGGTATCCGAGTTCAGGGGAATCACCGAAGGCCATGCTCCCAGAGCCCGCGGGCATGTGGACTGTATGGAAGTTATCCAGGGCAATGCAAAAGCCGAAGCTGTACCCATCGTCCGCGTCGACCACCCTGAAGCAAAGGTAACTCACGAAGCAGCCATAGGCTGTGTGGACAAAAAAGAAGTCGAGACCCTCATGGCCCGCGGCCTCGAAGAAGATGATGCAATAGATATAATCGTGAAGGGAATGCTTGCCTGAGGGCAGTATTCTCCTTATTCACCCCCTCAAGAATTCGAATACCATACCGCCGGCCGGAAAAGATTCGATTAAAATTGAAGGGATTCAAAACAGGAGTTGAGAACATAAACAGCTATGTTACTATCCTTGGAAAAAAGTATTCCGAGAAAAACCTCCGGCTGATCACAGGCAAAAAGGACGTTAGTTGCCACACGGAAAACATCCCTGAAGAAATGCTCCTTTTATGCGAAACCATCGAAGAGCCCCTGAAACTCCCTTACATGCTGGAAACCTTTTACACAATGCAGATTAAGAACGAAAAAGCCTTTCATTTTTCCCTGCTCCGGGTTCAGGTTGATTCGGACCTCAGGATGCATGAGGACATCCAGAAGTGCCAGCAAAGGAAATATGTAGCAGAAACCCTTGAGAAGTTGCTCTACGGGGAACTGATGCTCGGAGGAGAAGTCCCGGAAATCGAAGATGCTTATTAAACTACCTTTTTTACTACTTTTTTAACCACCTTTTTTACTACTTTTTTAACTACCTTTTTTACTACTTTTTTAACCTACCTTTTTTACTACTTTTTTAACTACCTTATTAAAATTTCAAAACCCCCAACTATCGGCCTGGAGACCGGAAAGCCCCCTTATTACCAGCTTAGCTTTGGGAAAAATGGTCCTGTTTTCAGGCATATATCCAGGCAAATTCTTTTTTTTCAGCCTATATCCAGAAAAACTTCCCATTTGCTGTCCGCAATCCGGAAAATTTCCGGCAATTCATTTTACATTTGCCACCTATATTTGCATATTTTTACATTCACTTTCAATTCAACCCATATTTCAGGGATCTTATTTTCAGAAGCTGCTTAATCCAGAAAAGAAGCAGTTAGATCTCGTTTTTACAGATTAAATAAAAATATATTGTTAAAAAATAAATTTAGGAAGAATATAAATAAATACATTGATCCTAAAGATATTAAACAGGGAGAATAAAAGCCCGGAAAAACGGAACTTTCCGGCACAATCTTTTGACAGAAGGCCATCAAGGGACATAAGGAAAACGAATCGGAAGAACCACAATATATTAAGAAAACGGGCAGAAAACCCCGGTTCGTAAAAAGAATTCGCCGGCAATCAGATATCACAGATAGAGAGGGGGATGATACCGGACCAGAAATTAGCCAGCGCACATCTTAGTGGAAACTATAGAGCCGGACTGGAAAGCCGGGTCCTGGCAAAAACACTGAACAACGGGAAGGCAGGAAGATCCTCACGACTTTAGAGGGCAATCATACGAGCTAGTCACACTGAGTCAGTAAGACATCTGAGTGAGGCATACAGAACCATTGAGGCATTCCCGCCCGAATGATATCAGCCTGAAAGGGGGGTTTAAAATGGCAAGCAAAGAAGAACTGATTCAAGAACTTTCAGATGCGATTATATCCTGCAAAAAAGACAGGGTACTTGAGGCAGTAGAAAAGGCAAAAGGGGTGATGGAACCATCCGAAATTATCGAAAAAGGGCTTGCAGCCGGAATGAACGAGGTAGGTACCCTTTTTGAGAGGGGAAAACTCTTTCTGCCACACGTTATGATGGCCGCAGACGCCATGACGGCAGGGGTCCAGGTACTTGAGGCCGAAATGCCGGTAGGGGAACAGAAAAAGAAACTGGGCGTCATCGTGAACGGGACTGTGGAAGGAGATGTGCACGACATAGGGAAGTCGATTGTTTCAACGATGCTCCAATCCGCAGGCTTCGAAGTACACGACATCGGCCGGGATGTCCCGATCCGGGATTTCGTGAACAAAGCAAAAGAAGTGAATGCTGACATGATAGGGCTCTCTGCCCTTATGACCACCACCCTGCCGGGGCAGAAAGAAGTGATCGAGCTCCTCAAGGAAGAAGGAATGAGAGACAAGGTAAAAGTCATGGTAGGGGGAGCCCCTGCAACCCAGGCCTGGGCTGACAAGATAAGCGCAGACTGTTATGCCGAAAACGCAAGCGAAGCCGTTGCAAAAGCAAAGGAGCTCATAGTCGGGAAGTAATGAACCTTATTTTCAAAAAGGAGGTGAAAGAAAATGGCAACGGAATATGCGTTGAGAATGGGAGACGGAAAGAGGATCTTCCTGAGCAAAGAAAAAATTCTGGAGGAGCTTGAAGCGGGGTCTGCTGACGCTGCAGACCTGGGAGAAATCCCTGCTCTCAGCGGGAATGAAATCGACAAGGTCGCAGAAATCCTGATGATGCCGGGTAAAACCGTAAGTGTGGAACAGGGCATGGAAGTGCCTGTTACCCACGACATCGGGACCCTCAGGATTGACGGGGACCAGGGGAACAGCGGCGTAGGCATTCCCTCCAGCCGCCTTGTCGGGTGCATGATGCACGAGAGGGCTTTTGGCGCCGACACCATGGAACTGGGTCACATTGACTACAGTTACAAGCCTGTTAAGCCTGTTATCTCAAACGAGTGCCAGGCAATGGAAGTCTGCCAGCAAAACATGATCGTTCCACTCTTCTACGGGGCAATGCCGAACATGGGCCTGTACTACACTCCGGACGGTCCCTTCGAAAATCCCGGAGACCTCATGAAAGCTTTCAAGATTCAGGAAGCCTGGGATTCCATGGAACATGCCGCAGAGCACCTCACCAGGGACACCATCTGGATCATGCAGAGGCTCATGGCAAGCGGGTCCGACGGTGTGAACTTCGATACCATCGGGGCAGCAGGAGACGGAGACTTCTTCGGATCCCTCCACGCAATCGAAGCTCTTCGGAAAGAATTCCCGAACATCTACATCGAAGCCGGCATGGCAGGTGAATGCGTTCTCGGGATGCATGGGGAACTCAAGTACGACGGCACAACCCTTGCAGGTCTCTGGCCGCACCAGCAGGCACCCCTTGCCGCAAAGGCGGGAGCAAGCGTCTTCGGGCCTGTATGCAACACCAATACCAGCAAGACCTCTCCCTGGAACCTGGGCCGCGCGGTCACCTTCATGAAGGCAGCCGTGGAAGCATCCACAATCCCCTGTCATGTGGACATGGGAATGGGTGTAGGTGGAATCCCGATGCTTGAGACCCCGCCCATCGATGCGGTGACCAGGGCAAGCAAGGCAATGGTCGAGATTGCAGGCGTAGACGGCATATAGATCGGAGTCGGCGACCCGATGGGTATGCCGATTTCCCACATCATGGCTTCCGGGATGACCGGGATCAGAGCAGCAGGAGACCTTGTAGCAAGGATGGAGTTTTCAAAGAAAATGAGAATCGGTGAAGCCAAGGAATACGTCGCAAAGAAGCTCGGCGTTAGCACCCTGGACCTCTCGGACGAGCACATCATGCGCGAACTCCGTGAAGAACTCGACATCGGTGTAATCACCTCCGTGGCAGGCGCAGCAAAGGGCATTGCCGCAAAGATGAACATCGAGAAGCTGCTCGATACAAAGATAAACTCCTGTGACCTCTTCAGGAAACAGATCGCATAAATCGAAAACCAGAGAATTGTTTCCGGAAATAAATTCAAGAAAAAAATATAAGGAAAACATATATACACGAATAGATAAAATAAAAATAGATTAAATATTATAATATTTCCCGATGAAATTCGGGAGAAAGGGGCAAATCCGTAAAGGGAAGTGGGATTCCGTTGAAAAGCTCCACAGGTTCTCCTGTACAATCACGTAAGTGGGGGCCGGAGGAACTTTTTGAAAAATATAATTGATACCGGTAGCTCAGGCTATACAATCCAGAGACTATACAATCCAGAGACTTGCCCTGCCGCAGATAAGAACCGAATGGAAATAAGAAGAAAATCCGATGAAAAAGGAGAGAGAAAATGGCACAATGTAACGCATTTGCAGGATTCGATTATCTTGAGGGCGTGGAACTGAACCTCTTTACCGCAGACGAGCTCAAGGCAATCCACTACGCCACAATGGAAGTCTTAATGAACCCGGGTATCCAGGTCTCGGACCCTGAAGCAAGGCAGCTATTCAAGGAAAACGGCTGTGAGGTCAATGAGAAGACCCAGGTCGTTAAAATTCCGGAATACCTGGTAAGAAGAGCTCTTCAGCTCGCACCGTCCAGGTTCGTACTCTGGGGGCGCGACAAGAAGTACAACACTGTCCAGGAAGCCGGAGGAAAGGTACACTGGACCTGCTTCGGCACAGGGGTCAAGATGTGCCGGTTCCAGGACGGCAAGTACGTAACCGTGGACTCCGTGGAGCAGGACATTGCGGATATCGCAAAACTCTGTGACTGGGCAGAAAACATCGACTACTACTCCCTGCCGGTTTCGGCGAGGGACTGGGCAGGCAAAGGAGCCCAGGACGTTCACGAGACATTCACTCCGTTAACCAACACTCAGAAACACTTCCACCACATCGATCCCGTGGGCGAGAACGTGGAGTACTACTGGGACATCGCAAAGGCCTTCTACGGAGGGGACGAAGAAGAAGCCCGGCAAAAACCAATCTTCTCCATGCTACTTTGCCCGACAAGCCCGCTGGAACTCAGTGTCAACGCCTGCCAGGTTATCATCAAAGGTGCCCGCCTGGGAATCCCGGTAAACGTCCTGAGTATGGCAATGTCCGGAGGGTCATCTCCCGTATACCTTGCAGGGACGCTTGTGACCCACAATGCCGAAGTCCTTTCCGGAATCGTGCTTGCCCAGCTCACAGTGCCCGGATCAGCAGTCTGGTACGGAAGTTCCACCACGACCTTCGATCTGAAGAAGGGTACTGCTCCTGTCGGATCGCCTGAACTTGGCCTGATCAGTGGAGCTGTCGCAAAACTCGCACAGTTCTACGGTCTTCCTGCATTCGTGGCAGGCACTTAGTCTGACGCCAAGGTTCCGGACGACCAGGCAGGGCACGAAAAGACCATGACCTGTCTCCTTCCAGCTCTCTCTGGTGCAAACACCCTCTACGGAGCCGGGATGCTTGAGCTTGGTATGACATTCTCCATGGAACAGCTGGTAATCGACAACGACATCATCAAGATGACCAAGAAGGCAATGAAAGGAATCCCGGTCAACACCGAAACCCTTGCAGTCGAATCCATCCAGAAAGTAGGCATAGGAAACAACTTCCTCGCCCTCAAGCAGACCAGGAAGCTTGTAGACTACCCGTCAGACCCGATGCTCATCGACAGGATGATGTTCGGGGACTGGGAGCACGCAGGCTCCAAGGACCTGGCAGCTGTGGCAAACGAGAAGGTCATGGACGTCCTGAAACACCATGAGGTCCCACCAATCGACGCCGACATCCTCAAGGACATGCAGGCAGTCGTGGACAGAGCTGACAAGGCCTTCAGGGAGGGATAAAAATGGCAAGCAAAGAAGAAATCATCGCCAAAGCAAAAGAAGCAATTACCGAATATGATGAGGAAATGGCAGAAGAAGCAGCAAATGAGGCCCTCAAGGAAGGAGTCGACCCTGTAGAAATCATCGAGCACGGCTTTACGGCAGGCATGCAGGAAGTAGGAGAACAGTTTGAACAGGGGGCAGTGTTCCTTCCCCACGTGCTCGCTGCAGCCGAGGCAATGAAAGCAGGAATCGAAGTTATGAAGCCGGAGATGGAGAGAAGGAAATCCAAAACCGAGAAAAAAGGAACAATCGTTATCGGGACCATCGAAGGGGACATACACTCCATAGGAAAGGACATCGTTGCTTCCATGCTCAACATTGCAGGCTTTGAAGTGATTGATCTCGGAAGAGACGTGCCCATCAAGACTTTCATTGAAAAGGCAAAGGAAATCAAGCCTGAATTCGTTGCGAGCTCTGCCCTCATGACCACCACCATGGTTAACCAGATCCAGATCGAGGAACAGCTTAAAGAAGCAGGCATCCGCGACCAGGTAAGGACAATGGTCGGGGGCGCTCCGGTTACCCAGGACTGGGCTGACAAGATAGGGGCCAACATCTACGGGGAAAATGCCACTGACGCGGTGAACAAGATAAAAGCGGCATTGGGATTCTAAAAAGATTAAAGAGCGGAAAGTTCCGGGAAAATTCAAGGCAATTCAAGGCTCGCTCCGGGTGAGCATCCGGGAATTGCCCCCCGGGCATCCTGCCCTGAAAGAATCAGGTCATGAAAACGGATCGGGGCATGAAAATAAATAAGGTCATAAAAGGGAGGAGTTGGAGTGGATCTGAAAGCTTTGAAAAAGCAGGAAAGCAAACGAAAAATCAGTAAAGGGTACATGTGGGCCCTTTTCTGTGCCGTATTCTGGGGAATCTGGTATCTGCCGGGCACTGTTGTCTGGGTGCTGAACCCCTTTGACGAAATGTTCGGAGTCATTGCCGGGACAAACGGAGACGCAGTATCCCTGGTTGTAACAGCAGTCCTGATCACCGCATTCAATGCACTTACGGTTATGCTTGCCCTTATGGTCTGGAATGGAGTGCTGCAAAAATTCGGGGAACTGGGCCGTACACTAAAGGAGTTCAATCCCTGTTCCAAGTGGTTCTTCCTGGCCTCAATCTTCGGGGGACCGGTTGCGATTCTCGGGTCCTTTATGGCAATGGGATTTATCGGCGGCGCATTTGCCGCGGTTGCTGCCCTTCTCTATCCTGTGATCGGGTCCGTGCTTGCATATTACTGGTACGGGGAAAAAATTACAAAGAGAGCTGCAATCGGGATTTTAGTTATTATTCTTGGAGGAATTACGATCTTTGGCGGCGGGCTCATTACCGAGCTTGGTGCAGGGGAAGTGCCCTGGATCGGATACCTCGGCGGACTGATGGCAGCTGCCGGCTGGGGAATTGAAGGCGCAATCGCAGGTAAGGGACTTGACATTGCCGAGCCTGATGTGGGGCTGACCCTCAGGTTTGTTGGAGAAAACATAATCTGGTGGATCCTTATCGTGCCGATTCTGGCAATAGTTGGCTTCCCGATGTATTCCTTTGCATTCCAGGCCTTTGAGCCTCTGACCCTGCTGGTCCTTATCTTTGCAGGGATTACCTTTGGTTTCTGTTATGTCTGCTGGTACAAATCTTTCCCCCTGATAGGAGTAGGGAGAGGGCAGGGCATAGGAAATCTCTACGGACTGTGTGCCATTATCTTCATCTTCCTCTTCTTCGGGGATGTGCCCCAGTGGACAATCCTGCTTGGAGGTGCGCTCTGTGTTGCCGGGAGTTTCATCATGTTCACGGAAGAAGCCGGAGAACTCGAAACCCTGAGAGGTGAGTGAAATGGGAAACCGACCGTTAAAATTCAGGATTCTGGAACTTTTCCTGGACGAAAAAGAGCACTGGAACTATGAGATAGTTTCAAAGATAATGGAAGAGTACGGGATGAAGGGAGATTACCACAGGGACAGCATCAACTTCGATATCATCGAACTGGCATCCGGAGGAATGCTGAAAGACGTAGAGCAAAAAGTGGATGAAGAGGGGATCTACAAGAAAGGTTTCCTTCTGCACAGGTACGTGATTACGGACTTCGGGAAAGTTCGGGGTTCGGACGCATGTCTGAGATACGTGTAAAAGTGAAACAGAGGAGTTAATATGGTACAAACAGAAGCCGCAATGGAAGCCTACAATGCCTACTGGGCAAATTCCTTCATACCTGCGGGGAACATCATGTGGATGGTCCTGATCCTGATCCTGGCAGTGGTTGCGCTCTGGCAGGCCAGGACCTTTGTGTCCCAGTTCTGAGCTTTCGGCAAAGTTCAGGCTTCCGGTAAAGTTCTAAGCCTTAGGAGAAGTTCTGAGCTTTCGGAAAATGTATAAGTTTCAGGGAAAAACAAAAAAGTATTGAAGGCACTTCCGACCACTCCTTAAGTAAAATACCGCCGGGAAGAATATCCTCAAGAGTGAAGGGCCTGTTGTCCCTCCTCCCCTGGCAGAGCGGAGCTTATGCCCTCAAGGAAATGCAGACAGCAAAAGACACGGGCTGCATCCGAAAAATGCATACAATTTGCAGAGAGTTTACAGGAGGTACCAGTCCGTATCGTCAACCGAGAGGTCTTCCCGGAGACCGACCTTCCTCCCGGGAAGCTTTAAAGCTTCTGCAATTGCATCGGAAAAGTCCTGCAGGTACTCTTTGCAGGAGAGACTGTTGTAGATGAAGGATTTTTCGGGCTGGAGCATACTCCGGATTGTGGATTCCCTGGGGACCAGGGACACTTCCACATCCACCATTTCCAGAGCCTTTTCCATGGCAGTCCGGAAATCCCCGATACAGTAAGCAATCCTGTGCCCGTAATTATCCCGGGTCTTTTCGAGATAACAGGCAAGCCGTTCACTTTCGATTTTTATAAAATCCCTTTTGATCTGAGTCACATTGCATTTTCCCATCATGAATTTGTAGTGCATGAAAGGGTACTGCGTATCAAGTTCCCTGGGGGCAACCCCGCAGGTCCCGAAAGTCACAACGTGCACATCCTCGGGTTTTGCAAGTCCGAAGATGATCCGGTCGAATTTTTTATGGGATGGGCTTTCATGGTAGGGTTTCCTCTTTGCACAGGGAACAAAAATACAGATTTCCCTAAAAGGGGCTTCGTATTCGTTCAAAATCCACTCGTTGGCCCTTACCATATCCGGATGGTAAATAATCCTCTCGTTATCAAGAGGCTCGGAAGAGCGTTCATCTTCAGGAATAATCGGCTTCATAACTTCCAGGGCTATTGATCAGAGAAATTATATATATAATTTTGTGATTGAGCATGGCAATTGAGAATGTGAGCTTTTGTGCAAACAGCGCAAAACAATAATATAATAAAAGAGCCTAAAAGTGTTAACATAAATAAGTTAATAAATATATTCATCACCAATGGTAACCTGGCAACAAAGTTGGTGCTTAAAAAGATTCTGGAGTGCAATTTTAAGCCAGTACAAAGGTGAAAACACAGAAAAACCTGAAAAAAAGTAAACTGCTAAGTGATCTTATGGCAAATTCAATTCATGAGATGATAAGAGCAAGCTTCAGGTGCGAGGACATGGTAAAATGTGTGCTTGGTTTAAAGTCCCTTGACATCGATGCATACAAAGCCCTGCTCACTTCCGGCCCCCTGACAGCCGAAAACCTGGGTGAAATCCTTAACAGAGAAAGGAGCACTGCATACCGTTCCCTTCAAAACCTGATAGCCTGTGGTGTTGTTTACCGGGAAACCCGGTCCATTGAAAGCGGAGGATACTACTACGAATACGTGGCAATCGAACCCCAGGAAATGAAAACGATGGTCAAGAAAAACGTGGATGAATGGTACGACCAGATGAACGATTTGATTGAAAAAATGGATGACAAAATGAATATCCTTATCATGAGAATGGACGATGAGGAAGACTGACCCCAAAAACTCCAACGAAACATTTTTCCGGATACGCAGTCCTTAACAGTTCAGATATATAGCTCATAAAAAACCTGGATATACACACCATGTTGCTAAAGAATTTTTAAATACATTACAGGAATTTTCAATAAAATTATATAAAATCCAATTATAAAAGTGAAATGGACCCCAAGAGAATTCCTGAAAGAAAAAAGGAATTTAAGAAAGAAAATAAGAAAGGAAAGCAGCCGAAGAATAATTTCGGCAAGCCTGAAAAAGAATTCAGCTTCCTTTCACTGTTATAATCCGTCTACAAATTCACCCATTCGATCGATAGCTTTTTTAAGGTCATCCATGGACGCTGCATAAGCGCAGCGGAGGAAACCTTCCCCTGCTTCCCCGAAGACGTCACCCGGGATTACAACAACTCTCTTTTCGTTCAGAAGCCGTTCTGAAAATTCACAGGAGGAAAGGCCCGTGGCCCCTACATATGGGAAGGCGTAGAAAGCTCCTTTGGGAGTAAAGCAGTCGAGACCTATCCTGTCAAAGCCCCTGACGATGAAATGCCTGCGCCGGTCGTATTCCCGGACCATCCTTTCCATTTCGTCATTCCCGTTCCGGAGGGCTTCAAGGGCTCCTACCTGGGCGGTTATGGGGGCACAAAGCATGGAGTACTGGTGGATCATCATCATGGAACGGATGATCTCGGGAGCGGCCATTGCAAAACCGAGTCTCAGGCCTGTCATTGCATATGCCTTGGAAAAGCCGTTCAGCATGACAGTCCGCTCTTTCATACCCTCAAGGGAAGAGAAGGGAATGTGTTTGCCTTCATAGGTAAGGCATTCGTAGACCTCATCCGAGATCACGAAGAGGTCATGTTCCGCCACAAGGTCAGCAATGTCCTCGAGGTCCTCCCGGGTCATGACAGCCCCTGTGGGGTTGTTCGGGAAATTGAGCACAATTGCCCTGGTCTTGCTGGTGATAGCAGGTTTAAGGACTTCTGCTGTGAGACGGAATTCATCTCCCCGGTGGGTGGAAACGATCACAGGCTTGCCACCTGCCAGGACCACCGCAGGGACGTATGCCACGTAAGCAGGCTGGACCACGATGACCTCGTCTCCGGGGTTTACCACTGCCCGGAGTGCAATGTCAATAGCTTCGCTAACCCCGGTGGTAACCAGGATCTCGGATGCCGGATCATAGTCCAGGCCATATCGCCTGTAATAAGTCCTTGAAAGTTCATCCCTGAGTTCCGGAAGCCCGTAATTGGAAGTGTAGGAAGTCTGCCCTTTTTCAAGGGAGTGGATACACATTTCCCTAATGTGCCAGGGAGTAATGAAATCCGGCTCCCCCACGCCAAGGGAGATAACGTCCTCAAGTCCGGAAACCAGATCAAAAAAACGGCGTATCCCCGAGGGGGGGACATTTTTAACTATTTCCGCAACAAATTTTGAAGGATCACATGGAGGTCTCAAGAAAACACCCCGATCAAAAATTATATGAGTAAAACAAATTGTGAAAAGGAATAGAAGGATCAGGCCTATTAGAATCCTCTAATCAAAGCGAGACCGGGAGCCGCTTAATTGCTTCCGGTTCGTGGAGAATTACCCCATCTTCCTTATAGGTCTTCAACACGAAATGAGTTGCCGTGTTCTGGACCTGGTCAAGGGTCGCAATTTTTTCTGCCACAAAAAAGGCCACATCCTTCATGGACCTACCCCTAACGGTAAGGGATATGTCGTAGTCCCCGGACAAAAGCCGAACAGATCGGACCTCTGGGAATTTATAGATCCTTTCTGCAATTACCTGGTAGCCCTGGTTGCGCTCCAGCGTGACCTTCAGTTCGATCACGGCGTAAACGTAGTTTTCTCCGACCAGGTCCCAGTCAATAATGGTTTTGTAGTGCCGGATAACTCCTGTCTCCACGAGTTTTGCAATTGCCTGAGAAACTTCCTGTGCAGTCATATCCGTAAGTGCTGCAATTTCATCAGAGCTTGCTCTCGCATCGTTTTCAAGAATTTCCAGAATGTGTCTTATCTTTTCATCCATTGATAGTCACCGGCACGAAGTTTTTTCAAAAATTTAGGGTTGATCCCAGAAGAGGGACCAGGTCCTGAAAAGAATTACTCTATCAGGACAGCGTTTACGACTCCTTCCTGTCCCGGTCTGCTCGTTACCCTTGCAGTGCCGAGAGGGGTCTTAATGACAGAGCCCTTAGTCAGGATGTTACGCCTGATGTAGTGTTTGTTTGCAGTGTTGTCGACAACGGTTTCGATAGTTGTAACCGCTGTTTTACCGTCGTTCGGATTCGTTACGTTTGCCACATTGGACTGAAGGAGTCTTACCTTTCTGTTGCCTCCCATAGTGGAGACATTCTTCCGCTTCACGTCGCTGATACGGGTATCCGCAGATTCACGGCCCATCTCAAACTTACGCTTTCCGCGGGCAGCTGTGACCTTCCCACCAGTCGCCTTCCTTCTGGAACTGCCTTGCCATCTCATATTATCGCCTCATGAATGTATTAGAATTCTCTTCAGGTTTCATATAATGCATTTAATGCCTTAATTTAGGTTATGCCGATAGTAAATATCCTGTAATCTGGTGATCCCGATCAGGGCAGAGGTATGCCGTTAAGTAGCTAAATTGCCCTGATAATATATTAATTGTATGAACAGGAGTATTTAATTAGCGTATTTGCTACGGACATATCATTACAAATAGAATCGTATAAGAACTTTGCGATCAGGCATCCGAATAATTCCCGGATTTGCCCCATGCCCCCAGACACGACCTGTCTTCGAAGGGCAATGTGCCTGAAGAGTAACAAAGTACAAGTATAAAAATCAACGCAAAATAAGATGTTAACGCTGAAAATCCGGATATACCAGAAATATTATAAGAGATAAAATATAAATATAAAAGATACTGGAGAGCCCAGGTATAATAGATAAAACCGAATCGTTGAACCAGGTATCACCGAAGAATAAACATCAGCGTAATTAAATATCATCGGACGAAAACCCGAAAATTTAAAAAAATTGGCAAACCTGGCCCCGGCAATTTTAAACATCGGCAAACTTAAACCGGGCGGATTCAAAAAACAAACTATAGTCAAGGACCCAAATTCCTTCACCAATCTCAAGCGAAAGTTTAACCACAGAAAGCACGGAAAACACGGAATAAAGGAAATAGGGCACAATCCTTCCGGGCTTTCCGTGTCTTCCGTGGTTATAATGTAAGTGTAAGTATTTACGTTCGGGACTATAAAATCAAAAAACAAACTAAATCAAAAAACAAACTAAATCAAAAAACAAACTAAATCAAAAAACAAACTAAATCAAAAAACAAACTAAATCAAAAACAGCGGATTAAGGAGAGAATATAATGGTCACGGAAATTTCTATAGATAGTATATGCGGACACACGACAAAGATTATTGCCACAAAGGAAGGCAAAAAAACCCACGTTCATATCAAAACGACCTGTGAAAAGCTCAGGAACTGGGGAACCAAATTTGACTTTGAGATGAATGATCTCATGGGGGGGCAGGATACCATCCTTTCCAAAAAGTCCGCTGAGAACCCGATTACTCCCACCTGCCTTGTCCCTGCAGCCGTTATGAATGCCTGCTGGCTGGAAAACGGCATGATCTCGAAGAATCTTGCCAGGGAAAAGGGAAAAATGCAGATTATTTTTGACAAACTCGAGTAAGGATCTAACAGGCGGGAATGGGCATCCCCCCGAACAAACTTTTTTAATCGGTACGCATGAACCTGACCCGGGGCTAAAGAAATACTTCAGGACCCGGGGCTTCCTTTGAAAATTTGTCAAGGAAAGACTTTGGAAAAAATAAATATCGAAATATTTATATCTGAAACGGTTGTGTATAGTTTATCCAAAACAGAACAATGATATGTATAAAAAATACATTATAACAATTGCAGTTCAACAAATTTGAAACCCGAGTGAGAAACATGGATATCAAGGAAATCAACAATTACGGCCAGGAACTGATCGTTCGTCTGAACCTCAAGACCTCCCCGGTGGCAGTAAGATTGATACCTGCAGGCGGAGAAATCCCCACAGAAGTCAAAAAGGTAGAAGAAACCATGCGCCACTGCCAGATGATCGACAGGGTCAGGAGAACAGGCGAAGAGTTTTACTCCCTGGTTGAAGACCAGATGTGCAAGGGAGGAGCCGCTTCCATGGGGCTTGGCACGATGCCAGGAAAAGTAGGAAGCGGAGAGTTTTACTACAAAGGCCTGAACCACTTCAGCAACATCAATGCCGCCCGCCGCACTGTTGAAAACGCTCCCATGCTCCCCCCCAACAGCACCGAAGCGATCCTGTACGGAGCCCTTGATAAAGCTAGCTTTGAACCTGACGTCGCAGTGGTCATCTGCAACCCCAGGCAGATCATGCTACTCACCCAGGCAATCATGTACAAGCGTGGAGGCCGCCTGGAAGTCGGTTTTGCCGGAAAGCAGAGTGTCTGTTCAGACGGAGTAGTGCAGGCCTACAGAGACGGCCAGGTAGGGATCACAGTAGGCTGCAGCGGAAGCCGGGCCTATACGGAAATTGCCGATGAGGAAATGACAATCGGCATCCCCGTAGAACTCCTGCCAGATATCACTGAAGCCCTGGCAAAAATCTGTCCGAATTAAATGTAAGGGGGCTACCCCCTTAATCCCTTCATTGCGACTTATCATTTTAAAACCCAGCTTCGGACTATTTTTATCTGGGCCACATTTCCGATAAACCTTTTTTGAACTATTTTCCCCACCCCGATTTCCAAAAAGCCTATCCTCGACTACTTTTTATTATCCTCGACTACTTTTTATGCCCCTTCTTCCCAGAAACCCACACATTATACATCCCAAGACAGGAAATGCTTGAAGAACCTAATATTCATGGCAGGAAGCAAATGAATTGAGGAAGCCAATGAATTATTATACTAAAAGAGAAAATTTGAGGCAAATGACCAATTACATAGCAGACTCGGCAGTTTTCATAATGGGCAACTGCGACGTCGACAGTTCCCTCCTTATCACCGTCCCATCGGTTGAAGACGAGTTGAAGAGCAGGGATGCCGTCCTACGCTTTGACCTGGCAAAGGAAGGAGGGCTTAGAGTTGAATGGCCCGAACCCGAAATGGTAAAAGTGGTAAGGGAAAAAGCAGAGCATACCAGGGATTCGGAAGAACTTTCAAAAACCGATCTGGAAGTCCTTGCAAAAGCCCTGGAACACAAAGAAAAAGCGGTCCTTTTGACGGATGACTACGCCGTTCAGAACGTTGCCGTGCAACTCGGAATTGAGGTAAAACCAATAGCTCAGAAAAAAATAAGGGACCTCATAATCTGGCAAAAGCAGTGTATAGGCTGCAAACAGACTTTTGAGAAAGGAGATGTCTGCCCGGTTTGCGGATCACCCCTCAAGAAGAAAAGAAAGACAAAGCTCTGATGAAAAGGGGAAGAAAAAGATATAACGCTTGGTAGTGTAATAATGCTTGTAGCTGAGTATTAAAATACCAGGATTATATTTTTCAGGCAGTATTTGCAAGACAAGCTGGAAATAAGCCGGAAGAAAGAGCTGAAAAATACTGCATACCAAAACAAAAAACAATATTCAGGTGGGAATGGAGGAATGAAGAACATAGAAGATTTGATCCAGAAAGCTGTTGAACTTCAAAACAACGGGCTTGTAAGCGGCCAGATTGCCGACGAACTCAATGTTTCCAGGGAAACAGTGACCTGGCTTTTGACCCGCTCGAAAAAAGAAGTTACAGCTCCCGCACCGAAGGACATATCCGTAAACTGGAGCAGCATAGGGAAAAGTGCTACAAGGCTCCACTACATCTCCCTTGCCCTCTGCGACATGGTGCTTGAGACCCTGGAAAAAACAAACACAGAAGTGGATGTGGTCGTAGGAGTTGCTGCCAGCGGTGTCCCCCTTGCAAGCATGATGGCAAACGAACTGGGAGCAGACTTTGCCCTCTACCATTCCCGTAAAGCACAGGACGTTGTCCAGCCCGGCCATAAAGGGACCATCAGCCGCAACTTCGGAAGCGTTGCGGGCAAGAACTGCGTGATCGTTGATGATGTGATCACGACTGGATCCACCACAATGGAAGTGGTAGAACACCTGCGGGAAATGGACGCAAAACCGAGAGTCGTAGTGGTCCTCGTAGACAAAAAAGGCTCGGATACCATAGCCAACGTACCCATACAGTCCCTGGTGAGGATTGTGAGGGTGGACTGAAAGAAAAAACTAACTTTTACTTCTTTTTTTATTTTTTGCTTCTTTTTGGTTTCAATTCTTTTTGGTTTCAATTCTTTTTAGTCAAGGGCTTTGCCTGTATTTTTTACTTTACTCACCCCAGCAGCTACTTTTTACCGTAGTAGGACATCCTCTGTGAAAAAGAAAACGAAAGGGGAAAAACAAAAAGGGTGAAAAAAGGAAAGCGGAAAAAGAAAAAAGAAGCCGATAATCAGTATTCGACTTCCGTGGACCCAATTTTTTCCGCAAGCCTTGAGAGGACCTCGGTCCGCATCCCTTCCACGAACTTGATGCTCCCCACGACCAGGTGCCCACCTCCGTTCACGCCGGCACCCGTGATTTCCTCACGAAGTTCCCGGACGATCTGCGGGATGTTCATGAGCACGCCCTTTGAACGGATAACCGCAAAGTCCGGGCCAAAGCCCAGGGTTACCATGGGTTTTTCAGGGTTCTTTTTGCAGAGCACGTCATGCACCTCTCCCGAAGTCTTCCCCGGGGGCGGGAAAGTGAATTTGTGGGCATAGTTTTCCACGTCAAGCACGTTCATGATAGCCCCGTTTGCAAGCTTCTGGGATTTTATGTTGGAAAGGCAGGTATCGAGCTGTTCCTGAATCATGCCATTTGCCTGCTCGCAGAGGAGAGAGACCAGCCGCCCGTGGGTTTTGTGATCACCCAGGTCAAGGATGTCGTCAATCACACCTTTACCACTGCTGAATTTAAGCCAGAACTGCTCGTAATCCAGGGCAAGGGCCATGTCCTTCAGTTCCTTAAGGGTGTAGCGGTCCGAGGCAAGGGAAATATACCTCCCGGCTTCCGGGGCCTCCGAACGGTCCCCAACCGCTGAAACTCCAGGCAGGTGTCGGATAGTCTCACTGATATCGGGGTTGATCATACGGGCTACTTCGGCACAGAGCATGCCTGCCGTAACCCCGAAATCGCCGCCCACGTGGGCAGGGTTTACGTGCCCTATAAGGTACTGGTCCACAACTTCGTCCGGGTGGTGGTGGTCGATCACCAGGATGTCCATATCATAGACCCTGGCCTGCCTCATGGCAGGCACGTCCTCTTCAGTGGAGCCATTGTCCACAAGGATTACCAGCGGCATTTTCTGCCCGTGCCTGGAGGCATCCTCGAGCGCATAAGAAATGTCCCGGGTAATGTCGGGAAGCTCATAGAAAGGAGCTTTGGAAGGAGCCCGCTTGTAGAAGTAATACTCGGCATCCGAACCCCCGATTTCCGTAATAAGAGGCAGGATTGCCCTCTCAATGGCAATAGCCGAGGTAATCCCATCAGCATCGGCATGGTGCCTGAGAATGATGGGTTTTGAGTGGAGAATTGCTTTTTTGATTTCCCTGGCCACATGGAGCATCTTTGGCCTGAGCTTTTCCATAATTTCACTTTCGATCAGGAAGGGGATATCAGCAGGAGCTGCCTTTTCCTCAATTACCCTCTCGACCCTGGCCCTGACAGCAGCTTCCCTTTCCGCGGTAAGCCGCTTCATGCTCATGACCTCGATCTGGACCTGATCATCACGCAGGGTCACTTCCCCGGTGATGGACACAACCATTTCCGCATCGATGTGAGGGTAAGCTCGTTTCCCGGCACTCTCAAAAGCCGCGCAGGGGACAAAACCCCCTTCATCACTGATCGTGAAGATAGTGGGTCCACTGGTCTGCTTTACCTGGATGATCTCCCCCTCAATCCGGACCAGCCTGCCCTTCATGCTGGGATCGATATTATCGGAGCTTTTGACAGGAAGCTCCTTTTCAAGCTCGATAGTTTCATACTTCTGGAGGGTTTTGGGGATCAGGTCCAGTTTTCCTCCGGCCTTGATGCTTTTTACGAGCACGATTACGGTTGCCCCGACTTTCGGAGGGACTTCTACATTGCTTGAGTGCATGAGCCCCCTTACGTGGGAGTTCAGATCCACGAAAACCCCGAAGGAAGCCGCACTGCTCACCTTTCCGTGGTAAAGATTCCCGGCTTCCACATCCTTGAGGTCGCATGAGTCGTCCAGGGCATAGACGTGCTGGGATTTGGAGCAAGAAATGCAGGTCTCGTCTTCAACCTCATCAGGGTTATAAATCGGTGCCCCACAGACCCTGCAGGCGTAGATCTTTCCCAACCCCCGGCAGGTTTCGCAGGGTTCCGTGTTTTCAATATTTCCTGTCCCCTTACATTTTTCACATTCTGCACCGTTTTTAAGTAAACTGTCAATATCTTTTTGCGAGATTTTCATTAAATCAACGGATTTCGCCTTGCCTTTCCCCTTACACTGGGGGCAGACCTCGGTTGAAATTACTCTATAACCACGCCCGTGGCAATCTGGACATTCCTTACTCATGAATATCAACACCGGGGTTTCTTCTGAACCTGCGTTTTCACGCACTCATTTTGCTCTTCAAAATCGTAATTCAAGTTTTAATCGCTTCCTAAAATCGCTTCCTGAGCGTGTACTCTCGCATCGCTGTCTGCGCTTAGATCACTTTATGCATTTATTAATTTATTGTTTGTGGGGTAGATCTCAATCAAATAGGGTCTTTCAACTCCCCTTATGGTTCCAATAAAAAATTTCCAAAGAAACAAGGAGCCAGGAAGAGTCCTTATATGGATTTGCCTGTTTTAAGAGGATTAATCCATGATAAAAAACCTGTAAACCCGGAAATGCTCATAGAGCAGGAATTTTCAGGCATAATTCCCCGGATAGAGAATAATTATTTAATGATAAGCCCAATTTAAATATAATGAATAAGAGGGGCATTTTATTATGAACGGTTTTACCAGTCCATTATTAGTTCCTGTATTAATAGTTGTATTATTAATACTCTCACAGGCAATAAAAATGGTAAATGAGTACGAGCGCGTCGTAATTTTCAGATTAGGACGCCTCAGTGGAGTGAAGGGGCCGGGAATTTTCCTGATTATCCCCATAATCGATAGGGCCGCAAAAATCGACCTGAGAGTGGTTACAATCGACGTTCCGAAGCAGGCCGTGATTACAAAGGACAACGTGACAGTTGAAGTTGACGCAGTTGTCTATTACAAGGTTGTGGAACCCGGTGCCGCCATCACCCAGGTCGAGAACTACATGTTCGCAACTTCCACCCTCTCCCAGACCACCCTAAGGGACGTGCTGGGTCAGA
Organism: Methanosarcina sediminis; assembly: GCF_052056915.1. Lineage (GTDB taxonomy): Archaea > Halobacteriota > Methanosarcinia > Methanosarcinales > Methanosarcinaceae > MTP4. The sequence goes on along the minus strand of NZ_CP195119.1, from coordinate 3,128,050 downwards.
TGGAACTTGACCAGGTGCTCTCAGAAAGGGAAAACATCAATATGGAAATTCAGGAACTCCTCGACGCCTCCACCGACCCGTGGGGTATCAAAGTTACCGGAGTCACTATCCGGGACGTGCTCCTACCCGAGACCATGAGGAGAGCAATCGCAAAGCAGGCAGAAGCCGAAAGGGAAAAGAGGGCCAGGATCATCCTTGCTGAAGGGGAGTATCAGGCTGCACAAAGAATGAAAGATGCGGCATTCCTCTACCAGGATACCCCAACAGCCATCAAACTCAGGGAACTTCAGACCCTTGCTGAAATTGCCAGGGAAAAGAACCTCATCGTAGTCACGCCGTCGGGAGCCGTGGAAACCGGCAACATAGCCGCCCTTTCCAAAGCAGTTACGGAAAGGAAGGAACAGGTATGAGGAACTAAGGAATCAGGAAAAGAAAGATCAAGGGGGAAAAGGGATGGAAATGCGCTGGAAGCAGGCATCCGGTCTATTTTTCATTTTATTCCTGTGCTGCTTTCTCACAGCGGCCCTGGCACTTCCTGCGGGAGCACAGGAAGAAAAGGTACTAGTACTCGAAATTGCCGGAGCCATCACTCCGGCATCCGATAACGTCATAGTTGATGCAATCGAAAAGGCTGAAAACGAGGACTTTGAAGCCCTGGTGATCAGCCTGGACACGCCGGGTGGCGGCCTTGAAGAGACCCAGGTTATTATAAAAGAGATAGAGAACACAAGCGTGCCGGTTATCGGCTACGTCCCCGAAAGTGGGAAAGCCTGGTCTGCGGGGACCCTGATCCTGATGGGAACCGATATCGCAGCCATGGCCCCGTTCACCGTCATTGGCTCCGCCCAGCCCGTACAGATGTCTGCCGAAGGCACCGAGCCTGTTGAAGACGAAAAGATCATCAACGCCCTGGTTAAGTTCTCGGTTTCCACCGCAAAAAAGCACGGGAGAAACGAGACCTTTGCAGAAGAAGTCATTACCAAAAACAAAAACCTTGACGCTGAAGAAGCCCTGGATTCGGGCGTGATCGAATACGTATCTCCTTCAATTCCAGACCTTCTCGACCAGGTAGACGGGGAGGAAGTGAAGGGAGAAACTCTGGAAACCAAAAATGCAAAGACCGAAACCTACGAACCACCTTTCCCCCTTGCATTTCTCAGGCTGATCTCAAGCCCGATCATCTCGTCCCTCCTCCTGACCATAGGGCTCTACGGGATAATTTTCGGGATATCGAATCCCGGAGCAGGGGCCGAAATTTTCGGAGTCATCGCAATAGTGCTCGGACTGATAGGAACGGGCTTTGACGTCAACATAGGTGCCATTTTCCTGATCCTTGTGGGAGTAGGACTCATGCTTCTGGAAATCCAGTCCCCGGGTTTCGGGGTCTTCGGGATTGCAGGCCTGGTAAGCCTTGTGATAGGGAGCATTTTCCTCGTGCCCATGGGAGGTGAAAACATCTATACCCCCGAATTCCGGAGGCTGCTGATTCTTACCATAGTTACTCCGACAATCGTTTTCGGGCTTTTCCTGGTATTTGCGGTCTACAAAGTAGCCGAATCCCGGAAGAAAAAACCAGTTATAGGAGCCATAATCGGAGACAGCGCAAGGACAATAGAAGCAATAGGCCCGGATAAGCCGGGTTTTATCCGCTACAGCGGGGAGTACTGGCAGGCCCGGTCCGAAGAAGAAATAGGGAAAGGAGAAAAGGTGGAGATTATCGGAAAAGAGCAGGAAGTGCTTGTGGTAAAGCGTAAATCCTGATTTTATTATTAGTATTATTATCAGGATTTACTCTTTTTACACATTCTTTCTTTTTCAAGATTTTATTCTTATAAAAACTCATTTTATTTTTTCTTTTCTTCCCTTATTTTATCCAGGACCTTCTGCTTCTTCCCGATAGCTTCGGTTGCGGCCCTGTCGATTGCCGCCCTCATCTCCTCAAAGCCCCTGGGATTTTCTTCCCCGTGGACTTTTTTAACCGGGGTGTAGGCGGATTCCCTGAAGCGCGGGGCAAAGTCCCTGCGTTCCCCGTCAATAATTACTTCGGCTCCGCTACCTTCTTCCACATGGCCTATGATGTCAATCGCAACGCCTGCGGCCCGGACAGTCTCGAGGATCCGGTCTGCGTATTCCGGGGGAGCGATGACCAGCAGGGCGTCCAGGGACACGCCGAGGTAGTCGATTTTCAGGGTTTCGAGCATGGAGAGGACCTTCGGGTTCACAAGGGCCCGCATTTTTGATTCTTCAAAGACCAGTTTTACTCCTGCGGTTTTTGAGATTTCCCGGGCATCTCCGCGGATCCCACCGTTGGTTACGTCGGTCATGGAATGGACATTTACATGGAGCCCGGACTCAAGAACGGCTTCGCAGGCTTCCAGGAAACGGATGTTGATGGTTTCGTCCACAACATCGTGCATGCCGTAGTAAAGCGCAGTTGTGGAAATCGTTCCGCCACCTGCCCCTTCGGTCATTAGGATCAGGTCACCCACTTCGGTCTGGTTCCGCGATGTGAGGGAAGAAGTAACGCCAACTGCCCCGACGCCTCCGGTCATGCGGTCCCCTATGACCATGTCCCCACCAATCCTGAGAGTACTTCCCGTGATCAGGGGGATTCCAGTAAGTTCCGAAACCGTAGTAATCCCTGCGATATGGTCGAAGATCTTTGCAACGTCCCCGTCATCTGCAACATGGATATCGGAGAGCATCGCAAGGGGGCGTGACCCCATGGAATAAATGTCCCGGAGAGCAGCCCTGGCTACGTGGAAACCGGAAAGGAAGGGGAAGTCACTTAAGCGGGAATGGATACCGTCGATGGTCAACACCAGGTATTCATTACCGATCCGTACAACCCCGGAATCATCAAGTTGGGAACTGTCCACCACAGCCCCTGTTTGGCCTATGACCTCCCCGAGCTTGGAGTGCACGTAGAAGTCTCCGGTCCCTCTGGAACCTACACCGAATTCTCCCATGGAAACCCCCGAGACAGTGGAGCTCAAGACCTCCCCCTTCACGTTTAGAGTCGCCCTAGCTTCAGAAATCACCGCCGACGCAATCTCCCGGGCGCCTTCCGGGCTTAGCTTCTTTATCTCGAGAATTCTTTCAGCAAGCTGTGCCTTAAGCCCGTTTTCATTTTCAGGATCCTGCCTGAGTGACCGTTTTGCGTAGCCTTCTATGTCCATAATATCATCTTCTTGTGAAATTAACTATAAATATTCAAGATTCCTTACCATTCAAGCACTGGAAAAAATAAAAGTAGAAGTAAAAAATAAATCAGGGACTGAAACAGCCTTCAACACATACTGACAAAGTTTTTCAGTATCTGCAGTCCAACATCTCCACTTTTTTCAGGATGGAACTGCGTCCCCATGACGTTGCCCTCCGAGTTTACGACCGAAGCTGCAAATTCCAGCCCGTACTCACATGCCGCAAGGGTATGCTCCGGGTCAGTGTCCACATAATAGGAGTGGACGAAATACACGAAAGCCCTGTCGGGGATTCCCTTGAAAAGGGGGTGGTCCTGTGTGATCTTTATATTGTTCCAGCCAATATGGGGCACTTTAAGCTCGGATTTCGGAAAGCGAATGACCTTCCCGGGAACCAGGGCGAGCCCATCGGTCAGCTGCCCTTCCTCGGATGTGCTCATAAGAAGCTGCTGTCCGAGGCAGATACCTAGCATCGGTTTCCCGGATTTTGCATACTCGTAAACGGTCTCTTTGAGGGGAAGCAGGCACCTCATGGCGTCCACAAAAGCGCCAACACCCGGAAGAATCACTCCGTCAGCGGCAAGAATCTCTTCAGGTTCCCCCGAGATAACGGGATTCGCTCCTGCGTGTTCGAGCCCCTTTTGAACACTCCGGAGATTTCCGATCCCATAATCGAGAATCACGATTCTCTTCATAGCTCTAACAAATAAAGTTAAAATAGATTAAGTTTACGAGCAAATATATAAAGATTGAAAAAAATTTAAGAAAAAAGGCAGTTGGAAAAAAGCAACCAGCTTAAAAGGGATCTTTTTCGGTTGTGGAGAGTTTTATTTTGCTGCAAGTTTCAGTAAGATTCGTTCTTTACTGCTCTATTCCTTACTGCCCTGCTTTTTACTGCCCTGCTTTTTACTGCCCTACTCGTTACTGCTCTGTTCTTTAACGTTTTGTTTTCTGTGGTCTTTTCAAAAGTCACCCTGGACTTACCGCAGCGTACACATTCATAGCGCTTTTCAACCACTTTTGGCAAATAGGAAAGTGCACCGCTTTTTCGTTTCCATTTATGCAATCCCAAAAAACACAAAAAACTATGCGGACCCGTTTTTTCTGATGAGACTTCAGAGCCACTATCGTTCAAAAAGCCGTTTCTCCTCGTGCATATTTGATATGATTAATCATGAAGTATTCAATTCCAGTATGGTCAGGAAGATATATAAGTGTATAGTTATGCTCCGGAATATTCAGAAACATTGATTATTAAAAAATAAACCGGTCTAAAAATCAAATAATTTTATATAGGGTGATCGAGTACAGATAAAATGTAAAATAATTTACATTAAATTATCTGGAAAATATCAAAGAGTGGGGGAACTCATGAGACGAATCCGGTTTTTAAGAAATGACGAAAGAGCTATGGAACTCCCGATCAATATTGTGGTGATGTTGGTCGTGGGGATGGTTGCCCTTGCCACACTTATTTCAATCATACCGACTCCTACAAAGGAGATATCGGTTTTTATTGAAGGGGCAGCCCTGGATGGACAAAGCCTTCAGCCAGGGAATTCTATAATCGTGAGCGCAGACAATGCAACGCTTCCTTTCGGTGTAACAGTACGGATCAGGGCGACAGACCAGGACGGTAACCCTGTAAGGGACGCAAATGTGATGCTTACGGGCCTTGGAGGTGCGGCATCGAATAACACGGACATAAACGGAATCACAGTCCTGACCACGCAGGCAGGGGCAAGTCCAAGGCTTGACCCGAACCAGAATGAGGGGACAATGGACCTGAAGATCCTGGCAGACGGCTTTTACGACTACGAGAAACAGGACGCCATTATGATCATAAAGACCCGGGTGACCTGAAAAGAAAGAAACTGTGAAGATATGAAAAATTACTGAAAGAGAAAAAATCTCTTCGAAAAATCTCTTCGAAAAATTCCTTCGAAAAAAAATCATTTAAAAACAGAAGAAATTACTGAAAAAGGAATTACTGAAAAAAAGTAAATGAGCGGAAAGGGAAAAGGAGTGAAAACTACCGATATTCGGTTAGGAGGTCGCATATGCAACCCCGGAAATTCACTGAGAATGAAGAAGGGACCGTCGGGCTCCCGATAAGAATTGTGGTCCTTTCGATCGTGGGCTTCATAGGGTTTTATGCGATCCTCTCAGCCATTTCAAGCGCTCCCTCGCCGCCCGAACCCCTGTATGCGCAAGCAAACGTGAGCGCTGTTTTCCTCCCTTCGGGAGAAGAAAACGACACGGGAACAAATTTGACCCTCCTTATCATGGCGCTTGACGGGGAAAGCAGGAGGGTAGGAGGAGTAAATGTGATTCTCCGAAGTCCCGACCGCAGCCAGGCATACTCCGGCGTCACGGACGCGGAAGGAAAAGTTGTAATAAAGCTCAAAAATCCGGAGCTTCCTCCGGGAAAATCCGAAGGGTACATTTCCCTGAAAGCCATGAAAACAGGGTATCAGGATTACGTAAACGACTATTTTGTAAAAGTGACCCGGAGTTGAGATATTTCAAAAGCCAGACCAGGCCAGGAAAAAGAGCTAATTCCGGATTCTATTTTATTTTTAGATTTTTAACTGTTAACATGGGATCAGGCAACAGTACTCACCGATTCAGACCATGGCAGAAACGTTTTTGTAATTGAGCAGGAAGAACAGGCCAAAAAGCGCCATAAATCCTCCGCAGAGGTATAGTACCCTTTCATGTGTACGCTGTGAGATCAGCTCCTTTCCCCTGGAAAAAGATGATGCTACAGCTACAAGAAAGCCGAGGTCTGCCAACCAGTGCCCGGCGATGAACGCAATTACGGCAAAGATGCCTGCAAGGTACTGCTGAAGGACAATTGCGCTGCCTGCTGTCAGCCACCATCCCAGAAACATAGGGTTCAATGCAGAGGTTACAATCCCTGCAGGCAATGGCCCAACCGACAGATCCAATTTACTGGCTGAGGCAGAAATATCTTTTTTAGAGGTTTCTTTTGCACTTTTAATCATAAAAAACCCGAAAAGTACCATTACCAAACCGCCAATTACAGCCATATATGAGATTAGATTTACCCCGATGAAAGACGATGCCCCGGCCACGATGAGCATAAATAATGTCGATTCTGTCATTGCATGCCCGATAAATACTGAGGGCCCCGCCTTCCAGCCCACCTTAAAGGACGTCACAATAGTTGCAAACATCATGGGGCCAGGGACAAGAGCAGCAGATATGCCTACTGTGAATCCCAGAATAAGAGCTTTTATCAATTCTATAATAAATATCACCACAGGAGAAAGTGGATATCCAAAACAAATGGAAGTGATGATATATATTAATGATGTGCTAAGCTCCCGTATCTCTTAAAGCTCCTGAATAAGGAAAGCTTTATTCACGGACATTACAGGATATTGATTCGCAGTAGCATAGGGTAATTTTCAAGGCTGCGGCATGTCCGAAAAAGACAGATCGGAGATCACATTCCAGAGATGCGAAACGTATACCCTCGAGGAAATTATTGTAAAGGCCCGGGACCCGGGACTTTTTTCTCTTTGTTTTTATTCCTGACCTGTCATCGATTTCTGTTCCCGGTTCATCATATAAAACTTCAAAAGCACGGCTGCGGCCATCAGCGCTGCAAGCCCCAGGGAGAAAAACGGAGACCTTATTATATCCCAGCGCCCTGACCAGACCAGAAAACCGGTAAGGAAAAGGACCGAGGAACCCGTAATTCCGGAGATCTCCACCGGCACCTTGATCGAGCCCAGGGTGAAGCGATTCTGGTTCTCAACAACCTCAAGGCGCTGTTCAAGTCTTTCTGCAGACTCCCTTGCTGCAACTTCCCTTTCACATGCATCCTTTATTTCCCGGTCCATAGTCTCGAGTTCGGCACTCAGTTCACCGTGTACAAAATCCGAAAGCCCGATTATTGCCTCCTGAAGAGAGCGCAAGCTTTCGGAAAACCCGGCAAACAGGGCATTTATCTCCTTCACTTTATCGGCACCCGAGGAGACTTCGGAAGAGGTATTCACGAAAATAAAAGGACCTTCCGAGACATCGGCGGAGGAAAGCACGGCGCTGAAGGAAAGGTTCGAAACTCCTGTTTCCGAAAGCGAAGAGACCTCATCGGAAGGTAAAGAACCCTCAGGCAACGTTAAAGAATTCTCAGGAGAAACGGAAGGGCACTCAGGAGAAACCGAAGAACTGGCGATGGAATCCCCAGGATTTCCTTTCAGAAACGAATCGGAAAAAGAATTAGAGAAGGAACCACCGGGCTGCAACTTCCCGGGCGTTTCCACGGACAAACGGCGCTCTACTGCCCTGAGCCGCTTTTCAAAACTTCGGATGCTCTGGTCAAAAACCTCAATCCTCCCGTGCAGGTCTTCCCTGATTTCGGGACCTACTTCACGTACCTTACCCAATTAAATCATACCCCCACTTAAATTTCTAATATGAATTGAAGCGAGGACACAATATAAATTTTTGGATTAGTGACTTAAATATTAAAGAAGAGGAGTAGAATCAAAAGATGAAAAAGGAAAAACAGGACATAAAAAGAAAAGGGAAAAAGAAAGGAAAAGAAAAGGAAAAGGAAAAGGAAAATATCCTGAGCAGATTAAATCTTCCGGATTTCGATTAGTTCCCCACTGTCCATAGCTTCTATGATTTCCTGGGCAAGGTCCGAATTAATCCTGAGTTTCACGTCTCCGTGCCTGCTAACGGTTGCGCTGAAGATATATTCGTCTTCGATATAGATTTCAACATCCCCTCCTGCCAGTTCAGGAGCACTGAGGATGAGGTGTTTTTTTGTTTTTTCCAGGAGAGGATGGACTGAAACAGGAAGGTCGGCTTCCGGAAAACCTGTCATTCCGGCAGTTTTCATGTAGGCTTCGGACTTCCCGGCGTACTTCATTTCTTTTGCGGGCCTGGAGGGTTCTGACTCGAATTCCCGGACGTCAATATGGATTCCCAGCGTCTTTTCGATCCTGTCGATTACACTCCCTCCTTTTCCGATAACTTTTCGCATTTCCGTGCCCCGGACTTTCACTATAGCACTGTTATCCGAAGTCACCTCCACTTCAACGGGACCACTTGCATACTTCCGGATAACGTTCCGGATCTCTTCTTCCGCAAGTTTCCAGGCCGGTTTTCGTTCCTCTTTCCTGGTCCCGATAGGCATGACCACGACCTGCTCGCCGTAGGTGTAGATCTCGTACTCAACTTTTCCGGTCTCGAAGTCCTCAATTGTAATGACAGGCCTGGCAAGGTCCTGTTCGACCATTCCGTGGGGCACCTTGACCGTGAAAGCCAGCACAAGGACCTTTGCAACCTCTCCTTTGTCAATAAAAATAACCGTGTCCACTACCTGAGGGATAACCCCCAGTTCTACCCTTCCGATCAGGCGCTGGATTGCGTCCACGGCCCGGGTTGCATGCACAACTCCGATCATCCCGACCCCGGCAAGGCGCATGTCCGCAAAGATCAGGAAATCGCTGGTCTTCCGGACCTCATCGTAAACCGTATAGTCAGGCCTTACCAGGAGCAGGAGGTCTGCAGTATCTTCCATCCGCCCGTTCAGAGGGGAATACTGGGTAATCTCTGGCGGCACCTGCAGGTCCCTTGGGGATTCCATGGTCTTGACCACCTGCCCGTGATCATTCAGGTAGCGTGCAACCCCGGCTGCAAAAGTAGACTTCCCGGCTCCCGGAGGCCCGGCAATGAGGATGCCACGCTGGCTTTCGATGCGTTCTTTCAATTTATCACTCAGACGGTACTGTTCAAGGTCCACGATAACCGTGGGACGGACCACGGTAATCTCCATGTCATCGGAAAAAGGAGGATGGGCAATTGCAATCCGCATGTTCCGGATCTGCAGGACCGTTGCCCCGGCAGAAGACATCTCAATAAAGGATTCGGGGTCGACCCTTGCCCTTTCGATAAGCTCTTTGGAAATGCTTTGAAGTTCCGCAATTGAAACAGGCTCGTCCCGGATCCTGAGATAGCGCACTCTACCCACCGGCCCCTTCTTTGCCATGGGAGAAACCCTATTTTTGAGGTGGACGGACATGGTATCGTCAGTGAAAAAATGCTCTACCCTGAGAGGCCCCAGTTCCGAAGGGTCCACGACCTTCGGGAGCACGTAATCCACATCAATCCCCCTGGCTTCCGCAATAAGGGACTGGACCCGGTCCTCACTCACAAAAAGCCCGCCTACCTCAAGGGCCGTGCTGCGGATCAGAGCATCCACTCTACCTTCTTTCGAAAGCTTGATTTCCTCCAGGGTGGGCCGGACCCCGCTGAACTTCAGGGTGATATCGCCTCTCTCAGCAAGCCTGTGCAGTTCCGAAAGTTCATCCAGCCCTTTGTAACCGATTTCCCTGCCCTTGTTTGCCTGGGCTTCCAGTTCCGACACCACGGCTTCAGGAACGATGACCTCAGCTCCCCTGTACTCACCGCTCCTGACCCTGGCCGAGATTCTCCCGTCAATAATCACACTGGTATCCGGAACAATCCTGCATATCCGCGTCTCTTCTGCCATATAAGGGGATAGACCCGAGAAGTATATAATAAAACTTCTGGGGCTTTCTTTGCGATGAAAAAAAGTTGAAACATAAATTTGAAGGAAATCAAGGTTCTCAGAGACCTGAAATATGTTGAAAAACCCTTAAAACATCTCGGAAAAACTTCAGCATACCCCCTAAATTCAGTACATCTCATACCCGGCAAATCTCATACCCAGCAAATCTCATACCCGGCAAATCTCATACCCAACAAATCTCATACCCAACAAATCTCATACCCAACAAATCTCATACCCAACAAATCTCATACCCAACAAATCTCATACCCAACAAATCTCATACCCAACAAATCTCATACCCGATAAATCATTCAGTACACGTCATTCGGCTCGAAAACCTTCTCTCCGACAACCTCTCCCTCGAGGTTCCGGTAGAAGCATGAACGATAGCCCATGTGACATGCCCCGCCCACCTGTTCAACCAGCAAGAGCACGGAATCCATATCGCAGTCGATCCTGATCTCTTTTACCTTCTGTAAGTGCCCCGACGTCTCCCCTTTTTTCCACAAACTCTTCCGGCTCCGGCTCCAGAAATGGGCAATCCCGGTCTCTACGGTTTTTTCAAGGGCTTCCCGGTTCATGTAGGCACACATCAGCACTTCCCTGGTCGTAAGGTCCTGGACAATCGCCTGGATCAGGCCGTTTTCGTATTTCAGGGTGTCGAAGTCGATCATGTGCGTATTGATGGCTTACATGGTATAAAAATTAACTCGATCGGAAAAATTTCCACCCGGGAAACCTGAGGCGAAGGAACTGCAAACAGGCCATTGAGTAAACCAATGGATGAATGATAGACGAATAAACTACACACTATACGAACAAACCCATAAAAGTTAGAAAGTATATACCGAATACTGTAGCAAAAATAATACTGAGTGGGGACAGTATTTCAATTGCTTCAATTCTCAAAAAAAATTGCGAACCACATAAAGCAATTGCAAAAATCGCATGAGGAGATGAATATGAAGCTGAAATTAAAAACCAAAATTTTGCCTGTGTTAGTTTTGTGCACAGTAATTCTGGGAGCGGTTCTTCCTGCATCTGCGTTTGTGCAGGCAGAACCCTATGACACCTTTGAAAAGAATATATTAGACGATTCGTATAACCAGATTCAAGAAGGTTCACAGACCCGGATGCCGGACGATACGCAGAACCAGAAATATGTTCCTGGGGAGATCATAGTCAAGTTCGAGCCCGGAGTTTCCAGAGAAAAAATCGCAAACATCAACTCCAGACACGGGACAGAAGAAATATACACCAGTCCCTATGCAGGATTCAAACTGCTCAAAATCCCTAAAAGCAAAACCGTCGAAGAAATGGTAGAGATCTACAGCAAGAACCCGAACGTCGAATATGCGCTGTCCAATGCGATCGCACAGGCCTCCATGGTACCCAATGACCCGTTATACAGCTACCAGTGGAATTTGAAGGACGGAATAGGAGGGATAAATGTCGAACCTGCATGGGACATTTCCACAGGGCAGGGAGTAGTAGTCGCAGTGCTTGATACCGGAGTAGCATACGAAAATTACGGCCCGTATATTGTAGCCCCGGAACTCTCAAAAACCAATTTTGTCCCGGGGTATGACTTTGTAAACAACGATGCCCACCCGAATGACGACCACTATCACGGAACCCATGTGGCCGGAACCGTAGCCCAGAACACAAACGACGGGTACGGAGTAGCCGGAGTTGCATATGACTGTTCCATAATGCCCGTGAAAGTCATGGCTGGAAGCGGAAACGGGACCCTCCAGCAGCTTATAGACGGCATTTATTTTGCCACCTACAACGGAGCAGACATCATAAGCATGAGCCTCACTTTTGACCCCGGATACTATCCTGGCCAGGCCCTCGACGATTCACTCGAATATGCATACAATAACGGCGTCACCATCGTTGCCGCCGCCGGGAATGAGCAGACAGGTTCGGTGAGTTATCCCGCAGCTTATTACAGGTGCATTGCAGTCGGGGCGACCAATTATAACGGTGTGAAGGCAGACTACTCGAACTACGGGACAGAACTTGATGTGGTAGCTCCCGGAGGAGACTCCCAGGACCTAAACGGTGACGGATACATGGACGGTGTCCTCCAGAATACCTTTAACATCCAGACAAAAGATCCCACAGATTTCAACTGGTGGTTCCTCACAGGGACATCCATGGCAACCCCGCATGTCTCAGGGATCGCAGCCCTGATGCTTGAAGCAAACAGTGAAGCTACCCCCTATGAAATCAGGGCAGCAATAGAAAATACGGCAAGGGATATGGGAGACCAGGGCTGGGACCAGTATTATGGATACGGCCTGGTAAATGCAACCGCCGCCCTTGAATATATAACCCAGCCTCAAGCCCCGAATAACTCCCCGGTAGCCGATGCAGGAGGCCCTTATAGTAGTGAAATAGGACAGACAGTGACCTTTGACGGATCAGGTTCATACGACAGTGACGGATATATTACCTCCTATGAGTGGGACTTTGGAGACGGAAGTACAGGATCGGGAATTGCTCCGAACCACGCCTATTCAACCGCAGGAACCTATAATGTAACCCTTACAGTATGGGACAACAAAGACGCCACGGGTACTGACACAGCCACTCTGGTTGCGGAAAACGTCATACACATTGACGGGGTAAGTGTGACAACAACAGGTACCAAAATTACCGGAATAACTTACGTTACCGCAACTGCTGTTGTGACCATCCTTGACAAAAACAATAATCCTGTCGAAGGTGCTACAGTTTCCGGCTGCTGGAGCGGTGCAGCCAGTGATACGGATTCTGCTGTGACTGGTGCAACAGGGACAATAACGGTTAACTCAGATGAGGCCATCTACCCCAAAAAGAGCACATTAACGTTCACCTTTACCGTAAACAATGTGAGCCATACAATAACGTGGGACGGAAATCCCACATCCGGAACGGCATTCTATCCTTAAGCCCGAAAATAAGGGATAAAAAATTTAAGGCCCCACAGAAGGGGCCTTTCAGATTCTTTTTTGGAAAAAACAGATAAAATTCACAAATCAAAAAGCTGAGAACCTGAGCTATGGGCCTAAGCCGTGAGCATGAGCCATTAACTTAAGCAGGTAATTTAATAGGGAAACTTAACCGGGAAACTTAACCGGGCAGCTTAATCCAAGAGCCTGAGCCATGGGTCTGAGGATATCTTGAGGTAGTACTGAAACTTCATTACTAAAAGTGATAAGTGAACACGGGAAACCCCCATGAATTAAAAAATGTTTAAATTGAATGTTCCGACTGACACAAAACTATTCAGGGGGTTAATTTGGAAAAAACCTGGAAGATACCCCTTACCAGGTTTGCCACCTAAACGGGATATTGTTACAATTTTTTCAAGCATACTTAACTATAATTTAGTACAACTTATCCGCCTTACATGAATAAAAATTTTGAAGATATTTAGATTAATACATTCAGATTAACCGATTAAGAAAAACCATATCATCCAGTCTTTTCCTGCCTTATATAGCTGCTTTTTTTAAAAAACTTTCATCACTGGATTTTCGAGATAAAATGAAAAAACACCATCATTAGTTGGAATCCAAGATACATTAAAAAACAAATAGGAAGAAATAAAAACCACATAAATAAAGTACTAAAAATTAGTAAGATATATATTAAATTCTATAGAAAGAATACCTGTAAGAGAATAAAAAATTTGGTATTCATTTCAGGAAGAAAACAGAGGATAATAGCCAATATTTTTTAAAAAGTATGAGGATGAAGAGGATGGAGTTCAGATTAAAAAACAAAATAATCCCCCTGTTAATACTGTGTATATTACTTACAGGGGTAGTCCTGCCGGCTTCTGCACTGGCAGCGGGGAACAACAGGCCCTACGACATCTTTGAGAAACTGACGATCAAAATGCCCGGGGAACAGGAGTATGTCCCAGGGGAAATCCTCGTGAAGTTCAAGCCAGGAGTATCCGAAGAAAAGATCGCAAGGATCAATGCCGGACACGGGACTCAAGCTGTATACGCGAGCCCCTATGCAGGGTTCAAAAAGCTGAAGATCCCAAAAACAAAAAATGTCGAAGAGATGGTAGAAACCTACAGCAGAAACCCGAATGTCGAATATGCAGTGCCCAACGCTATTGCGCATGCAGCCGGGGCACCGGATGACCCTTACTACTACCTACAATGGAATTTCAAGGACGGAATAGGCGGGATTAATGTCGAGCCCGCATGGGAAATATCCACAGGGGAAGGAGTCACAGTTGCGGTACTGGACAGTGGGGTTGCCTACGAAAATTACGGTCCGTACAGCATAGCCCCGGACCTTGCAGGCACCAGTTTTACCCCTGGTTACGACTTTATCAACAACGATGCCCATCCAAATGATGACAACCAGCACGGGACCCATGTAGCCGGAACCATAGCCCAGAGTACCAATAACGGATACGGAGTGGCTGGGGTGGCATATGACTGTACGATAATGCCCGTGAAAGTCCTTGACGCGGAAGGAAGCGGGACCCTCCAGCAACTCATCGACGGCATTTATTTCGCAGCAGATAACGGCGCACAGGTCATCAGCATGAGCCTGGGATTCTCTCCCGGATACTACCCCGGCCCTGCCCTTGACAATGCACTCGAATATGCATACGATAACGGGATCACCATTGTTGCTGCCGCAGGAAATGATGGGACAGGCACTGTCGGCTATCCTGCGGCCTATGATAAATGCATTGCAGTAGGTGCTACAAAGTACGACGGGACACTGGCTTACTACTCTAACTACGGGAGTGCCCTTGACGTAACCGCCCCCGGAGGAGACTCAACCGTCGACCAGAACGGGGATGGATACGGAGACGGAATCCTGCAGAATACTTTTGACGGGGACCCGACAAAATTCAACTTCTGGTTCTTCCAGGGCACATCCATGGCAACCCCGCACGTCTCAGGTGTTGCAGCCCTCCTGATAGCAAACGGCTCATCCACTCCTGAAGAAGTCAGAACTGCAATCGAACAAAGCGCAAAGGATAAAGGGGAACCGGGATGGGACCAGTACTACGGATACGGCATTGTGGATGCAAAAGCCGCCCTGGATTATATGGGAAAGGCACAGCAGCCTCCAGCCCCGAATACCCCACCTGTAGCCAATGCCGGAGGTCCGTACAGCGCTGAAGAAGGACAGACAGTGACCTTTAACGGATCAAACTCATATGACCCGGACCAGGACGGAAGCATTGTTTCTTATGAATGGGACTTTGGAGATGGAAGTACAGGTAGCGGGGAAACTGCCACCCATAATTACAATGAAGCCGGAGTTTACATAGTCAGCCTTACAGTCAGGGATAACGAAAATGCCGCAAGTACAGGCAGCACCACAGTAGAGATAAGTGAAGTCCCTACCACAAAACCTGTGAACAATCCCCCGGTAGCCGACACCGGAGGCCCGTACAGTGCTGAGGAAGGACAGCCCGTAGCATTTGATGGATCAAACTCATCTGACCCTGATCCTGATGGAGGCATTGCTTCCTACGAGTGGGACTTTGGGGACGGCAGTTCAGGTACGGGAGTTGCACCCAAGCACAGCTATACCGGCGCAGGGACCTATAATGTCATCCTGACAGTAACTGACAACAAAGGTGCAACAGATACGGACACAACCACCACGGAGGTTGCAGCGGCAAACAGTGGAGCCAGCCTCTACATTGACAGCGTGGAAGTAACTCCGAACCTCAGGAATGCCGGAAGAAATACGTTCGTTTCCGGGAAGGCAGTTGTCACTGTCCGGGACAGTAATGGAAATCCGGTTGAAGATGCTAAGGTTTCCGGAGATTGGAGCGGCTCGGTGAGTGAGCCGAATTCTGCCGTGACAAACGCAAACGGGGCTGTGACGGTTTATTCAGATGAGGTCAAGTACAAAAAAGGCACATTGACTTTCACCTTTACCGTGAACAGTGTGAGCCATACGATTCCCTGGAATGGAGACGTCAAGTCAGGGACGACAAGCTACACCGAATCCTGACCCTGCTTGAAACGTGAAAAATCATTAATTGAGATCCGGGTCCCTGAAAAGGGGCCTGATCCTTTACTTTTTTGAAAAACCCTTTAAATCCGTGTCTTAAGGCTTTGTCCCAAGCACATCTTCTACATAAGCCCTCAGGATTTCCGCGACACTCCAGGCCTGGGCAGGGCAGCCGCCGGGAACGTAGGGGTAGTCGCCGTCGAAGACTTCGGAAATGCTACCGACACCAGCTTCTTCGAGCTGTTTGTCAAAGCCCAGGAGAAGGGAGCGCATGTCTTCCAGGCTTTCTTTTGAATTATTATGGACTTTCCGGTAGGCTTTGACGTAGGCACCAAGGAGCCAGGGCCAGACCGTGCCGTTGTGGTAGGCGAGGTCCCGGGCTTTGGGGTTCCCCCGGTAGTGGCCAGTATAGTGGGGGTGGTCCCTTGAAAGGGTGCGGAGGCCGAAAGGTGTGAGCAGGTCCTGCTCGACCCGGTCCACAATGGCTTTTTCTTTGTAAGGAGTGAGCATGGTGTAGGGGAGGGCGACTGCAAGGATCTGATTGGGACGGATGGCAGAGTCTTTTAGAGGGTTTCCGGCTTCGTCGGTGATATCCGTGGAAACGATATCGAAGAGACAATTATATTCGGAGTTCCAGAAAAGGGCTTCAAAGTTCGAAGCTGCTCCTTCTGCAAGAGACTCATAGTTTGCGGTGTCCATGTCCAGCAATTCCCCGAGTTCGGAGGTGATTTTCAGGGCATTGTACCAGAGAGCATTGATCTCGCACGCTTTGCCTGCTCTCGGAGTCACTGCACGGGAATCGACTTTCGCATCCATCCAGGTTAGCTGTGGCCCCTGCCTTATGAGAAAATCAGAGTCCATCCCGATCCCGAAGTCCGTGCCCTGACTGTAGTGCCTGATAATATCTTCCAGGGTGTTCCAGACATCCGAGAGAAAAACGAGGTCCTTGGTATATGCAAAGTAACGGCCCAGAGCCTGAATGAACCAGAGGGAGGCGTCAACGGTATTGTAAACAGGAGCTCCGCCGAGAGCCGGGAAACTGTTAGGTATCAGTCCCCTGCGGCAGTTCCGGGAAAAGTTTGCAAGAATGGAACGCGCATCTTCAAAGCGGCGGGGCACCAGAGTCAGACCCGGAAGAGCGATCATGGCATCCCTACCCCAGTCTGAAAACCAGGGATAACCGGCAATAACGGATTTTTCGCCAGTGGCAGGGTGCTTTACGATAAAAGGGTCCGTGGCCCTTAGAAGCTTGAGGGCAAAAGGTTCCGAAAGCATCGAATTGTAGGCAAGGAGATTTTGCCGGTAGACTGCGCGGGTGTAGAGTTCTTCGGCATCTTCGAGAGAAAGGGACGAAATATCTTCCATAGAAGAGGCAACAAAAAAGCGGGAAGTCCCCTTCTTGACTCCGATTTCAAAAAAACCGGGGTTGAAATTATCTTCCTGAAAAGCCAGTCCTCTTTTCAATTCCGCCCCGTATTCGAAATTATAGTACCACCGGGGTTCAGGGTGATATTCCAGGTTGGATTTTATCCGGAATACAAAACCGTTTGAGCTTTCAAGTCGCAACCCGTTTGTCTCAATTTCTTGGAAAAAGTCGAGGTCACCGGAACGAGTTGTAGCGTGGAAGCTCCTGGCATTTACAAGAGGATAGATCCTCAGCCGGGCCTCTTCCCTTCCGCACTTTATTTCGTAAAGCACTACAGTTGTGTTTTTGCCGTAGACCATGAACACCTTTTTTTTAACCGTAAGGTCCCCGGCCCGGTATACCCAGACAGGAAAAGGAGTGAGGGAAAATTTATCAAGGTAGGAAAAGCCCTCGGGATGGACGGTACCCGGATACTTATGGACTGCCAGGCTAAAGACCTCTTCCCCGCAAGAAAGTTCCTCGTCAAGGGAGGAAAGCAGGAGGAACCTGCCTGAAGCCCCCTTGGGAGCTGCAACCAGTAGCCCGTGGTAGGTCCTTGAAGCGGCACCTATGACAGTGGACGAGGCATATCCACCAAGCCCGTTCCCTACGAGCCATTCCTTTTCAATGCCCGCTTCATAAGATGAAAACGAATCTGCCCCAAGCCAGATCCCACTCATACTTACCTGATTAGACACTGATTTAATATATAGCTGCACCATAACTAGTTAATTAAAATATGAAAGTTGGCAGAGAAGGACAGCCGGAATCCGGATTAGACCCAAAATTATTATATTTCAATAGTAAACATAAACTATTTTAGCTGTATAAGATATAAGCGAATGAGAATCATGAAGCAAGACCTGTTAGAAATCCTTGTGGATATTTTCAAATCATCCGGATACAGTGTTACAATATCCAACCCTTGTGATATCCTGGTGGAGAAAAACGGGCACAAGGCATTTGTCCGGTGTACACTGCAGCCTGACTACAGGGAAATAAAGGCTTTTTCCGATGAAATCGACAACAGCACAGGGATCTATGTTATAACCCAGAAAACCACGGGAGAACTTAACGACTACGCGGCCGAACTCGGGGTCTATGTCTGGGACAGGGACGAACTTGCCCTCCAGATAGGGAGAGCTGTCCTGGCAAACATGGAGAGGAAGGAAACCGTCCCTCTGCAGGACTCCGAAACCCCGGAAAAAGTAGAGGAAGAGGTCCCGGCGCACTTCAACGAGGTACCTGGAGATCTAACTATGGATAGCGGAGAAGCGGAGAATGAAAGTCCGATACTGAGAACTGACTTTAGCAACGGACTTGTCCCGCTCCAGGAGATGCAGGCTGAAGAGGAAAAAACTTATTTTGTACCGGGGTCAGCCCCAAAAACTCCGGAGGAAAGGAATCCTTCAAAAAAGCATGAGCAGATTGAAGTCCCCAAAGTCGATTCCTACGATATCCTGAATATAAAATCGGTCGAACCCGGGATTTCCAAAGAACAGGCCATCATAATCGCAAAACCATATTTAAGCAACCCGAAAGATGCCATCCTGAAGTTTGTGCCTTTCTGGAAATACTCTTATAACGTAGAATCGGAGAAACGCTTCAGATCCAAGGTCCTGAGCATCACCGGAGAAGGAAAAGGTTTCCTCAACGCCCTGAACAAGACAAAAGAAGACATAGAGCTTGAAGGCCTCGAATCCCCGACCCGGATCCCGGCAGTGGTCTACGAAGTAAAAAGGACAAACGTCAATAAACAGCAGGCAGAAAAACTGCTTCTGGACGAAATCATCGAAGAAAACACCCGGGAAATGCGCTTCAACAACACCGAAGGGCAGGCAATCGTCTATGAGCAGAGAAGCGTCAAACCAAAACATGAAGACATCGAACTTGAATTAGAGCTCGTGTATATTCCGGTCTGGGAAGTAAAAGGGAAACGAAATTCCCTGGAAATCAACGCTTACAACGCCGAGGTGCTGGAAGCACCCGTGGATGAAGATGCGGAATTTGTGTAAAGGAAGCGCCCGTGAAGCAAACGATATTATGAGTAGAAAATTATATAAAATAGTAAATATAATTACACGTACATGGGACCCCCGGATTCTTGAAGCAAAAATCCGGACCATGCCCTGTACGGCCTTTCTTCGAAAGCCAGACTCTTTTGAACAAAAAAGAGGCATAACCTCGCACAAGCGTTATAATGTATTAAATGCAAGGTTATATAACGTTTCGAAGTTAGGGTATATAACGCTGAGAAGTTACCTGTAACCTGTAACGGATGGCATCTTACATTAGAAAAATCAAACTTAGAATAAATTGACATTTTTGAAAAATACAGAAGAGGTATATAGAATGATCGAAGTAACAGACCGAGCAGCCGCCGAACTTAAAGAACTGCTTGACCAGGAAAACAAGCCAGACATTGCTCTCAGGATTTTCGTTGCCGGAATAGCCTGCAGCGGCCCACAGTACGGACTCGCCCTTGACGAAGAAATAAAGGAAGACGACGTAACAATGGAAAGCAATGGTATCAAGCTTGTTATGGCAAAGGACATCCAGAAAAACTTCCCCGATGGCAGCATCGATTTTGTCGAGGATGAAAACGGCAAAGGATTCCTGATCCGGAACCCGAACGCCGGTGGATGCGGAACCTGCGGTGGATGCCACTAAATAGCAACATCAAACTGCAGATAAAAGTATCTTATTGAAGAAGAACGCGGAAACTTAAAAAAAAGGAGAAGGGGATCTTATGTTTCCAGGCATGGGAGGCCGGGGTATGAACCCGGCTAAAATGAAACAGATGATGAAACAGATGGGGATAAACACAAAGGAACTCAACGACGTTGAAGAAATAATTATAAAGACTGCAGACTCCAATATAATTATTGAAAACGCAAACGTCACCATCATGACGGTTCAGGGTTCGGACACCTATCAAATCGTCGGTGACGCTAGGGAAGTTCCCAAAGAACTTGATATCCCCGAAGATGACATCAAACTTGTAATGGAGCAGACAGGCGTCTCCGAAGAAGAAGCCCGTGAAGCCCTCAAAAACTCAACCGGAGATCTGGCAGAAGCCATAGTGGCACTCTCTTCTGCCTGATTTCCTTTAATTTTAGAGATTACTGGATTTAATATTAGAGATTACTGAATTTAATTTTGTAGAGTATTAAACAACCCTTTTCTGGATTTTGGAATATTTCCCTTTTTTGGAATTATTAATTATCCAGCTCATCCTGGAACTTTTCTGAAACTCAATCCGACAGCCAGTGCCAACTGTACAAAATATACAATTTTGAAATTATTAATTATCCAGCCCATCCCGGAACTGTTCTGAAACCCAATCCGACAGCCAGCACCAAATGTACAAGATTTACAGATTTGGGTCAAATCAGACTATAAGGCAGAATTCAACTATTCTGAAATGAAACTCCATATGAATGATATCCCGAATAAACACTTTGATGATTTTTATACAAAAATGCTCTTCTCAATACATCAACCCCCAATCTCAGTTAATATAAAAAAGATATGTTTTTAAAAGAATAAGTTATTAATTCTACATTAATGGGCACGGTGTGACATGATTTTACATAGTACGGCATCGTAGAACATAACATAACACCCATTATTATAAAAAAATAATATTAGAACCGTTGGACACGACCCGGAGAAAAATCATTTGACACTACAGATCACTAATGTTATGCTAACATCCCTAACTAAAAAAAGGAACTGAATGGATGAAAGAATGCAGCATTCAGGAGAAAAAAAGATGTCAGAAATAAAAACTGATGAGCGAGAGCAGCTTGCGAGCCGGATCGGCTTTTTATTAATCTCGGCCGGATGCGCAATAGGGCTCGGGAACGTCTGGCGTTTCCCCTTCATTACCGGAAAATACGGGGGAGCTGCTTTCGTTCTGGTATACCTCGTATTCCTGTTATTGCTCGGGCTGCCTATCATGATAATGGAGTTTTCCATCGGAAGGGCAGGCCGTAAAAACATTGCAGGTGCAATCAGAGCCCTGGAACCCTCGAAAAGCAAATGGCATATAGTGGGCTATCTGGGAATCCTTGGAAACATTATCCTCATGATGTTCTATACCACAGTAGCAGGCTGGGGTTTTGCCTATTTATACAGGGAGGCTACGGGAGCTTTCAACGGACTGGAACCGGCAGAAATCGGAGCCATGTTCGGGGCATTCCTTGGCAGCACTGGAGAACTTATATTCTGGATGGCAATTGTCGTCCTCCTGGGCTTTTTCATATGTTCCCTGGGACTTCAAAAAGGAGTGGAGAAAGCGGGAAAAATAATGATGTCAGGCATGTTCATCATGCTTCTCATTCTGGTAGCCAAATCCGTTACCCTTCCTGGAGCCTCGGCAGGCCTTGCCTTCTACCTGAAGCCGGACTTTTCAAGCCTTAGCGGGGAAGCTATTTACGCCGCCATGGGACAGGCCTTCTTCACCCTGAGTCTGGGGATAGGAAGCATGGCTATTTTCGGGAGCTACATAGGTAAAGAACGTTCCCTGACAGGAGAGTCCCTACACGTAATGGCGCTTGACACGATAGTTGCCCTGCTTGCAGGCATGGTAATTTTTCCCGCGGCCTTCGCTTTCGGAGTGGACGTAGGAACAGGACCCGGGTTGGTCTTCGTTACCCTTCCAAACATCTTTAATCAGATGCTCGGAGGCCAGATATGGGGAACTCTCTTCTTCCTGTTCCTGACCTTTGCAGCCATGACCACCGTGATTGCCGTCTTTGAAAACATCATGGCCTTCACAATTGACGAATGGGGATGGACCCGAAAGAAAGCCGCTCTCATGAACGGGATTGGAATCTTCATTCTCTCTTTGCCCTGTGCTCTCGGTTTTGGGCCCTGGAGCAGCTTTGCCCCCCTGGGAGAAGGTACGGTTGTGCTGGATCTCGAAGATTTTATCCTGAGTAACAACCTCTTGCCCCTGGGAGCCCTGGTCTTTGTACTCTTCTGTACCAACGGCTTTGGTTGGGGCTGGAGCAACTTCATAAAGGAAGCTGACACCGGGGAAGGGATCAAGTTCCCTAAATGGATCAAGCCATATGTGACATATGTCCTCCCCCTGGTTATCCTGATCGTCTTTGTCATGGGCTGGAAAGACGTCATTTTAAAGCTTCTCGCTTGAAAAACTGAAAAAAAGAAGGAGGCTTCGGGTAATCAGACCTGAAGCCAGCACTTTTCTATTTTTGACGATCCTGATTTTTTGTGGAGTTACCTGTTTGTTCTTTTCCCGGAGCATATCGAGTCCAATCCCCCCAATAATCATCACCCCGAACAGCTCCCCCCGGAGTAAAAAAGGTTTTCAGATAGTTCACTTCAGCGTCTTTAGCTGAACCAACTTTCCCGGTTAATTAAATAAATCTATTTAAATAAATATATAACATATTAGGAAAGGGATATTAGGAAAGGGGGGTAGTCCTATAGGATATATTGGAACATGGAAAGAGGTCGTTTTGAATTCTCCAGGGTTTTATCAGAATATGCCAAGAGAAGGAGGCTATAGCGACCCGATAAAATTCGCAGGAATTAGCTTTGCAATCTACGGTTTATTTACAATGGTCTTTAATCGGAGTATGTTTCCCTTTCAAGGGGAACTGCCTTCTTTTATGGTGCCCGCGTCGATAATAATTACCCCGATTGCAGGTACAATATCTCTATTTATTGAAGCGGCTATTCTCTATTTTTTGTTCAGAACCCTGGGAGGATCAGGGACTTACGAAGGAACGGTTAGAATTACAGCCTATGCGACTGCCGTACTGTCGTTAGCCTGGATTCCGTATATAGGAATAATCTTCGGACTATATAGTGTATACCTTTATGGCATAGGGAGCACTTTCGTCCATAACATAATCCTTGAAAAGTCCTCCTTATTAGTGCTTCTGCCAGCTATAATGATCTTTGTAATCACCATGCCACTGGTGGCCCTGTATGCTGGCATGGAGGTCCTGACTTAAGGAGGAAAATCAAAAGAACTGATTAGAGATAAAGTTGAAAGCTCCGAGTTGCGACACGGAAGTACGCGGTCCGTTTCACTCGCTGAGCTCTATCAAGCGGACAAAAAAATGAGAATAGGATAATGATAAAGTAAAGAAATATAAAAAACAAAGACAGTCGAAACTCTTAAAAACAAAATTTGTTAGAAAAAAGGGAGTAGATTAAGGTGAATATGGCAGCGTGCCAGAGTTCCCGAAGGCTCGCGCACTTCAGTACAGTGTGGAACGCAGGCAGGCTTATCTTCTCCGAGTTGCGACACGGAAGTACGCCGTCCGTTTCACTCGCTACGCTCGATCAAGCGGACAAAAAAATGAGAATCGGATAATGATAAAGAAAAGAAATATAAAAAAACAAAGACAGTAAAAACTCTTAAAAACAAAATTTGTTAGGAAAAGGGAGTAGATTAAGGTGAATATGGCAGCGTGCCAGAGTTCCCGAAGGCTCGCGCACTTCAGTACAGTGTGGAACGCAGGCAGGCTTATCTTCTGTGTTCGGAAAGGGTACAGGAGTTGCCCTGCCGCTATGGCCGCCATACTCAACCTGTGAAATGGATTAGAAAATGTGAATAAGAGTCATGTATAACAGTGCTGCATACTGGATTTCGCCTGGATCTGGAAAATGGTAAACCGGAACGGATGGTTAGTGAACGCGGACTGAACACCTCGTTGCCTTGGTGCTTACATCCCGTTTCTATCAAACCGGTCTTGTACCGGGAACCTTAACGAAGTCTCTTATTTAGGCGGGATTTCGAGCTTAGATGCATTCAGCTCTTATTCCGTAGCGCGTAGCTGCCCGGCGCATGCCCTGTCGGACAACCGGTACACCAGTGGCGCCGCTGCTCTGTTCCTCTCGTACTAAAAGCAGCTTACCCTCAGACTTCAGACACCTCTAGTAGATAGTAACCGACCTGTCTCACGACGGTCTAAACCCAGCTCACGATCTCCTTTAATAGGCGAACAACCTCACCCTTGGCTGCTGCTGCACAGCCAGGATGGAAAGAACCGACATCGAGGTAGCAAGCTGCCGGGTCGATATGTACTCTTGCCGGCAACGACACAATTATCCCCAGGGTAACTTTTCTGTCATTTTTGGCCCGCACCAAGCAGGCTCAAAAGTTCGCTAGAACCGACTTTCGTCTCGTCAACCACTGCTATGCTGATTAACGTCAGGCTGACTTATGCTCTTGCACTCTTCAGCGAGTTTCCGACCCGCTTGAGTCAACCATTGCGCGCCCTTGATATCTTTTCAAGGGCGTCCCGCCCCAGGCAAACTGCCCACCTATCGGGGTCCTCCTCGCGGAGTTAGGGTCATAGTCTCAGAAGGGTAGTGTCCCAATGGCGACTCCACGGATGCTGGCGCACCCGCTTCGATGTCTCCTACCTACACTGTACATCCAAAACCACAACACAACGACAGGCTGCAGTAAAGCTCCATGGGGTCTTCACTTCCCCCTAGAGGTCTCTAGACTTTGCACTAGAATGTAAGCTTCACCGGACTCCAGTTAGGGACAGTAGGGCTCTCATTGATCCATTCATGCAAGTCGCCAATTAAGCGACAAGGTACTACGCTACCTTAAGAGGGTCATAGTTACCCCCGCTGTTTACAGGCCCTTCTTCCCGTTGAACCGGGGTTTCAGGTACCTGCACTGAGCAGGATTCAGAGATCGTACTAGCCCTTACGGGTTTGCGATCTCCTATGTTGGTATTAGACAGTTAGAGCCCCCTGGTCACTGCGACCTGCTGTCTACACAGCAGGCACTCCTTCTCCCGAAGTTACGGAGCTAATTTGCCGAATTCCCTTAACTGAATTGATCCGACACGCCTTAGCCTTTTCAGCTAGGGGCACCTGTGTCAGTTCTCGGTACGGACATTTAACTGCCCTTTTCACGGGTTCCGGGGTGAAGCTGACTTACGCCATGACAGATTCGCCCGCTTCTCGCCATTACGGCTCTCCACGGGGTTCGCTGCTTAGACGGCGCGACGACGCCGCTCAACCTGCCCCAAAACGTCAGGCTTTAGTGTTAAATGGTACAGGAATATTAACCTGTTTCCCTTTCGGCGTACTCGAATTACGGTACGTCTTAGGACCGACTAACCCTCGGCTGACGAACATTGCCGAGGAAACCTGGCCCCTTCGGCGGCAAGGATTCTCACCTTGCTATGCTGCTACTATTACCAGGATTTTCGTTTGTGAACGGTCCACTGGACTTCACAGCCCAGCTTCCGCCCGAACACAACGCCTTCCTACGAGATTACCTTGCGGTACTCCGTGGTATCGGTGGTCGACTTGAGCCCCGTCAATTTTCGGGGCCCCAAACCTCGACTGGTGAGCTGTTACGCACTCTTTAAAGGGTAGCTGCTTCTGAGCTAACCTTCCAGCTGTCTGGGGCTTAGGACGCCCTTTAGCGTTAACACTTAGTCGACACTTCGGGACCTTAACCACGGGCTGGGTTGTCTCCCTTACGGACTACAAGCTTACCCCAGCAGTCCGGACTCCGATCGTCTACGATGACGGTGGGTTTGGAGTTTGACAAGCGGTTGAGGGATTTCTCCCCCGGGACCACCAATCAGTGCTCTACTCCACCGACGATCTCAGATCAGGTCATGCTACGACATGTTTCGGAAGGAACCAGCTGATGCCGGGCTAGATTAGCATTTCACTCCGAGACGCAGGTCACACGAATGATTTGCAGATCAATACCGCTTGCGGTCCTCCACGTAGCTTTCGCCACGCTTCAACCTGCCCACGCCTAGATCGCCCGGCTTCGGGTCGTAACCCGGTGACTCCACGCACTTGTATACGCCGTGCCTCACTCAGAAGAGTTGCGCACATGTTGCTTTCGCTTCGGCTGCCCAGATAAAAAGGTTAGCCATTGCCACCGAGATACACTCCCTGGCCCGTTCTTCAAAACGTAAGATACGACACCGGCAGTGATACTCGTACTGCAGCCTCGCGGCTGTTTCCTTCGTATCAGAGATCCTTGCGTGCCGTATCGTACTATCGCCACCAGGTTTCAGGCACTTTGCACCTCCCTTCTCGGGGTACTTTTCAGCTTTCGGTCACCCTACTATTTCGCTATCGGTCTCAAGGAGTATTTAGTTTTGGAGGTTGGTGCCCCCCAAATTCCCGCACGATATCCAACGCACGGTACTCAGGGACAGGTCCAAGTTCAGTGAGGGTACGTCTACGTGACTATCACACTCTATGGTCTGCCGTTTCAGACAAGTTTGACTTAATCACTGAACCGTGAGAACCGCCCTATAACACCACATGTCCCCGAAGGGATTCGGTTTGAACTGTGCCGGTTTCACTCGCCGTTACTTACGGCATCTCAATTGATTTCTTTTCCCGCCCCTACTAAGATGTTTCAATTCGGGGCGTTCCCGATCATGACTGATCACTAAGGAGAGGTCTCATTCGGAAATCCCGGGTTCATAGGCTCCATGCGCCTAGCCCAGGCTTATCGCAGCTTGGCACGTCCTTCATCAGCTCTTGAGCCGAGCCATCCACCTGGCGGCATAACTCCAGTTATACCTAACCAGATCCAGTAAGCGTCCAGTATACAGCACCTATACATGACTTCACACGCCGGCTTCCAGCTACGGAAGCAGACAATCCATCCTTCCCCGGCGATATCATTCGACGGGTGCATTGTGTATAATATGAATAGGGTTGAGGATCTGTCGGTTTTTCGGCCTCTGGCCGGTGGCAGTTTCTTTAGCTTAGGAGGTGATCCAGCCGCAGATTCCCCTACGGCTACCTTGTTACGACTTAACCCCCCTTGCGAAATTCAGGTTCGAACACGGCACGATGTCCGTGCCCTCACCCATACCTCACTCGGGTGGTTTGACGGGCGGTGTGTGCAAGGAGCAGGGACGTATTCACCGCGCTATATTGAAACGCGATTACTACGGATTCCAGCTTCACGAGGGCGAGTTACAGCCCTCGATCCGAACTAGGGACGGGTTTGTGAGATTGCCAACCCCTTTCGGGGAAGGGACCCATTGTCCCGACCATTGTAGCCCGCGTGTAGCCCGGGAGATTCGGGGCATACTGACCTACCGTAGCCCGCACCTTCCTCTGATTTGACATCAGCGGTCCCCACAGTGTACCCATCGTTCCGGAGAACATGCTGGTAACAGTGGGCACGGGTCTCGCTCGTTGCCTGACTTAACAGGATGCTTCACAGTACGAACTGGCGACGGCCATGCACCTCCTCTCAGCGATTCAGGCAAAGTCTTTAGCTTGGCCCACATATTGCTGTCGCCCCCGGTGAGTTTTCCGGCGTTGAGTCCAATTAAACCGCAGGCTCCACCCGTTGTTGTGCTCCCCCGCCAATTCCTTTAAGTTTCAGCCTTGCGGCCGTACTTCCCAGGTGGCTCGCTTCACGGCTTCCCTACGGCACCATACACGGTCGCACCATGCATGACACCTAGCGAGCATCGTTTACGGCTGGGACTACCCGGGTATCTAATCCGGTTCGTGCCCCCAGCTTTCGTCCCTCACCGTCGAACCCGTTCTGGTAAGACGCCTTCGCCACAGGTGGTCCCACAGGGATTACAAGATTTCACTCCTACCCCTGTAGTACCTCTTACCTCTCCCGGTTCCAAGTCTAGCAGTATCCCCCGATAGCCTATCAGTTGAGCTGACAGATTTCCCGGAAGACTGACCAAACCGGCTACGGACCCTTTAGACCCAATAATAACGATCACCACTCGGGCCGCCGGTGTTACCGCGGCGGCTGGCACCGGTCTTGCCCGGCCCTTGCTAACACGTGCATTTTACGCACGTGGACAGCCAGCAAATGTTGCTGGCACTCGGTGTCCCCTTATCACGGTTTCCCGCATTGTAAAGTTTTCGCGCCTGCTGCGCCCCGTAGGGCCTGGATTCATGTCTCAGAATCCATCTCCGGGCTCTTGCTCTCACAACCCGTACCCGTCGTCGGCTAGCAGGTACATTACACCCGCTACTACCTGATAGGCCGCAGACCCATCCTCAGGCGGAGGACCTTTGACGCAAAAAGCATTCCAGCACATTTGCGTTATCCGGAATTATCCCCAGTTTCCCGGGGTTATGCCAGACCTGAGGGCAGGTTATCCACGTGTTACTGAGCAGTACGCCATGTTCACGAAGAACATTTGACTCGCATGGCTAAGGCAAACACCGATAGCAGTAACCTCTGGCAGGATCAACCAGAATTAATGTATCGCACACTTGTTCTAAAGAAATTGGTCGTAGAAACTGCACAAACAGCCAATTCAGCTATTTCCAGATTCTCGATAGTTTGTAAAAACCACCGACCAGAATTAACCGAACCGACAAATCCTCGTCAGACTGAAAAAAGCTTCAGTCTCCATTAAATGATAACTTGTAAACACTGCACAAATTATAGTGCAGGAATATATATGTATGCGTTCATGCTATATAAAGGTTGTCATTTGCCCTTTGAACATAAAGGACACTTCGACCTAGATACCATGACAAAAAACCTGTCAGCACATTTCGACTCATGCTGACTGGGATACATAGTACATCCGTTTTAGTATATAAAGCTTTTCGTTCGGGAAATTTTTTCGAAAACAAGCCCCTCACATTCAAAGGATTTGTTCTTGGCAAATTCCGAACACCACCCAGGAAATTAGACCTCCAGAGCGGCTCGCGTTTGTGTTACGCGCAGGACATCACAATGGCACACCCCATATAAATAACTTACGATTGGGAGAAATTTAAGGGAAAAGAGACCAACAAAAAAAATAAAAGAGAAAGCAGAAAAGCGCAGGATTAAAATAACAACATAAAGTTCAGAGTCAGCAGAACGAATAAACTTAAAGTCCAAAGACGACATATAATGCTAGTTAAGTATACAAAAATAGAAGGATATTAAAAAAATCAAAAATATAAATAAAAGAGGTATCGAACTGGCTCAATTAAGAAAACCCCCAGGCAAGGCTGGCGCCACCGGAGAACCCGTGGCAAGAGTACGCACCCCGCGCAGGGAAAACAACGAAATCCTGGCAACGGTTGAAAGCCTTCTCGGTGCAAACCGCCTGAAACTCCGCTGTATGGATGGAGTCGTTCGGATGGGCAGAATCCCGGGTTCCATGAAAAAAAGGACCTGGCTCCGGGAAGGAGACCTGGTCATCGTTACACCCTGGGAATTCCAGAACGAGAAAGCTGATGTAATCTGGAAGTACACAAGGCCCCAGGTAGACTGGCTTGAAAGGAAAGGATACCTGAAAGGATAACATGAAAAAAGAGCTGGAAAAAAAAGTCAGGCGCATTGACACAGCCACTGACACCCTGCGCGTCAGGGAAAAAGACTCCGATTCCCTGAAGGTGGAAGAAAATGTCTTTGACATTCCCACCCTGAAAAACCTCTACACCCTGGCGAAAAAGGGGATAATAGAAGCAATGGGAGGGTCCATCAGCACAGGGAAAGAAGCAAATGTATTCCATGCCGTGGGCCCGGAACGCGAACTTGCGGTAAAAATATACAGAATAAGCTCAAGCACCTTCAAGGCCATGGACGCCTACATCATGAAGGACCCCCGCTTCGCAAATATCCGCCATAAAAAGCGAGATATCGTCTTTGCCTGGACCCGCAAGGAATCCCAGAACCTCATACGCGCAAAAAATGCAGGAGTGCGTGTCCCAGAACCTATAATAGCTGAAAAGAACATCCTTGTAATGGAATTCATGGGAGAAAACGAAGTCCCCTTCCCCCTGCTGAAGAACGTAGCTCTGGGAAAAGAAGATGCCCGGCAGATTTACGATATAATCGTAGAGTATATGCGGCTTCTCTACACGGAAGCGAACCTGGTGCATGCCGACCTGAGCGAATACAACATCCTCATAGACCCTGAGGACCTGAGCCCTGTTTTTATTGACATGGGACAGTCCGTAACCCTGGAACACCCCAACGCACGGGAGTTCCTGCACAGGGACGTGCTTAATATCCTGAGATACTTCAGCCGCTTCGGGATAAAAGAAAGCCCGGAAGAACTTACCTCAAAAATAAAGGCGAAATAACATGACCCAGTATGTCAAAATCCCAAAAGAACGGATCGGAGTAATCATAGGTCCGAAAGGGGAAATGAAAAATCTGATCGAAGAAAAAACCACCTGTCAAATCGATATTGACAGTGAAAGCGGGAAAATCGACATCACCTGTGAGGAAGACCCTTTAAAGGAATTCAGGACTCTTGAAACCCTGAAAGCTATAGGCAGGGGATTCAGCCCTGAAAAAGCCCTCAGGATCCTGGACGACGATATGCTCATGCTTGAGATTATCGACCTCTCCGAGATTGCCCACACCCAAAAAGAACTCCAGAGATTAAAAGGAAGAATCATCGGGAGAAACGGGAGGACAAGAGAACTCGCAGAATCCCTGATAGGCGTCAAAATCTCAGTATACGGAAAAACCGTTGCCATACTGGGATACGCAGAGCAAAACACCATAATCCGGACTGCGATCCAGATGCTCATCGATGGTGCCCCCCACGGCACAGTCTACAAGTTCCTCGAGAAAAAACACCAAGAACTTTTGCAGTCCCAGCTCGACTCAATAGACCTCTACTGAAAATCAGGACTGGAAAGAAGGAGATCCCGACTTTCGGGACCTCATATTTCCTTCAGCAACCTACCTGCCCCTCCAACCTACCTTTTTTCAATTTATTCAGTCAATCAGTCAGCCAGTCAGTCATCTGCTTCCAACCCATCCTCTAAACAGTCATCATCTCCATCCATTTTCCCGCGGCCTTCCAGGAAATTGCCCCTTCCGGGTTTTGCAGTAATTGACTCTTCCATCCAGAGGGCTTCTCCCCTTGAGAGCGTATAACGCGGGAACACGCCGTCCATACCTTCAAAAGGTGTCCATCCGGCTTTGCTGTGCAGCATATCAGCCCTGATGGGCTGGAGTTCCCTGGGATTTACGATCATAAGGTCAGCATCGAAACCTACGGCAAGCCTGCCCTTGGAATACCTATCCAGCCCGAAAATTCTTGCAGGGTTCCAGCTCGTAAGCCTGATCATCTGCCCGAGGGGCAGGATATTCTTCCGGACTGCCGCAAGCATGAGAGGCATCAGCGTCTCGACTCCAGGGACTCCCGCAGGAGCTGCACGGATATCCGTATCTTTTTCGAACTCCAGGTGCGGAGCATGGTCGGAAGCCACGAGATCGATGGTCCCGTCATTCAGCCCGTTTGCGAGAGCCTTGATGCTCTGCATGTTCCGGAGAGGAGGGTTCATCTTCCCGAAAGACCTGAGCCTTTCCCAGTCATGTGTTGAGAGAAAGAGGTGGTGTGGGGTGACCTCACAGGAGAAAAGGGGCTGTTTCTTATCCCTTCTTGCCAGGTACTTTTCTTTCCTGATGATCCCGACAGCCTCCAGGGTGCTTATATGGCAGAAATGAGCCCTGACCTCGAGAGCATTTATGAGCCCCATGGCTTTCTGGACTGCCCCCGCCTCGCAGAAGTTGGGGCGTACCCTTGAGTGGTATTCATAGGAACTGTCCGATTTCAGCATATCCTCCAGTTCAAGGCGCACCTTTTCGTCCTCGGCATGGATGGAGGCAAGGGCACCCAGGCGCTTAATCTCAGCCAGGGCCCCTTCAAAATCTTCCTCATTGATATTGAGCCCACCTGTGGACTCAGCCATGAAGATCTCCCCGAAAGCCGTAACCCCGAGCTTCCAGAGCTCTTTGAGTTTATCGATGTTCCCGGTAACCCCCCCGTTAATCCCGAAGTCAACGATCGATTTCTTCCGGGCAACTTTGAGTTTCTGCTCGAAAGAACGGCGGTCAGTGGTAGGAGGAACGGTGTTTGGCTGGTCTATGACAGTGGTAATTCCCCCCGCCGCCGCCGCACAGGACCCTGTGTGCCAGTTTTCCTTGGACGTCATCCCGGGGTCCCTGAAGTGGACATGCACATCAATTCCTGCAGGCAGGGTAAGAGCCCCCTCAGCATCTATGATCATATCCGAACTTGAGACCCGGAGGTCTTTTCCGATTTTCGCGATCTTGCCGTCCTCAATTATGATTTCGGCTGGCTGGAGAACATTATCGTAATAAATCCTTGTGTTTTTAATCAGGACATCAGGCATGGGCGTCTATATGCTCAAAACCGTACTTAAATTATGTACATCATCGGAGATTTTAAAAAAAGGGAACAAAAAGCAAGCAAAAAAAAACGACCTGAAGAGGGGAAGAAAACTCCAAAGATGAGTGAAAAAGAACCAGAAGGAAGGATGAAAACCAAAAACCAGAAGGAAGGATGAAAACCAAAAACCAGAAGGAAGGATGAAAACCAAAAAGTAGAAAATGAAAAAATGAAGAAGAAAAACGGGAAAAGCCCGCTCAGATAAGCCAACTAATTCAACCAATCAATTCAAACAATCAACTAAACCAATCAGTTCAGCTTAATTCTCTCAGCGGTGCTAAGGTAGACCACACTCTCACACACATTGCAGCAGTGATCTGCAATTCTTTCCAGATAGCGGATCAGGAAGAGCAGGTGCGTGGCTTTGGAAACGATGCTCGGGTCTTTTGCCATCATTTCGATCAGTTCCACCCAGACCGAATAAAAGAGCTTATCAACATCATCATCCAGGGCAGCAGTGCCCTTTGCCAGGTCAGGGTCCCGGGTTTCAAAGGCTTTGAGGGAATTTGCAAGCATTTCCTCTGCAATATCCCCCATCCTCCTGGTGTCTACAAGAGGTTTCAAATGCCCGCCTTCGATTTTCCCGGGAATCTTTGCGATGTTGATGGAAAGCCCGACAATCCTCCTGAGGTCTGCCGAAATTTTAAGGGCGCTCACCACAAGCCTGAGGTCGCCTGCAAGAGGCTGTTGTAATGCTATCAAGTCATTAATCGTAACTTCAATTTTGTATTCAAGCCTGTCCGCTTTCGGCTCCAGGTCAAGGGTCTCGCGGGCAAGCTCCAGGTCAAGGTTTATGACCGACTCCATGGAATCGTGAAGGATTTTCTCTGCAAGCTCCCCCAGGGAGAGGACAGATTCCTTCAGCAAGGCCAGTTGCTGTAAATATGTTTCTCGAACCATTTAATCACCTTTACCTGCCACACCTTGAACTGCCGGGATGAAAAATCGGTGTGATATAGGCACCATATATTCTATATATACCAGATATAGTATTGAGCTGCCATACTCAAAAATTTTATGACTGGCAAATTGCAGCCGGCACGAAGTTTTCGCGATTATGGGAAGCATAGTCAATCAAGAAAATTATGGTTAACCGAACCTTCCGGTAATATAATCCTCAGTACTCTTTTCTGCGGGGTTTTCAAAGATCTGCCGCGTTTTCCCAAATTCGATCAATTCCCCCATCAGGAAAAAAGCAGTATAATCCGAGATCCTAGCAGCCTGCTGCATATTATGGGTTACGATTACTATAGTGTAGTCCTTTTTCAGGTTCATGATCAGTTCTTCGATCTTGGCTGTGGAAATCGGGTCAAGGGCACTGCAGGGCTCATCGAAAAGGATGATCTCAGGTTTAACAGCCATTGTCCGGGCAATGCAGAGCCTCTGCTGCTGCCCACCGCTGAGGGAAAGAGCGGGAGACTGGATCCTGTCCGAGATTTCATCCCAGAGAGCCGACGAACGAAGCGCGTGCTCGACAATGCCACCCAGGTCTTTTTTATTTACGCCGTGGATGCGCGGGCCGTATGCAATGTTGTCATAAATGGACATCGGGAAAGGATTGGGCTTCTGGAAAACCATGCCAATCTGCTTCCGGAGATCTACGACATCCACACCTGGCCCATAAATATCCCTGCCTTCAACTGAAACCTTACCTTCAACCCTGCAAGTCTTAATAAGGTCATTCATCCTGTTCAGACACCTGATAAAAGTGGACTTTCCACATCCGGAAGGACCTATAAAAGCAGTTACACTATTTTTAGGAATCCGGATGTTGACATTCTTAAGCGCCTGCTTATCCCCGTACCAGAGATTCAGGTCTTTGACCTCAATCTGGGGATTAGCTACGTTTTGGATAGCTTCGGTCATTTAATGTGCCTCAAATCTAATGTTAAAACTCAAATCAAATTTTCAATTTTTGCCGGTAATGCCTGCGGACCAGCACTGCAACGAAGTTCACGGAGAGCACGATCATAAGCAGGACAAGCGCAGTCCCGTACTGGAGATGCCGGGTCTGGGCGATGTTCGTTCCTGCGGTGGCAAGTACGAAGAGGTGGTAGGGAAGTGCCATGAACTGGGAATAGACCGAGTCAGGAAACCTCGGCAGGAAATAAGCAGCCCCGGTAAGCAAAATAGGAGCAGTCTCCCCTGCCACCCTCCCTATACCCAGGATGGAACCCGTAACAATTCCGGGAATGGAAGCCGGAAGTACCACATGCCTGATTGTCTGCCATTTACTGATGCCGAGCGCAAGGGAAGCTTCCCGGTATTCCGGCGGGACCGCAAGAAGGGCTTCCTGACTGGAGCGGATAATCACAGGGACGATCAGGAGGGCAAGGGTCAGGGAAGCCGAAAGGAGCGAAGGGCCAAAACCGATGTACTTGACAAACATGGCCAGGCCAAAAAGCCCGAATACAACGGAAGGCGTCCCTGCAAGGTTATTTATAGCCATTTCTATGGCCCAGGTGGTCCTGTTCTCCCCGGAATATTCGGTCAGGTAGATTGCAGCCAGTACCCCCATAGGAAGCGCCACCAGCATTGAACCGATGATCAGATATACCGTACCCACGATTGCCGGATAGATCCCGCCTTCAGTCATCATCTTACGGGGCATTTCAGTCAGGAACTCAATACTGATTGCACTGTACCCGTTAGAGACTATGTAATAGAGGATAACAAGCACAAAGCCCGCAACCGTCAGTGCTGCAAGCCCCAGAAAGGCAAAGGCAATCTTTTCACTGGTTTTTGCATTCAGGCCCATGATCAGTCCACCTTAAACCTGTATTTCTTTTTGACTGCGTCCGCAATCAGGTTGATAAGGAAGGTTATGATGAAAAGAACGGATCCGACTGCAAACAGGGCATGGAAATGGTCACTGCCCTGGGGGACTTCCCCCATCTCGAGCGCTATGGTGGCAGTCATTGTCCTTACAGGGTCCAGGATCCCACCCGGGAAAGAGGGGATAACAGCCGTGTTTCCGGTCACCATCATGACGGTCATGGTTTCCCCGATTGCCCTGCCCATGCCGAGCATCACGGCAGCCGAAATCCCGGAGAGTGCCGCGGGAACGGTTACCTTGTAGATGGTTTGCCACCTTGTAGCCCCAAGGGCAAGGGAACCCTGCTTGAGGGAACTGGGGACCGAACTGATGGCATCTTCGGAGATGGAGATGATCGTTGGAAGGGCCATGATTCCCAGCATAATGGAACCCGTAAGAGCGGTCTGCCCGGTGGCCAGGTTGAAAGTCTCCCGGATGAAGGGGACCAGCACGACAAGCCCGAAGAACCCGTACACAACCGAAGGAACACCTGCGAGGATCTCAACAAAGGGCTTGAGGAAATCCGCAACTTTAGGATTTGCCAGTTCGGATATGAAGATGGCAGAAGCAATCCCCAGAGGTACGGAAAAAAGGATTGCTCCCGCAGTAACGAGCAGAGAACCGAAAAGCAGAGGCAAAAGCCCGAACTGTGCGTTTACGGAAGTTGGGTACCAGAACTTGCCGGTTACGAAGCTCGAAAACGGCACGTCTTCAAAAAGGAGTAAGCCGTCCCTGAATAAAAAAAGGCATATAAGGAAAAGGATGACGACTGTCAGGGCGCTCACTGTAAAGAGCACGGATTCAATCGTCTTTTCCCTATAATTCCTGTTGAACATCTTTTTCCCTTAAAATCCCTGATTCATTTTTCGAGTCTTACTTTTGAAGCCCGGTTTAGAGGCTCACTGAACAGGGAAGTACCCGATTTCAAGGATCAGGTTCTGCCCTTCTTCACTCATTACGAAATCAACGAATTCCTTTGTGAGACCCTCGGGTTCCCCATCGGTATAGAAGTAGAGAGGCCTTGACAGGGGGTAGTCGCCGCTGATGATGTTCTCGGGGCTCGGGTATGCGAAGCCTTCCCCGGCGTCCACGCTGACGGCCTTTACGCTGTCATCAAGGTATGCGACACCAATGTATCCAATTGCATTGGGGTTCAGGGAAACTTCACTTACAATAGCCCCGGTTGTAGGCTGGGTGAGGGCATCAGGCCGGTATTCGTCCTCAAGGAGTACGGCTTCCTTGAAGTATTCATAAGTCCCGGAACTGCTGTCCCTGGACATTACGGCAATTTCCTTGTCTTCTCCACCCACTTCATTCCAGTTGCTGATACTTCCATTATAGATCCCACGCATCTGGCCAAAAGTAAGCTCGGAGACAGGGTTCTCGGGGTTGACAACAACAGAGATCCCGTCAAAAGCAACAAATTGCTCAAGAGGTGTAATCCCGTTTGCCTCGGCATTTTCGAACTCTGAATCCTTCATTTCCCTGGAAGCGGTTGCAATATCAACTTCCCCGTCGATCATGGCAGCAATTCCCACACCGGATCCGCCACCAGTTACGGTAACGCTCTTTTCGGGGTTTTCGATCATGAACTGTTCAGCTTCATACTGAGCAAGAGGGAGGACCGTGTCCGAACCCTTGATGGAAATTCCCTGTGCTTCGCCTGCAGGAGCTTCTTCTGAAGGAGCTACTTCTTCTCCTGCTTCATTACCGGTACATCCGATTCCCAAAAAAACGAGCCCCAGTACAAGAACAATGAGGACCGCGTAAGTATTTAAATTTACCATATTGTAGTAATTCCTCCGAGAAATATGAATTGAGTAAACAATCTATAGCAGTTGCAGATTTTTCTACTATACCGCACTATGAAAAGAGCCCATATATAAACATTTGCCATATATAGTATAGAGGAATATATAATATAAATACGATAGCAATAAAAAAATAATCTATATATTATCTGTAAAAAATAGATAGAAGAAAAGATTCAGGAAAACTACCAGATAAATTTAAAATATTCCAAAATAAAAATTGTCAGGAAAAAAAGAGAGCATAAGAAACGGAAAAAAGCTAGGATGGAGAAAGAGAAAGAAAAAGCTCGAAAGTGGAAAAAGAAAAAAGCATAAAATGGAGAAATATCGACACCGAGAAAAAAGGCAAGGAAGAGCTCAGAAGTCAAAAAGAGACCTCTGCTCCCCTCGCCCGTTCTCCGAACAGGAACCTTCACCCGTAGTTGGCAGCCCCTTTGCAGAAGGAGGCTTTTCCTGTTCAGGCTTCTTCGGTTCGAAATCGAAAAGCCCTTTTTGTTTTGAGTCGTAGTCAAGAGAAGATGCCTTCACCCCGAAAACTCCGAGGATGCGCTCCACAGGAGGCAGGATCTGCTTCTTAATATAATAGTCCACATCGATGGGCACGTTGTGCTCCCGGACGTAGTCAGGGTCTTCGGCTCTGTCCACGAAAAGGCCCTTTCCTGCGGTGATAACAAAAGGGATCCTTGTCCCTATGGAAGGCATTATCCCGGTCCTTTTCTTCAGGTTTTCAACGACTGTAAGGTGGGGCTGCTTGCTTTTGTAACTGTCCACTTTTCGGGTAAGGGTACGGGTAAGGACCAGGTTCTCAACAAGCTCAGTGTCTTTTCGGGGGTCAAGATTCCGGACATTGCTCACGACTTTCTGGACATGTTCTACTGCCAGGTCAACTTCACCATCCTTCAGAACAAGTTCAAGGACCGTGTTAAGGGTCTTTGAGGTCAGCCCACACCAGTCCCTGCGAACGGTCTCCATCCCTTTCACCTTGATCTTGTCCTTCCACCCATCCCCTTCAGGCTCAAACAGCCAGAGTGCATAGCGTTTCTTTGCGATCAGAAGGGCGCGCTTTGCAATGGATTCGAATTCGAGCTCCATGGGGTCGGGAAGCGATGCCGAAACGATCTCTGCAAGCCTGTTTCCCACAAGGCTGATGTCATCAAGGGAAAGTTCCCCTTCTGCTTTGCAGTGGACAAAAACACTGTCCGTATCCCCGTAGGCAACCGAGAGCTCCACCATCCGGTCAGAGGGGAGAAGCTCCCCGGCTTCCCCGGAAAGAAGAGCTGACGACCCCCTGAGAATGACCTTCCCGATCCGGTCATTGATCAGGTCCCTGGTGTTCAGGATATTGCTCCGCCCGAAACTTGTCACGGCGTTTGCAAGGGGCAGGCTGTAAAGCCTCGCCCTGGCATACCCGGAGTATCCGTAAAAGCTGTTCAACAGGATCTTCAGGGCTAGCTGGGTTGCATCAAGCACCCGATGCTCGTTTTCATCCCTGGCTTCCTTCATCAGGACCTTGGTATCCACCCTGCGGTTCAGAAGATCTTCAAGTATGGAAGGCACGATACCCTTGAAAGCTGCGGAAGGGACGAACTCCCCTCCAGACGGGGGTTTGATGGTCTCCCCCCCAGGACGGTCCTCCGTCACAACCGTGGTGTAGCAGAGGTTGTGCGCCATCATGATGGTGGGATAAAGGGACTTGTAGTCAAGGATCAGCACATTTTCCAGCAGGCCCTTTTTCGGTTCAAGGACTTCCCCTCCTTTCAGCTCCGAACTCTGCTGGTGGCGTTTGGCCGAAAGCTCGTCATCGGGTTTCGGAGGGATAAGTCGGTCTTTTAACCCGAACTCCCGGAGCATGAGGTGCTCAACCATGGAAGTCTGTCCACCGTCAACGATTTCCTGAAGCAAGGTCCCACTTACCCGGGCAAGGGCAACGTATTTGTCAAGCAGCCTTAGATTGAGCACCAGTTCCAGGGCAAGTTCGGAGTCCCTCCGCGAATAATCGATGAATTTCTTGAGCTTTTCCCCGGAATCGGCCCAGTACTCCTCCATCTCCGAGGGAGCCACATCGAGCTTTTCCCGTTCCAGAAGCTCCTTTGAAACCGCCCGCAGGGTATACTGCTTCAAGCTGAAAGCCCTGCGCACCAGGGGAAGTGCATCCACGACAACCCGCCCTTTCATCTCGGTCCGGGTAATGAGCCCGAACTTCCGATAGCCCATGAAGCTGCCATCCCTGCCAACCACGGAATTTACCTTTTCGCCTCTTGAATAAAGGGTCTTCACCCTGTCAGTAATATAAGGGATGTCGAAGTCCTGGTGGTTGTAGCCCACAACAATGTCAGGGTCGTATTCGCAAAAGATCTTGAAAAAGAGGTTCAGCATTTCAGCTTCATCTTTGCAGGGCAGGACGTCTTTGTCCGCCCCTTCTACCGGCTTGGCCGTCAGGATGAGGGTCTGATGTCCTTTATATTCGGGTTCAAACGAAAAGCTGACCATAATAACAGGAGATGTCTCGGGAGCAGGCATCCCCCCGTCAAGGGGCAGGCACTCAATGTCAAAGGAGAGGTATTTCAGAGGAGCTGTGGCAAGGTTGTCAATTTTTCTGACATCTGATGCCAGGATCACGGTGTCGCAGGCAAAGTCCCGGCAGCGGGGCCTGCCTGAAAAATTATTTTCCTGGAAGTACTTTGCAGGATCCACGGGAGTTCCTTGCACCGAAACCCAGACCATCCCGCCAAGGTCCCGGTCAATCAAAAAACGATTCCTGAAAAGAATGTCACTTTCATAAATTTCCCAATCGCCTTCAGCTTTGAGCACATCCCGGATTTTCAGCACATCATCCCGGATTTCGGGCACATTTTTTGGCAAAGAAGTGGTGATCTTGAGCATATCTTTTCTGGATTCCTGATACCCCACAGGCTCAAACTTTTCAACGATTTCTACCTTTTTGACCTGCTCAAAAGTGTCTTTGATAAGCCTCGCAACGGCATGCAGGTCTCCGGAAGCTTTGAGATAAAAATAGGGTTCGAAATCAGGAACAAGGCAGCATACGCTTTTACCATCCGCACTTCTCCCGAAAAGACGGATGACAGGCTTGCTGTCATTAATGACTTCGTAATCCGCATCCAAGATCTGAAAATCCATAGGCATGGTTTAGAGTTTTAGGTAGACATATAGCTTTTGTTACATTGTCAGGAAAATAAATGTGAAAAAACATTTTCTGAAAAGATAAGGGGAGAAAGAAATACGAAAAAAAAGAAAGAAAAAGGATGAGGTAGAGAAAAAGGAAAAAGCCCAATGGAATGAGAAAGGGAAAGGAAAAAAGAAAGGAAATGAAGAAAAAGAAATAAAGGAAAGGAAAAACAGAAAGGAAAAAAGAAAGGAAAAAAGAAAGAACGTTTAAAACCAACCATGCCGAAAAATCAGGCAACAGACGGTTTTATGTTCATATTGATTGCGACTTCCGCAATATCGGCACTGTACTCGGCAACTCTCCGCAGGCTTTCCAGAATCATGCTGAGCTCGATGTTCCCGGACCCTTCTCCATCCCTGGATTCGAGGGAAACCCCGAACTGGGACACTTTCTTGGCTTCCACAACAATATTGTTTATAGCCTGGAGATCTTCTTCTTTCATCGAATCGATTGAACTTTCAAAGACTTTCTGGGAAAGGTCGGCCATCTTAAAGATGGGGTCCTCGGAGCTGATTCCGTTTTCCATCTTAGTTACGTTCCGGGCGATCCGAACAGCGTGGTCTCCGACACGTTCGATGCTCTTGGTAATAAGCCTGTATCCGAGACATTCCCTTGGGTCACCGATTCCTATTTTCTCTGAAAGCTCGACGTCCTCGATAGAAGCCTTAAGCTGGCGCACCGAGAGCAGGTAGAAGCGGTCTACGTCATCGTCCCGCTGGATGATATCCTCAGCAATTTCCACATTGTGGTCCTTAAGGGCAGTCATCGAGTCCTCAAGCATGGAGAGGACAAGCCCGTACATGTTCTTGATGACCCTTCCGAGAGGCAGGTCGTGGTAATTCAGGAGACACTGGAAGACCAGTTCGTTCCTGGACTCTTCCACGAGTTCAAGCCCGATAAGCTTCTGACGCACGGAATCTTTGATAAACTTCCGGTCGTAGGCACTGAAGCCTTTCTTGGTGGTAAGCTTGATGAAGTCATAACCCACAAGGTAATGTGAAATAAGAACCCGCAGGTTATTTTCCGCACTGTCGGAATGCACGTAATCAATTGAAGCCTTGAGAACCGAATGTTCTCTTGAGATTGCACTTGAGGAAACAAGCAGGGTCTTGTTAGGCATCGGGGTAAGGGTAAGCGTGTCTCCTGCCTGGAGCCCGATATCCCTCACCCACTTTATAGGAAGGGAAACAATATAAGTTGAATTTCCCGTAAACTGGACTTTTCTCTTATCTTTGGTGATAAATGAACCCCCTGGAGGCAGTCTATTCACTTGTATACCATCTATATAGAACAAAGTTATATATAAAGGTATCCAAAAATTAGGCCATCGTAATGAGAAATGGAACAAGGAACCATTGTCTAATAATAGTATATAGGATATTTCAATAAATTGAGGGAAAACATAGACCTGCCCTGAAAAGGATATAAAGACCAAAATGTGAAAAAGCAGGGAAAGCTAGCGAATTTATTTCATGCCTTTACTTTAACTAATTTATTACTTATGAGTATTGATTGCACAGTGTAATGTATTATTTAAATTATTTCAGGATAAAAGAAGTAATTACATAACTTTTTATTTATATTGACACTAATTTTCACCTGTTCTTTATTTGAAACTTTTCATTAATACCCATGGAAATCATCCATTCATAAAGATAGTATAAAGTATAGACATTATAACCCGAAAGTGTCTTTTAAATTATCCGTCACACATAATAAGCAGAATAGGGACCCGCCCGAAGAGAGACATCCTCAGGAAGAAAATCAAACTATATATGGAAGAAAGAAGAACTTAAGTATATATTTACGATAAATAAAATTTTGATTATTCCCTGTACCCAAAACCTATACAGTAGCTCGAAAAATCGGTTATTTCATAGAAATAAAATACGGGAAATGGATCGATGAAGCAATTCGATATTAATCTGGAATCACTAATAAACAGCAGCCCGGTGGTTATTTTTTTATGCGGCTCAGGTAAA
Source organism: Methanosarcina sediminis (assembly GCF_052056915.1). Classification (GTDB taxonomy): domain Archaea; phylum Halobacteriota; class Methanosarcinia; order Methanosarcinales; family Methanosarcinaceae; genus MTP4. The sequence goes on along the minus strand of NZ_CP195119.1, from coordinate 3,085,888 downwards.
AATTGGCCCGTTGAACTGATAACCGAGAACATACGGCAGTTCGGCTACGAAGTAGATGACTTCATATCAGGACACATACGGTACCTTGATATAATCCATCCCGAAGACCGGGAAGAGGTCCGTGCCGAAATCCTCAGGTGCTCTGAGGAAGGATGCGCTGATCTGACCCAGGAGTACAGGATACTTACAGCCTCAGGAGATACGCACTGGGTCGAAGTAAAAGTCCTGATCCGAAGAGACGAAAAAGGACGCATAAAACACTACCAGGGAACTCTCTGCGATGCAACCCAGCGAAAAGAGGCAGAAGCTTCAATGCAAAAAGCGCTTAAAAGAAATAATGAACTGAAAAACGTCATCAACAGCAGCCCTGTAATTGTGTTCCTCTGCCGACCGGAAGAGGGCTGGCCAGTGGAATTCGTATCGGAAAACGTTACGCAGATGGGTTACACCGCTGAAGACTTTACCTCCGGAAAAATAAGGTATATCGACTTTGTACATCCTGACGACCGGGAATATTTCCAGGCCGAAGTGGCCAGGTTTTCCAGGGAAGGGTACACGGACTGTACCTAGGATTACAGGGTCCTGACAAAGTCAGGAGAGGTGCGATATATCGACGACAGGTCCCTGATAAAAAGGAACAAGAAAGGGGAGATCACCAATTACCAGGGGATTGTCCTGGACATCACCGAACGCAAACTGGCAGAGGAACATATAAAGGGGCAGAACCAGGTCCTTGAAAAACTTGCCTCAGGAGCCCCACTTAACGAAGTACTCCTCCTCCTGGCCAGGAATGTGGAAAAGATCAGGAGCGGTTCAACATGCTCAGTCATGCTCCCCGACCGGGAGAAAAAACACCTGTTTTACTGCGTTGCCCCAGAGCTTCCTGAATTTTACAGGCAGAAGACCGACAGGCTTGAGATTGGGTTTGGCATGACTTCTGTAGGGACCGCAGCCTACCTGGGAAAAAGGATAACTGCGGACAATTTAATAGAAAACCCATACTGGACCGAGTACAGGGAAGTGGCAGCCAGAGCCGGGCTGAAAGCCTGCTGGTCCGAACCCATCATATCCTCTTCGGGGGAATTGCTCGGTGTCTTTTCCATGTACTACGGCGAAGTCCGAAAACCCGAAGAAGAAGACCTTGACTTTATGAAGACAAGCGCCCAGCTTGCAGCCATTGCGGTTGAGCATAAACTGGCAGAAGAAACCCTGCGGGAATCCGAAAACAAGTTCAGGACCATATTCAATAATATCAACGACCAGCTCTACATCCGGGAGCCTGAAGGCAAAAGCTATCTGGACGTCAACCAGGCAGTTGTGAACAGGCTCGGATACAGTAAGGAAGAAATCCTGAAAATGGAAGCCGAAGAGATAATTCCTTCCGAGTACTGGGACTCCGTCAGGGAGAACCTGAAAAAGATCCAGAGCGAAGGGTCCCGGATTTACGAAGCAGGCGCTATCTGTAAGGACGGGACGGTTGTCCCCCTTGAAGTAAGTGCCAGGATTATTGATTACGATGGCAAGAAGACGATCCTCTCGGTTGCCAGGGACATCACAGAGCGCAAAAAAGCAGAAGCTGCACAGGTTCTGAACGCAGCCAGGCTCGAAGCCCTGGTAAAGCTTAACCAGATGACCGGTGCGTCCCTGAAAGAAATCACGGACTTTGCCCGGGAAGAAGCAGTCAGGCTCACGGGTAGCAAACTCGGGTACCTAGCATTCATGGATGCCTACGAAACAGCCCTCATAATGCACTCCTGGTCAAAGAGCGCAATGAAGGAGTGCAGCATTGAAGACAAACGTTTCATCTATCCGATTAAGACCACCGGGCTCTGGGGAGAAGCGGTCAGGCAGAGAAAACCCATCATTACCAATGACTACACAACCCCCAGTTTCCTGAAGAAAGGATACCCGAAAGACCACGTACACCTGACCCGGCACCTGAACGTCCCCGTGTTTGACGGGGAAAGGATCGTTGCCGTTGCGGGAGTGGGGAACAAGGACGAAGACTATGACGAATCTGACGTCCGCCAGCTCACCCTGCTTATGCAGGGCATGTGGCAGCTCATCCAGAGGAAGCAACTCGAAGACGCCCTGGAAACCTACTCAGAAGACCTCTCGAAAGCCAGTGATGAACTTCGGTCTTTGAACAGGATAAAAGCGGAGTTCATGACCGAAAACCTGCCCCAGACCAAGCTCGACTACAGTGAAATTATCGATTTTGAAACCTGGGAAGCTATAGAGGACCAGCAGCAAAAGGCAATCGATTCGGTCATCAACAATTCGGACAGATTGAGGCATATGGTAGACTCCCTCCTCTATCTCAGCCAGGAACAGGCAGGAAAGATCGAATATTCCTTTGGGGAAGTCGAGATTAAAAAGATCCTCTCAGACGCCTACCTCAACCTCATCCTCCTGATAGATGAAAAAGAACTGGAGATGGAAAAGGACCTGCCTGCAAGCCTGCCACCGATCAGTGGAGACAAACAAAAACTTACCGAGCTCTTCACCACCCTGATCAGCAATGCAATCAAGTTTACACCCCACGGCGAGACCCTTGAAGTGAAAGCCGAAGAGGAAAAACAAAGCATCCATATCACGGTCAAGGACAGCGGGACCGGCATTCAGAAAAGACTTATCCCACACCTATTCAACAGGATTTACCAGGTGGAAGACTCCCTGAGCCGCAGGTACCAGGGACTTGAATTCGGGCTATATATCTGCAAGAACATTATCAGTGCCCATAACGGGGAAATCTGGGTGGAAAGTGAGGAAGGTTCGGGAACCACCATGCATGTGAGACTTCCGAAAAGAAAACCTGAACCGGAAAAAGAGGCATAACGAGAGCTATCAGTCTGCCTGAATCAATCTGTCTGAATCAGTCCGCTTGAGCGAACAAAGCGAACGAAACGGACCGCGCACTGTTGCGATTTCATCGCAACTAAAAGAAAAATCAAAGATTTTTCTGATGCCGAGCCGCAACTAGGCTGGTGCAGCTAGGCTGGTGCAGCTAGGCTGGTGCAGCTAGGCAAGTGTGAGGGAGACAAAAAACTTGAAATTGAGCATAGTCGGAATGAAAAAATGTTGTAATGAAGTGGCTGGAGATTTAAGATGAAAATTGAACTATTGGGCACTCTTTTCCTCTCAGACAAGAGGAAAGATCTTCTTCTACTGTTGATGGAGGAACCCCGGAATATTGATGAGATCAAAGATATTCTCAATGTAACCTCAAGCGCGATCATGACCCAGATCAAGATCCTCATCAGCCAGGGCCTGATCACACATGAAGACGACCTTTACAAGCTATCTGACATCGGGAAAGTGGTTGTTAAAAAAATGATACCACTCCTTAACACCCTGGGTGTGTTCTCGGAGAACAAGGACTACTGGGAAAACCACAATATCAGCGCTATTCCACCCCATCTCCTGGATAGGATCGAGGATCTCGGGCACTGTGAATTCGTGGAACCCGACCTGGACAGGATGTATGAAACCCCAAAAAAGATAGAAGAAAAACTGGTCATCTCAGCTCATGTAATGGAAATCTCCTCCTATTTCAACCCGGCTTATCCGTCAACCTATGTTGAACTGATAAAAAAAGGGACAGATGTTTCCCTGATAATCACAAAACCCGTCTTTGAAAGGTTGAGAAAGGAATACAGTACAGCCCTGCAAGAATACCTGAGCCGGGAAAATGCAAAAATCTTCGTTTGCGACTGTCCTATAAGAGTTGCATCAAGTGTGGTTACGGACCGCTTCATGGCACTCTCCCTATTTTACAAAAACGGGATCTACCATAACCATGCCATCATGAGTCAGGAGGAAAATGCCCTGAAATGGGGAGAAGACCTCTTCCTGCACTACATGAAAAACTCAAAGGAAATAACGGAAAAGGAATTGATTGAAACAGAATTAACTGAGAAGGATTAACTAAAAAGTAATTGGCTGAAAAGGACAAACTGTAAACCTGAGTTCTCAAGATTCCATTTCAGTCCGAAAAAGGAAAACTTGCCCGCAGAATGCCGGGGGATACATGTGCTCTTATAGTGAACAGAATTACTCAGTTTCCCTGATTGAGCCCCGATCCCTCAAGCTCATATTGAGTTTACAAATCCTGCCCTTTTTCACTTAAAAAACAAACGACTATTTTTAATTCAACAAGATACGGATTCCTCATTTCCTGATATTATTTTCCAGAATAATCTGAGTCCAGAATTGCTGATCCTTGAATGAGATGTTTTACGGATGAGATGTTTTACGGATGAGATGTTTCCGGAATAACTGATCCTTGAACGAGCTATTTCCCGAATTACTGATTATTGAATAATCTGTTTCTCTGGGCGTCTACTTCCAGAACCAAGGACTTTTCTACCAGGCAGGATACCCGCGCGATTCGGGGAACATATCAAATGAACACAAAATCAGAATGCATTGGCCCTTTTATCCAAGGCAAATCAGACACACTGATAAGATCAAAGGCTTTGATCAAATTAGAGTCCCCGATCAAATAGGTTAACGCCGTTAAATCGGGACGAAACGTAAAATCGGATGAAACTACAGGATCATGAGAGTTAACAAAATCAGGGAAATTCACAAAATTAGGCATCAAGAGAGATGTTAACTACGTTAATCAAATTTCTGCGTTTATGTTATATGTATAAAAGTCAATTTATGCTTTGAAGTTAACAGCATGAAGGGATGCACCCGAAAAGTGAATCCCGATTCGAGCTACTCACTGTTAACAAGGGAATAACCGCAAAAAATGTAGGAAGCGTTTTTATGGCAGCAGACATCTTGAACCAATTAGCGGAAGCTGTCGTCGAAGGAGAAGAAGACGACGCAGAAGAACTCGCACAGAAAGCCCTCGAAATGGGCGTTGACCCCTATGAAGCAGTCATCAACGGCCTGGCAAAAGGAATGACCATTGTCAGTGACCAGTATGAGAAAGGAGAAGCCTTTGTACCCCACCTCCTGCTCGCATCCGGAGCAATGTATGCAGGCATGGACATCCTCGTCCCCCACATGACCAAAGAAGGTGACTCCAAACAGGCCGTAGGCATTATAGGGACTATCGAGGGAGACGTGCATGACATCGGCAAGAACCTTGTCAAGACCATGCTCAGTGCAAACGGGTTTGAAATGATTGACCTGGGTGCAGACGTCCCAATCGAGAAGTTTGTGGAAACAGCAAAAGAGCACAAGGCAGACCTGATATCCATGAGCGCTCTTATGACCACGACCATGACAAACATGGAAAAGGTCATTGAGATCCTCCAGGAAGAAGGTATCCGCGACGCCATGAAGGTCATGGTAGGAGGAGCCCCCGTCTCAGAGGAATACGCAGCAGCCATCGGCGCGGACTCTTCCCACCCTGATGCCCTGCACGCAAGCACCTGGGCAACCGAAGTTGTGAAGGAACTCGGGACTGCGGATGAGCGCTGGAGTGACGAGAAGATCAATCTGGGCAAGATCAAGTATAGGGAGATCCTGGCAAAGAAAGTAGTCTCTGATAAAGTAGACATCGGCCTGGAAACTGCCACAAAGATCAAGGAAGAGTTCGAAAGTGTGGGCGTGAAGGTCAAGGAAGAAATGTCCCACATCGACAGGACCGTATCCGCAATGTCCGACAAGAAAGTGGACCGCCTGCCTGTCTATCCGCTTGCCTGCGGAGCTCTCAGGAAGTTTGTCCCCGTAACCTACAAGGAATACGCAACAAACGAAGACGCCTTTGTTGAGAGCGCATACCTCGGGTCCAAATACCTGGACATGGACATGTTTGTGGGGCTTATTGACCTTTCCGCAACCTCCGCGGACTTCGGATGCAAGATCAAATACCCCGAAGACGACACTCCCTCCTCCGAAGGCCACCTTAAAGACTACGAGCAGCTTGAGGTCCCCGAACTCAAGGAAGGCACCCGTGGCTACGAACTTGTCATGGCTTCAAAGAAGGCAAAAGACAAACTCAACAAGGAACTCAACACCCCCTTCGTTGGCTTCCACGAAGGCCCGCTTCTCACCCTTACCCAGCTCATGGGAGCGGACAGGGTCCTTATGGACATGAAGACAAACCCTGAAGCTGTCCTTGAAGGGGTCCAGAAGTGTACCGACTACATCTGCCAGCTTTCCGAGCTCTTCTTCGAAGAAGACGCCTGTGACGGGCTCTGTGTGGACAACCTCTGGTCCAACAACATCATCATGAGCGAGGAAGACTACTGGAAGTTTGACGGGCAGTTCGTCTACGAACAGCACATCCCGCTCTTCAAGAAGTACAACCAGCCCTACATGATCCACAACTGTGCGGACGCGGTTCACTTCGAGACCCAGATCAGGAAGTTCGGAACAGCCCTCTACAGCTACGCATACTATGAAAAGACCAGGGAAAAGGGTTCCCAGAACTACGCAGACCTCATCCCCAAGTACGGAGATATCTGCTGTATGATGGGAGAAGTCAACCCGGTTGAGTTCATGGACGGCTCCGCTGAAGGCATCCAGAAGGTCACCGACGATACGAAGACCCTTCTCGAAAACGTAATCCCCGTACTCAAAGAGAACGGACTCCAGTCCAAGTACGTCATGTCCACTGGCTGTGAAATCCCACCAGCCGGCCCGCTGACCACCGTACAGGCAATGGTGAACACCGTTAAGGAACTTGGTCCGGAACTCCAGAAGTCAATCATAGGGTGAGGTCTTCCTCCCCTATTTTTCAATTTAATCCGAAAAAAGAGCAAAATAAGCCAAAAATAAAGGGCTAAATCCTGAAGCAAGTCCAGCATGCCCTTAAAGCCAGAAGAAAAATCTCCAGAAAACATATTTCAAAAACAAAAAAACGTTTTAACCTCCAATAGGAACGAGAAATCGTGCCCTTGAAACCTCCAACCATAAAAATATCAAACTTACACAGAAGGAATGCCGTGCAGCATATCCTGGCAAAAAGAACAACATCCGGGTGGTTGCTCACCACCCACATTAAACTGAGAAAAATGGGAAAAACACTGCAATGTCTTTTTTGAAAAAAGTGGTTTCGCCCTAAAAAATATAAAAGATATTTGCAGCCTGAGAATAAACCTGAATTTAACAATCAATCTCATAAAATCAGTCTCATAAAATCAATCTCATAAAATCAGTCTCATAAAATCAGTCTCATAAAATCAGTCTCATAAAATCAATCTCATAAAATCAATCTCATAAAATCAATCTCATAAAATCAGTCTCATAATAAACTCATCCAGTTTAAAAACCAAAAAAGCGGCCATAAACAATAGAGAGGAGGAATACCATGGAGCTGGGTCTGGGAATCGACACGGGTGGAACATATACCGATGCCGCAATCATGGATATGTCAAACGGGACAATAATCGAATCAAACAAGGCACTTACGACATATCCGGATTTGATAAGAGGAATAACAAATTCGATTGAAGGGTTAAACCCCGGATACCTGAAAAGCATCAAATCCGTATCAGTTTCTACCACTCTCGCAACCAATACCACACTTGAGGGAAAGGGCTACCCTGCAGGGATGATCCTTATCGGACATACCGTTCCAAAGAAACTTTCCGGCGATTACGTAATATCTATCAAAGGCGGCCACGACTCCGATGGGAATGAGATTGCTCCCCTTGAAGACCTGGAAACAGTAAAGGAGTTTGTCAGGAAGGTTGGAAAAAGGGTAGCTGCTTTTGCCGTTTCCGGATATTTCGGGGTAAGGAACCCCGAACACGAACTGAAAGTGAAAGAAGCTATCCGGGAAATAACGGACATGCCCGTAGTCTGCGGGCACGAACTTTCCCTGAGCCTCGGGGCTTACGAAAGAGCAGTTACCGCCCTCCTGAACGCCCAGCTCATCCCGGTCAGCAAACAGTTCATAGGAGCTGTACAGGCCGTGATGGAAGAAAAGGGGATTAAGGCAACCCTCATGATGATGAAATGTGACGGCTCTCTTGTAAGAATTGAAGAAGCCCTGCAAAAACCCGTAGAATCCATATTTTCAGGCCCTGCCGCAAGTCTTGTTGGGGCAGCCCACCTGACAGGCCTGGACACCTGCGTGACTGTGGACGTGGGAGGAACAAGTACCGATATTGCCATGATCTCGAAAGGTATTCCCGAGATCAGCGACTCGGGTGCCAAAGTGGGCGGCTGGAAGACGATGGTGAAGGCTATCAGGATGGACACATCAGCACTTGGCGGGGACAGCCAGGTCTGGATTAAAAGGAAACCGTACCTGGGCCCTAACAGGGTGGTACCTCTCTGCCTTGCAGCCGCGGAATTCCCGGTGCTGCTGGAGAAACTCGAAGCCATCGAAAAACCAAAAGAACGCCTGATGGACGAGATCATACAGCCAACAACATTTTTCTTCAGGAACGGGCCGCATTCCGAGGAGCACCTTACCGCGGAACTCGGGGAGGACGAAAAAGTAATCCTGGACCTCCTGGGAGAAGAGCCGCTTTCAGTTTATGAAATTTCGGCAAAATCCGGAAAACATCCGCTGATGTTTGCCAGCAACCTGAAGACCCTGATCCAGAAACGCTACGTGGGCCAGGTTGGGTTTACCCCGACAGATGCCCTCCACGTACTGGGAGAATATGCCCGGTGGGATACAAGAGCCTCCTTGCTCGGGGCAAAAATTCTCGGACCCTACCTGAAAAAGGGTCCGGAAGAGTTTTCCGCCCATATCAAGGCAGAAGTCGTGAGGAAACTTGCCCTGGAACTGGTATCCTTCTTTGCGGATGACCTGAAGAAAACGGATATTGAAAAGCTGATAGGAAAAGAAGCTTACCTGAAATTCCGGGTAAAAGTCCCCGTTGTATTGGTAGGGGCTCCGGTGAGGGCGTACCTCAAAGACCTTAACGAGATTATTGACGCAGACATCCGGATCCCCGCATATCACGAAGTTGGAAATGCCGTGGGAGCCCTTGCAGGCAAAGTAATCCACAGGACAGAAGTCCTGATCCGCCCCCTTGCCGCAGGAAATGCCGGGTACACGGTTTTCTCCGAACTCGGGAGAGATATCTTCGAAGAGTACGTACATGCCCTGGACTACGGCCTTGAACTCAGCCAGAAACTGGTCTCGGAGTACATGGGCGGATACGGCCTGGAAATGGAAAACGTCGAGTATGACCTGAAACGAAACGATGTGGGAAGCGCTGGAAAAGCCCCGCTGGAAACCCGCCTGATCGGGATCGGAGTAGGATCAAACGGAAAACTTGCATAAAAATTGTAAAATAAAAATACAGGTCAAAAATTGCAGGCTAAGAAGCAGGTCAGGACCGATCAACACAATCAGGGGAAAAAACATGGCAAGCGAACTGAAAACGTCTAACGGTACTAATCCGGAAAGCCAGGGCGGAATGGCAAAACTGGCCCGGACAATAAGAGACAAGATCCTCATCGACGAACCGGTAAAAGAAGACGGGCTTATCGACCAGCTTGAAAGAGCTGCAGCGGAAATAGACGAGCTTCTGGCATCATCCCTGGGCCCGAAAGGGATGAACAAGATGGTAGTAAACCCGGTGAACGACGTATTCATAACAAACGACGGAAAGGTCATCCTCAAGGAAATGGACGTGCTCCACCCGATCGTAACTACCCTGAAAAAGCTTGCGGAATCAATGGACAAGGCATGCGGGGACGGGACGAAAACCGCGGTGATCCTGGCAAGCAACCTGATTAAAAACGCAATTGGGCTGATAAGAGCGGGAGTACACCCCACCATTATCATAGAAGGCTACGAACTTGCCCTGCAAAAAGCCTATGAGATGCTCCGGTACAGCATAAGGCAGGCAGGAGAAGAGGATGTCAGGACAACGATTGCATGCTCGGCCACAGGGAAAGGAGTGGAGAGAAAGCAGGCGGAAGAGATTACGGACATCGTACTGGGAGTTATAGCCCACCTGAGCGAGACACAGAAAGGCCGCCTCGACCTCAACCGGAACGTGAAGGTCATGAAGAAGGTGGGAGGGCCGGGGATGGTGGCCCTGGAAGGCCTGATAATGGACGAAAACCCGGCAAGGACGGATATGCCAAAGGACTTTGAAAACCCCTCGGTGCTCCTGATAAATTACGACCTCAAGATTAAAAGCGGATACCTCAACCCCCAGCACAACCTGAGAATGGATTCCGTGCAGACAGCCCTTATGTTTGAGGAAAGAAAGAGGGAGATGTGCAGGGAGCTTGCGGGAAAAATAATCAATTCGGGCGCAAACGTCCTCTTTTGCGAGGGAGATATAGACCCCTATATCGAGACCCTGCTTCGGGACAGCAAGATACTGGCTTTCAAGAAACTGAAAATGAAAGACCTGGAAAAGCTTTCGGAAGCCACGGGTACGACCCTGATGAGCAAGAATGACGAGATTCTGCCCCGGCACCTCGGTAAAGCCGACAGGATTAAGCTTGAAAAACGAAACAGGGAAAACTTCGTATTCATAACCGTGAAGGGAAAACCGATTTCCACGATCCTGATATGGGACCCGACAAGGTACGGGCTGGACAAGGTGGAAGAAGCAGTGGATGACGCCCTCAACAATGCTGCTTTCCTCATAAAAAACAGGGAGATAGTAAACGGCGGAGGCGCAATTGAGTTTGAACTGGCCCACATGGTCAGGATATTTGCGGCAACACAGACAGGAAAGAAACAGCTGGCTATCCTGGCATACGCCAAAGCCCTGGAAAAGGTCCCGGAAACCCTGGCAAGAAACGCGGGAATGAAAACCATCGATGCGATGGTGGAGATGAGAAACGCCTACGCCAGAGGAGTGGAGGCAAGGATAGATATCTCAAGGAAAGTTACGGATAAGGGGCCGAAAGTCTACGATTCGGCAACGATAAAGAAACTTGCCCTGATATCGGCTACAGAAACCGCAAGAAACGTCCTCAGGATTGACGAGATAATCCCAAAAGCCTGAATGAAAGCTAAGTAATCAGAAAAAATTAAAAAAATAAATCACGCTGATGACAATGCCTTAAATCCCTCTCTCTATGGGCATTGTTCATCTATTCCAAAAATAGTGAGTTAGACCTGCAACGCCTTGTCCGGAAAGGTACAAATTTGCCATTTTAATGTGCTTTTCCTGGAGGAAAGGAAGTCTACAGCCCCAAAATGCCCCGGAACGTCCGGTCCTGGACCAGAGCCCCCGGAATAGATACAGCATTACTCCATTCCGGGCATCCCATTTTACCAGGATTGGAAACAGTATAGAAAATTCCGGGAAATCCCTGGGACCGGAGATACCCTATCACCTCGAAAACCGGGTAGAAAACGGGGTGCAGAACCTCAAAAAGTTCCGGGATGGATGCACTGCCTTCAAGCAGGACAATTTCCGCTTGCAAGAGGGCCGTATCACAAAGCCCGGGACACATTCAGACGAAACTGCAGTGCCCCTTCTGCCATCATTTACAGGGCAGGACCGGGGGCGCTGCGGGATAAACGGATACCTGCACCACAGCAAGGGAAAAGACGAAAAGCAGAAAATCAAAGTTGCCCTGGCGCACCCCGCAACAAGTTGGTGGGGTATTTGACTGAAATGAATCACGCTGATGACAATGCCTTAAATCCCCATCTCTATGGGCATTGTTCATCTATCCCCCAAGAAGTGAGTAATAGACCTGCAACGCCATCTCCCGGGACTGTAAATGTTTGCCATTTTTATGCGCAGTCCCGGGAGGTAAACGGTCTATACACCCATAAAAGCCCCGGAAAGCTAGATCCTGGACCTTGTTTGCCATTTCAATGGTCTAAACGGATCGGTAAAACGGAGGCCCTATAAGAGGAAATGATGCCCCATCGTTTTTTACATCCAGTCTCCACTGGGGCATCAGGACCTTACCATGTATTCAGGATAGAGATTCCTGCCTCAAAACCGGCTTTTTAATTTTATCGAACGCAGGGTCAGTAGCCAAAAAACCTGAAGAAATACACAGGATCGAGAATACCCACAGCTCCAACATAGGGAAGATTAGGGAGAATATAAATTTTTTTTGACTGAAAAATTATAAAAATGGTTTTGTATGTAATAAACTCTCACAGAGGATTTTCACATACGTGAACTGTACAAATCCCAAGGGATTTCAAGGGAAGTTAGAAATATGGACCTTTTGCTCAAATCCCTGACAGGTAAAGATGTGGACAAATTACCTGTACTCCCGGCAGACCTAACAGGCACTTCGAAACTTATACAGAGAGCAGGCTTTCCAGATAGAAAAAAGGTATTATAAGTTTCCCTTGAGACCTGAAAAATAAAACAAATTTTTTCGTGGAAATGGAGAGAGGAAAAACATGAAAAAAATAGGTGTTTCTTCCCAATTGTTTGAGTATACAAGGAAAATAAGTGGAAAAATCAAATGGTGTAAAAGCTCTTTGGAACGTCAGGTTCCATATGCAACCTTAAACGTTTGTAATATAGAAAACGGGCTTGTTGTTAAGGTCCCGGAGTCGAACTTCGGAAGTTGCCCCCAGGCAAAGGGTCAGAAGTTGATATTATGAGCGGACTTGTAGATTTGCTCTTTTTTTCTGAAAAAAGGAAGGGAATTCTTATCTTACTGGCTGAGGGCCCAAAAAGCGCCGAAGAAATCAAAAATGAACTTCACGGCGACACACTTTCAATAACGCCGCAGCTAAAAAAGATGAAGGATATAGATATTATTGTCCAGCGCGAAGATACCTTCGAACTCACGGATATAGGGAAAATAATTGTTAAAAAGATGCTGCCTCTGACCGAACTCCTTGAGGTCTTTGAAGAGAACAACGATTACTGGTCAAAGCACGACAGAAGGCCAATCCCCGAGCACCTGATAAATAAAATGCACATGCTTGGAAAATGCAAAGTGGATGAGCCTAACCTTGAGCGCCTTTTCGAATTTCCTAAAGATCTGAAAGAAATAGTATTCAGGTCAGGGAGACTCAGGACCTTTTACTCATTCTTTTGCCCTGAATGTCCTGCAATTCAGGCAACTTGCGCAAAAAACGGGACAAAAATGGACCTGATTATGGATGAAAAAGTATACGGCAGATTAAAGAATGACTTTAAAGATACACACAGGTTGCTACTTGAGAATAATGTTTCACTCTACATTTACAGGGGAGAAATAAAACCTTCTTCCTTCATGATCACCGATGAGTTTGTGATGTTGAAACTCTTCGGAAAGGAAGGGGAGTTTGACCACAGAAAGCTAATGAGTTTCAACAAAAGTGCCATTGAATGGGGAGACGAGCTGGCGGATTACTACATCGGGCTTTCAGAGAAAATAAATTAAAGTGAAAGCGACAACACATCCCGCCGTAACCAGTGGTGTATTTTTGCACCACTGGGATCAATCCAAATCAAGGAAGGTTTAAGCTCAATGTTTTAACCCTGATGTTTTAACCTTACTGTTTTAACCTTACTGTTTTAACCTTACTGTTTTAACCTTACTGTTTTAACCTTACTGTTTTAACCTTACTGTTTTAACCTTACTGTTTTAACCTTACTGTTTTAACCTTACTGTTTTAACCCTGATGTTTTGATCACACCGTTAAGGAATGGGAAAAATATATCTTCAAGTTTTCATTTGGGATCGCTCTTTGTGCACCGGTTCCATAAAACCTCAATAAACCACGGATAAACACAGATGGACACAGATGGCTTAATCCGTGTTTATCCGTGTCCATCCGTGGTTCTTGGCAGCAAAAATCCTTGCTATTATATCCGAATCGTTCCTAAGTATATACTGCACCAATTTACCAGGAACAATGCCCTCCAATATTTCAAGGGAGACTATTTTTGAAGGCACCTATTTTTTTGAACCTCATTATTCAGGAGGGAAACCTACCTTTCACCCCTTCCCAAAATGTCTCCATTCCAATTTGACATAAATCCACAAAAAGCCCCCTTTACAAGAAAAAGAAGCATACCTGAAAAGAGTGCACCCGAAAACCGAAACCCTCCCGTAAAAGAGGAAAGCAAAAAAAGGGGGGGACGGCAAATATTAAAAAGGACACAAAAAACAGCATCGGCTATGCTATATAACATTGAAGACTACTACCTGAATACTTACTGCCATAGCAAAAAGATGAACATCCGGAGACCGGAAAAACGGTAATTTTCAGAGTAATTCCTACGAAAAATTATCTTGTCGGGGAAGCAGCGGTTGGATGGGCATCGGAAGATCTATGGAAAATTAAGGGACAGAGATTCACGAACTGACTCTGGCCCGCAGCAGTAAATAAAAAAAGGAATGCCTGGATTCGGGGAATCTGGATCTGGCAAATATAATACTGAAAAATGGAGTTTTGATAATGGCAAAAGAAGAAATTCTTGCTGGTTTAGCGGATGCTGTGGTTGAAGGTGACGATGACCTCGCAGAAGAATTCGCACAGAAAGCTCTTGATGAAGAAATCGACGCTTATGAAGCAATTGTTGATGGGCTTGCAAAAGGCATGAACATCGTCAGTGACCAATATGAGAAGGGAGAAGCCTTCGTCCCCAGCCTTCTGCTCGCAGCCGACGCAATGTATGCAGGGATGGAAATCCTTACCCCCTACATGAAGGTCGATGCAAGCGGTGGCCCCCGGACCGTCATCGTCGGAACAGTGGAAGGAGACGTGCACGACATCGGGAAGAACCTCGTCAAGACAATGATCACCGCTGCAGGCTACAACGCAATCGACCTGGGTACCGACGTCCCCCTTGATAAATTCGTTGAAGCCGCAAAGGAAAACAAGGCAGCAGCAATCTCCATGAGCACCCTGATGACTACAACCATGGGTGGCATGGAAACCGTCATAGAACAGCTTCAGGAAGCAGGTATCAGAGACTCCCTTGCAGTCATGATCGGCGGCGCCCCCGTCTCCAAAGAATACGCAGCATCCATCGGAGCAGACGCTACAGCACAGGACGCAAGTGCAGCAGTCGAAACCCTTAGCTCTCTTGTCAGCGAACTTCCTGAAGAGTCCTGGAGCAACTCTTCAATCGCAGAAAGCAAGATGAAGTACAAGGAAATCCTCGCACAGAAGGGTACCAAGGAAGAGATCGACATCGGACTCATCACCGCCGAGGTAGTCATGGACGAGTTCGATTCCGTTGTACCCAAGTTCAACGAGACGATGACCAAGAAGGAAAGGTTCGTCTCCGCCTTCCAGGACAAGAAGGTCGACAGGCTCCCGGTCGCACCCCTTATCTGCGGTCTCTCCAGGAAGTTTGTGCCCTGCACCTACGCAGACTACTCCACAAAGGCAGAAATGTATGCAGCCAGCGCAGTTGCGGGTACCAAGTACTTCAACATTGACAACTTCGTCGGCCTTACCGACCTTTGTGTTGTCGCAGGCGACTTCGGTGCAACCATCAGGATCCCTGATGAAGACACCCCTGCAGCAACCGGCCACCTCGAAGACTACGAAGCCATGGAAGTCCCCGAAATCAAGGAAGGCACCCGTGCCTACAACCTGATCCAGGGCAACAAGCTCGCAACCGAGAAGGCAACAAAGGAAATCAACGCCCCCATCACTGCCCTCTTTGAAGGCCCGATGGTAGCTCTGACCCAGATCATGGGAGCAACCCGCGTCCTTTCCGACCTTAAGACCAACCCCGAAGTTGTCCTCAAAGGCCTCGAAAAGACCACTGAGTACTGCAAGGAAATGACAAAGATGATGTTCGAGGAAGCCCAGCCCGACAACCTCTGTCTGGCAACCCTCTGGACCAACAACGTCATCCTCGGCGCAGACGAATACATGAAGACCGAAGGGAAGATCATGCAGGACGTCTTCGCTCCCCTCTACAAGGAATATGACATGCCAATGGTCGTCCACAACTGTGCCGACGCCCCGCACTGGGACCTAATCAGCAAGTGGGACACAAAGTACTACAGCTACACCTACTACCCCGAGCAGGTTAACAAAGGCTCCAAGGACCACAAGTACCTCATCGAGAACTACGGAAAAGACGTCATGTTCGCCGGAGAAGTCAGCCCTATTGCATTCATAGACAACAGCCCCGAAAACCTCGAGAAGATCAGGAACGACACCATCGCCCTCCAGGAGAGCGTCCTGAACACTCTCAAGGAAAACGGCATGCAGTCCAAGTACGTGATTGCAACCGGTTGTGAAGTCCCGCCAAGAGGCCCGTGCGACACCGTCACTGCCCAGACCTACACTGCGGCAGAAACCGGTCCGGAAATCTACAAGAAGATCATCGGATAAACCGGACAGTCGCTTCTTGAAAAATAAGCAAGCTAAAGCTTGCTGCCGGAAAGGAAGGGCATTTATGCCTGCCCTTTCCTTATTTCACGGGACTTATCCGTGGAAATAATTCAGGTTCCCGCTGTTTCCTGCAAACTTATGAATTCTTACGTGTTTTCAAAAACGTTCAGATGAACTCAAAAAACGGATTAAAAAACGTAGCGAACAGAAAAAAATGTACAACTGTTTGCAGAAAACGACGGCGAACCTTTTTTAATCACCCCAGGATCTTCAGTAAAAAACCTTCAGTAAAAAAACAACTAAAAATCTCCAACATAAACTTCCAGCAAAAAAGTTCAGAAAAACTTCCAGCCCAAAAACAATAAAACTAACTGAAGATTCTGAAAATTCATCCGGTACCGACACGGATGAAAAAAACAGTAGTCATGATAATAATTTCCTGCAAGAAAAAACGTCAGACCACCAGCAGGTCAGTATAACCGCAATGCGATAGGGGAAAACATGGCAAGCGAACTGAAAACGTCTAACGGTACTAATACGGAAAGCCGGGATGGAATGGCAAAACTGGCCCGGACAATAAGAGACAAGATCCTCATCGACGAACCGGTAAAAGAAGACGGGCTTATCGACCAGCTTGAAAGAGCTGCAGCGGAAATAGACGAGCTTCTGGCATCATCCCTGGGCCCGAAAGGGATGAACAAGATGGTAGTAAACCCGGTGAACGACGTATTCATAACAAACGACGGAAAGGTCATCCTCAAGGAAATGGACGTGCTCCACCCGATCGTAACTACCCTCAAAAAGCTTGCGGAATCAATGGACAAGGCCTGCGGGGACGGGACGAAAACTGCGGTGATCCTGGCAAGCAACCTGATTAAAAACGCAATTGGGCTGATAAGAGCGGGAGTACACCCCACCATTATCATAGAAGGCTACGAACTTGCCCTGCAAAAAGCCTATGAGATGCTCCGGTACAGCATAAGGCAGGCAGGAGAAGAGGATGTCAGGACAACGATTGCATGCTCGGCCACAGGGAAAGGAGTGGAGAGAAAGCAGGCGGAAGAGATTACGGACATCGTACTGGGAGTTATAGCCCACCTGAGCGAGACACAGAAAGGCCGCCTCGACCTCAACCGGAACGTGAAGGTCATGAAGAAGGTGGGAGGGCCGGGGATGGTGGCCCTGGAAGGCCTGATAATGGACGAAAACCCGGCAAGGACGGATATGCCAAAGGACTTTGAAAACCCCTCGGTGCTCCTGATAAATTACGACCTCAAGATTAAAAGCGGATACCTCAACCCCCAGCACAACCTGAGAATGGATTCCGTGCAGACAGCCCTTATGTTTGAGGAAAGAAAGAGGGAGATGTGCAGGGAGCTTGCGGGAAAAATAATCAATTCGGGCGCAAACGTCCTCTTTTGCGAGGGAGATATAGACCCCTATATCGAGACCCTGCTTCGGGACAGCAAGATACTGGCTTTCAAGAAACTGAAAATGAAAGACCTGGAAAAGCTTTCGGAAGCCACGGGTACGACCCTGATGAGCAAGAATGACGAGATTCTGCCCCGGCACCTCGGTAAAGCCGACAGGATTAAGCTTGAAAAACGAAACAGGGAAAACTTCGTATTCATAACCGTGAAGGGAAAACCGATTTCCACGATCCTGATATGGGACCCGACAAGGTACGGGCTGGACAAGGTGGAAGAAGCAGTGGATGACGCCCTCAACAATGCTGCTTTCCTCATAAAAAACAGGGAGATAGTAAACGGCGGAGGCGCAATTGAGTTTGAACTGGCCCACATGGTCAGGATATTTGCGGCAACACAGACAGGAAAGAAACAGCTGGCTATCCTGGCATACGCCAAAGCCCTGGAAAAGGTCCCGGAAACCCTGGCAAGAAACGCGGGAATGAAAACCATCGATGCGATGGTGGAGATGAGAAACGCCTACGCCAGAGGAGTGGAGGCAAGGATAGATATCTCAAGGAAAGTTACGGATAAGGGGCCGAAAGTCTACGATTCGGCAACGATAAAGAAACTTGCCCTGATATCGGCTACAGAAACCGCAAGAAACGTCCTCAGGATTGACGAGATAATCCCAAAAGCCTGAATGAAAGCTAAGTAATCAGAAAAAATTAAAAAAATAAATCACGCTGATGACAATGCCTTAAATCCCTCTCTCTATGGGCATTGTTCATCTATTCCAAAAATAGTGAGTTAGACCTGCAACGCCTTGTCCGGAAAGGTACAAATTTGCCATTTCAAGGTACCTGCCGGAAAAAGGACAGTCTATATCCACAAAGTGCCTCAAAACCGAGCGAGTAAAACCTGGCTTTGCCATTTTGCCAGGAAATGCCAGCCGGAAAATGAGGCAAAAAAAGTTCAGTGCCCAGAGCCGCATACCTCCAGGCCCCACATGGGGCACCTGAACCTTAAAAATCAGGAAAAGATACACTCCAGGAACCCTTTTGCCATTTACCGGGATGGAGAATATCGAAAAACCTGAAAAACTTTTTTTGAACCGGCAGTGCTCCTTCGCCTCATCTACAGGCAAAAGGGGCACTGCAGGAAAAATAGGGGGAGAAATCAGGAGATATTTTTAAGAACTACACCCCGATTTTTATAATGAAAATTAAAAAATTATTTTTTTGCAATAGAACAGAGAAAATTCAAAAAATCTAAAAATCTGTTTTTGGAATTCAATTGTTGTATACTTTTTTTCATCCGCTGCCGGAGTCATCCTGCGAGGTGAGGCTCTAAAAAAAGAGGAGATCTGAAAAATCAAAGGTCCTCAAAAAAGTACATCCCTCAAAAAATAAGGCCCCTTGAAAAATCAAAGCCTTATGCAAAATCAAAGCCATATGTGAAATCAAAGTCCCTCACAAGAGGCCCCGAATTATGTTATATATATTCAATCCCAAATTTTAGATTAAAAAGAATAATAATCAAACCAGCTAAAACAAGAAGTAGCGAATTTCACAGACTCCTTCAAAAAGGATTTTGGCAGCCTTAAAGCACACGGTTGTATTGTTTATTTTTTTCAATTATTTAATCGCTGCAAGCTGAGGTATAAAAATGTATGGGATTGCACTTGACCTGGGAACCAGCGGATTTCGAGCACAGCTTATAGATCTGAAGACAAAACAAGTATTAAGAACTGCGATGACGATGAGACACCCCCTTCCCGGAGGAAACGTCATCGACCACCTGGATTTCGCCCTTGAAGTCGGACAGGATATTGCACACGGCATCATTATGGATGCGGTAAAAAAGGTCATCGATACCCTGGACGTGGACCCTTCAAACATCGAAAAACTGGTGGTATGCGGAAACCCGATCCAGCTTTCCCTCTTCCAGAACTCGGAAATAAGGGACCTGGCCTATGCCGGCAAGAATATGCAAAAAAGGCTCGGGGTCGAAAATGTAGAAAGGGGAGCCAGGGTCTTCCCTGCATCCGAACTTTTCAAAGGCGTACTGGAAATGCCGAAATGTAAGGTCACAGTGCCCCCGGCAATTGCCCACGAAATAGGAGCCGATGCCCTGGCAATGATGATCGAAACCGACTTCCTGAACCAGAAAGAGGTTTCCATTGTTACCGACTACGGGACAAACGCAGAGATGGCAATAAAGGTAGGGGACCGGATCATCACGGGCAGTGCGGCGGCAGGGCCAGCCATTGAAGGGCAGGGGATCAGCTGTGGAATGATTGCAAGCCCCGGAGCGATCGCAGACGTGAACGCCGAAGGGAACTACTGGAGACTTTCTGTCCTGGACAACAGCATGGAAAGTAAGAAAGGAGATCTTATAGACCCCGTCACCGGAGAAGTCATTGAAAAGGGAGAATATGAAGCTGCGGGGATTACCGGAACAGGAGTGATTGCCGTCATTGCCGTTGCCATAGAAACCGGCCTGATGGAACAGCCCCCAAAACTCCCCAACGGAAAGCTGGTCCTTGGAAAAGGCATTGAAATCTCGGAAGAAGACATCTCAGAAGCCGGGAAAGCCATCGGGGCAATCCGGGCAGCTCAGCTTACCCTTCTGCTGGAAGCAGGTGTTTCTTTCGAAGACCTCGAAAACGTCTACATGTCCGGGGCCTCAGGGACTTACGTGGACTGCAGGAAAGCCAGGAAAATCGGGTCCTGCCCTGATTTCTCAAGGAAAGCCGTGCAGTTCGGGAACACTTCAATCGCCCTTGCAAGAGAAATTATCCTGGAAGATTCCAGGCTCGATGAAGTCATTGCCCTTGCAAAGAGCATTACGGCCGACCACCTGATGATGGCCACCAGCGAGACTTTCAAGAACATCTACACCTGCGAGCTTTCCTACTGGACCGAGGGCATGACCATGAAACTATACAAAAAGTTCATGAAAATGTACAAGTACCCTCCCTTCCCGGAACCGGTAGAAGACGCAGTGATGGAAAAGAGAGCTGCAAAAGATATCGAAGAAACGGGCGGCATACCCGTCCAGATAGTAGAGGAAATCGGGACCACCATAGAAGTCCCGGTAGACGGCTGTATCCTCTGCAAACGTTGTAATGAAGAATGTCCGGAAAATGCCCTTGTGACCATCGAGAAAAACGGAGTCAGGTTTGCAAGCTGCAGCACCCAGGACTGCCTGGGAACAAGCTGTAGACGCTGTGTTCGCGCCTGTCCGATGAAAGCAATCGATTTCAGGAACATCTCGTCCCTGAGTGCAAAAGAGATTCAGAGAAACGATATTAGCGGGGAAGTCTACTGAAAGGCTAATCTCTGGAAAATAATAACATACCGGGGTTCGAAAAATGACAAAAATGAAAGTATCTTCCTACATCTGCGGTATAACCCATACAATAATGGGAAGGGTTGAAGGAGACAAAATCATCATCGAAATCGACACCCCCTGTGAAAAATTCAGGGATCTCTCCCACCTGGAATTCCCTCTTCAGGAAATGTACGAGACTCAGGACAAACTCGCCCTGGAGATGGCGAGAAAAACGGAATGCAACATGGAATGCGCCCTTGACTGCACCCAGGACTGTCTCATTCCTCCTGCGGTATTCAATATCTGCAGCATAGAAAAAGAACATGCAAACGCAACCCCTTTTGACAGCATAAGAGTTATAGGTTCGGAATTTGAGATTCCGGAATTTGAAAGCTCAGAATTCGAAAGTCCTGAATTCGAAAACTCGGAATTTGAATGACAATACAAAAAGGGAAATTATTCACCGGATAAGGCAATTCTCCCTTTAATGCTCGGTGGAGATTTCCCTGGCATATACCTTTTAATTAGTATAAATCCCAGTAAAAAAAGATTTCAAAAGGAAAATTTAAGGAAAAAATCTGAGGGAACCAACATTCCTCCCTTTTAAATTTGACTACTTACTCTCCTTTTAATGAATTCTTGACGCGGGAAGCACCCATCCAAAAAAAAGCATAAAGACAGAGAAAGAAACCAACAACAGAACATTTCTACCTATATTTCATCCAAACAGTTTTTCGAATACGTTTTTACGTTAATTTTTTACGTTAATTTTTTACGTTAATTTTTTACGTTAATTTTTTACGTTAATTTTTTACGTTAATTTTTTACGTTAATTTTTTACATCACTTTTTTACATCACTTTTTTACATCACTTTTTTACACCAGATATTCAGGATTTCTTTTCCCTATAATTACCTGAACCCTTGAAACCCCATAATATTCCCAACTTCTGCCCTGGAAAACTTATTTGAGAAAAGCAAAATGCCCAAAAGAAAAGAATAACCCGGAAAAATTAGGAGATAAAAATTAAAATCTGTTAGAGTGACACAAATCTACCCCTTTCACAGTATCTTCCTTCGGAATACAGCCGATTTTGCCATTATTAGCAAAAGCAAGGAAAATACTTACTAAAAACAAAAGTGAAGAAGTTGAAGCAGAAGAAAAATAAGAAATAAAAGTGCCCGGAGCGTGACTCGAACACGCGACCTCCAGATATCTCAGGAGATTAAAGACGCCTCATATTAAAGGTCCCTATGAGTCTGGCGCCCCAACCGACTAGGCTATCCGGGCTTGCAACACACAAATGTACGAAGGTATATTAAAGGGTAACGATTGAAAATGGAAAAAATATAGATTTGGAGCAAATTTTTATAGACAGATGGAGACGGGAGAAAGGAGGAGGAAGGAAAAAGCGGACCTTGCTCTAGTCTTCGAGGGACTCCATCCGGAAAAGGGAGGCGTTATGTTAGAATTGACATAATATAGTAATATATAATACAACTGATAATTGGAATATGATTCATATAAGGTTTTAATATATAATAATGAAGATAATTTTGTTGAGATCCGGACCGTTTTTTAAAAAAGGCAAGGGAAGCCGGATAAAAAACGATTTTAGCCGGGTTTTCGCTCACATCTTTCCCACACCTTCATTCGTACAGGAGCAGTAGAGATATAAATAGCCATAAATATATATAAACGGCAAAATTATAATGAATGATCAATACATAAGAGCCACATCAAAAAGGCTCACATCAAACGGGTCCGTATCAAAAGAAAACGAACTCGTGAGCCTATATCATTCATTCCAGAAGAAATCAAGTATTCGTCAAATTTGCCGCATCCCGGAGACCGGTCAGAAGCATTCCGAAATCAAGCCCCTGAAACCAACTTTCAGGATTCACATACCTCGGAGGGATTCGGGCTGGCAGGTGTTGCTTCGGGAACATGCCATAGAATATTCATTGAATAAAATACCGCTCATAATATCCAAACCTTATACCCCAGATGAGGAATTTCCATGAAATTGAAAGCAAATCTCATATCCGGAAGAACCGCCGACCAGGGCGCACATCTGGAAGCAAAGACATACAGGGGCTATTTTGACGCCTGTGCATACTGCGAACTGAACTCTGCAGACCTCGATAAACTGGGTGTTTCCGAAGGAGACAGCCTGAAGGTCACCACTGACTTTGGGGAAGTAGTGGTGTTTGCAAAGGCAAACGACGGAAATCCCGATGGCCTGGCCTTTATCCCCATGGGCCCCTGGGCAAACACAGTCCTGGACCCTGACACCCACGGTTGCGGAATGCCGGGGCTAAAAGGTGTCCCTGCAGAAATCGAAGCCACAGAAGAGAAGCCTCTGGACATGAAGTCCCTTATGAAACAGTACAGGGAAGATTAAACGCCACACAGGAAAGACTAATTTTCCAGCCAGAATCCGGAGACATCCAGAAAAACTTGGAGGAAAAAGTATGCCAGTAATAAAAGACGCAGTATGTTCCCTCTGCGGGTCCCTCTGCGACGACATCACGGTTACTGTTGAAGATAACAAAATCACGAAAATCGAAAATGCCTGTATCCTCGGGCACAGCAAGTTTGTCGGCATGTTCGAACATGACAGGATCGAAAAACCGATGATCAGGAAAGACGGGGAACTGGTCCCCGTCCCCTACGAAGAAGCCATTGAAGCTGCCGCAAAGATCCTCGTAAATTCCAGGAGGACCCTTTCCTACGGCTGGTGCTCCACCTCCTGTGAAGCCATCGGTAAAGCCATCCAGCTTGCCGAGGAGACCGGAGCCCTGATCGACTCCACCGCAAACGTCTGCCACGGCCCTTCGGCCCTTGCAGCTCAGGAGAAAGGAGCTCCGGGAGCTTCCCTGGGAGAAATCAAGAACCGGGCTGACTTAATCGTCTTCTGGGGCTGCAACCCCGTGCACGCCCACCCCAGGCACATGAGCCGCTATTCAAGCTTTTCAAAGGGTTTCTTCTCCACAAAAGGAAGAAAAGGCAGGAAAATGGTGGTTATCGACGTCAGGAAGACCGACACCGCAAAGCTTGCCGACAAGTATGTGGAAATCGAACAGGGAAGCGACCTGCTCCTGATCACCGCACTCAGGTCCGCAGTTAACGGGCATGAAGACGTAATTCCCGAAACTGTTGCAGGTATTTCTAAAGAAGAAATCCTGGAACTTGCCGAGACCCTGAAAAACGCCCAGTTCTCCTGCATCTTCTTCGGCATGGGAGTCACACAGTCCCGCTCCAAGTACAAGAACGGAGATGGGGTCTCCTCCCTGATCTCAGACCTGAACCAGCACACCAAATCCGTCATGATCGGAATGCGCGGACACTACAACGTTACCGGTTTCGGGCAGGTAGCAACCTGGGAAACAGGCTTCCCCATGGCAATTGACTTTGCAAGGGGCTTCCCCTATTATAACCCCGGAGAGACCGGAGCAAATGACGTCCTGGTGCGCGAAGAAGCGGATGCGGCAATAATCTCTGCTGCAGATCCCGGAGCACACTTCCCACAAAAAGCCGTCAGGCACCTGGCAAAGATCCCAGTTATCCAGATCGACCCTTACGCCAATCCGACAACCGAAATTGCCGATGTGGTGATTCCTGCGGCAGTGGTAGGGATTGAAGCTGAGGGGACAGCCTACAGGATGGACGCAATTCCTCTCCGCATGAAAAAACTTATTGATACGGAATTCAAGACCGACGAGCAAATCGCAAAAGACCTGATTGCAAAGGTCAGGGAACTCAAGGAAGGTGCATGAGAATGTCGGAAATCCTTATTAAAAACGCAAACGTCTGCGACCCTGCGCAGGGCATTAACTGTGAAACCATGGACCTCTGCATAAGGGACGGCAAAATCGTTGAAAGCGTCTCGGAAAGCGCAGAAGTCATTGATGCCGCAGGCAAGCTCACAATGGCAGGGGGCTTTGACGGGCACACCCATAGCGCAGGGAAGATCAACGTAGGGCGCTTTATGAACCCTAACGATGCAAGGAGAAACCTGGTGCCGGGACTCTCAGGCCCCGAAGCAAGGACTGATAAGACAAGGGCACAGGTCGGCTACAACACACCCAATACCTATGCAATCGGGTACAGGTACGCAAAACTCGGGTACACAACCATCTGTGAAGCCGCAATCCCAATGCTTGCCGCAAGGCACACCCACGAAGAGTTCAAGGAAATCCCGATCCTGGACAAGATGGGGCTCTCCCTCTTCGGAAGCAACTGGCAGGTAATGGAGTACATCCGGGACAAGGAACCGGAAAAGCTGGCAGCCTATGTGGCCTGGGGCCTGAAAGCCTCCAGGGGCTATGGAGTAAAGATCGTAAACGCAGGCGGAGGAGAAGCCTGGGGCTGGGGTAAGAACGTAAGCGGACTTTATGACCCTGTCCCGAACTTCGACGTAACCCCTGCAGAGATCCTGATGGGGCTTGCCGAAGCCAATGAGAAACTGCAGCTCCCCCACTCCGTGCATGTGCACTGCAACAACCTGGGAAAACCCGGAAACTATGAGACCACCATCGAGACCATGAAAATGTTCGAGAAGGTGAAGCCAGTCGTGGACAGGCAGGCTCTCCACGTAACCCATGTCCAGTTCAACGCTTACGCCGGGACCTCCTGGCGGGACTTCGAGACGGGAGCCCCGATGGTCGCAGACTACCTGAACGGTGCGAACCACCTGACTTTCGACCTTGGACAGGTCATCTTCGGCCCTGCAGTAACCATGACTGCCGACGGCCCCGTGGAGTATGCAAACTCCCGGATGCTGCACGAAAAGTGGAGCAACCAGGATATCGAGCTGGAAGACGCTTCGGGTGTTGTTCCCCTCTCATATTCCCCCAAGAGCTTCATAAATGCCGTTCAGTGGGCAATAGGGATCGAACTGGCCCTGCTCGTAGAAGACCCCTGGAAGATCATGTTTACCACTGACAGCCCGAACGGCGGCTCCTTCGTGAACTACCCTGAAGCTTTCACTTACCTGATGAGTGCAAAGAAGAGGGAACAGGTCATCTCCGGCTTCGGCAAGATGGCACTGGACAGAATGGTGCTCCCCGGACTCGACAGGGAACTGAGTTTCTATGAACTTGCGATTATGACCAGGAGCATGCAGTCGAAGATGTACAGCAGGCCTGAGAAAGGAAACCTCAAGGTAGGTTCCGATGCGGACGTTGCAATCTACGACATCATCACCGGCGACATTGACCCCTCCGTTGAGCACGAGAAGGTCAAGCAGGCCTTTAGCGGCGCTACATACACCCTGAAAGACGGAAAGGTCGTCGTCAAGGACGGGAAAATCGAAGCCACCCCGATGGGCAGGACCTACTGGGTAAACGCAAAAGTCCCGGCAGATATCGACAGTGCCATGAATAAGGACACTGATATTAAGTTCAAGAAGTACTACACCGTGAGCAAATCCAACTACATGGTAGAGGACTCGTACCTGCCAAACCCGGTAGAAATCAGCACGGAGGGGGTGTTCTAAATGCAGGCAGTAAAACTTTCCCTGAAACAGGCCAATAAGATCCCTATCGAAGCTGACACCGTAACCCCGGACAACTTCGCAGGCAAGACAAAGGAAGAAATCGAAGCCATTCTCGTCTGGTACGGAAACGGGCAGTGTCCTCTCGGAGACTTCTTTACGGTTGAAGTTGAGGGCAGTGACTCCGCAGAAAACACAAAAATAGTGTTTGAAGGAGACGTCTTCCGGGTCAAGAGAATCGGACAGGGCATGAGCGCCGGAGAAATAGAAATCAACGGCAACGTGGACATGCACTGCGGGTTCGGCATGAAAGGCGGAAAGATCGTCATCAATGGCGACGCTGACAGCTGGCTCGGCTGCGAGATGAAAGGCGGAGAGATAATCCTCAACGGAAACGCCACCTACTATGTGGGATCCGGATACCGCGGAGAAGCCTGCGGCATGCGCGGAGGAAAGATCACCATCAACGGGAACGCAAGGGACTACCTCGGCGAGCACATGTGCGGCGGAGAAATCCTCGTGACCGGAAACGTCGGCCTCCTTCCCGCAGTCTCAAACAACGGTGGCACAATCGTCATCGAAGGAAACGCCACCATGCCCGCAAGCGAGATGAAGAACGGGACCGTCATCATCAAAGGCGAAATCTCTGATATGCTCCCCTCCTACAAGGAAGACGGGACCGAGGAAGTTGAAGGCATAACCTACCGCAAGTTCGTTGGCGATGTCAACGCAGGCGGAAAAGGAATGCTGCTGGTAAAGTGAGTGAGCCGGAAAGCTGGCAAGTGAGTAAATCAGGGTAAACCTGATAGAAAGCAGAACTCGCAGCAAAAATATACCCAAAAAAGTGCGTTTCTAACGTACTTTTCTTTTTTACTATTTTATACAGGGATTAATAAGATTCCTTTTAATATCCTTTTATGAATATTCTCAGCTTGTGCTTGTTTTTTACAACTGCAGTTTCGCTTCAGTCTGCGCTACAATAAACGATTATACATCAAGCCAGGAAAAAATAACACTGTTTCTACCTCTTCGATATTTGTCGAAATCCAAAAAAGATTCGATATTTGTCGAAATCCAAAAAAGATTCGATGTTTGTCGAAACCTAAAAAATACCTGAAAAAATAAAGAAAAAAGTGGGGTCAGAAGCCAACTCATTAAGAAATTAGAGCTTCGGAAGAAGTTGAGACTTCTAATAATAAGTTAAGCTTCTGAGGAATTCGGATATCAATATCCAGTAGCTATTGCCAGTTCCTTAACCAGCGAAGCGTCATCGGTGTTCCCATAGACCACGAACACGTAGTTTTCATGCTGCCAGATGTAGGAGTATCTGGGAACCTGTTCTCCACCTATTGTGGAATACTCGGTAATTTTTGTCGCGAAATGCCCGTTAAAGGACTCTTCAACGAACCGGGAGCCGGTCCTCAACGGTGAGAAGGAAGATTTGTATTCGAAGATGAGCTCCTCTGCGGCAGTACTGTCTTCAAATTCGATTACATCTACGTAAAAATCATTCCCGTCGGAATATTTGTACATGCCTTCGGATCCGCCAAGGACTCCCGAAACATTGTCGGCTTCATAATCCTGTTTAATGTCAGCTGCAGAAAGCGGAAGGGATGCAAGATATTCAAAACCTGCGGGAGCGGGGTCAATTGCACTCATATCAGCAGTGCCCATATCCACGCTGACATTTGCATTTGCTTCCGGGGAATCCGTGTCTGTCCCGTTGACTGCGAGGTCATTACCGTCCACACAGCCTGAAAAAGCCATCATCAAAACCGCAAGTACAGATAATAAAACCATACTTTTTTTCATAATTTCACCTTGATCCTTAATCGGAATATAGAATCCTATGGATGAGATCAATTTAAAAGAAGCGCCTGAATTTAAAGGTATCTAAGAAAAAGCAATGAAAAAAAGGTAAAAGAAAGAAGGGTTAGGAAAACCCTTCATTCAGAAGATTTAGTTGTTCCTCCTAACGAGGTAGACTACTGCAAGAAGTCCTGCAAGTCCGAAGACAAATCCGAATCCAGGTGCGGGTTCTTCAGGTTCTTCAGGTTCTTCGTCAACAGGTTCTTCGTCAACAACAGGTTCTTCGTCAACAACAGGTTCTTCGTCAACAGTTACGTTGTCGTCAACAGGTGTTTCGTCAACAACAGGTTCTTCTTCAACGTCTTCTTCATCGTCAACGTCTTCTTCAGCGCCTTCGATGGTTACCTCAACGAATGGGTAGAACCTGACAAAGTCTTCTGTGTTGTCAGCCATCTTGAAGGACATGCCTTCAGCGATTTCTTCGTCGTCATCCTTGTTCAGGGTGATAGAGTCATCGTTGGAAAGCTCGAGGGTCTTGCCCTTGAGGGTGACTTCAAGTTCGCCGAATTCATCGTCATTCTCAATGGTGAAAGCGTTCTCGTAGTCAATGAGCCAGAGACCTTCGATCTGAGCGATACTGTCAACTGCGCCCTGGAAGACCTGGTTCACGTGCATCCTCATGACAACTACATCGTCTTCATCCTCAACATCGTCAAGGTCAACGACCCAGTCGCCGGTTTCGCCTGCGACAACGGAGATGATTTCGTCGTCAATGAATTCGCCGTCCTTGGTGAATTCGAGCCAGACCTTGTCACCTTCGACATCGACCTGCTTGGCTTCAAGGGCATAGCCCTCACCGAGGTCGAGGATTTCGCCGGTTCTCAGGGTGTACTTCTCGTCATCGTCGAGGACCAGCTTTGCAAGCTTGTCAGCGCTGGCGGGGTCGATTGCAACAAATTCCTCTGCAAAGAAGCCGAGTACAGGGTACTCCTTGGTTGCAGCGTCATCGTCACTGGCAGTGAAACCAGGTGCGAATTCGAAGTCAACGTTCTCGATGGTGGTGGTGTAGACAAGCTGGTTGTCATCGATTTCCACGGTGTCGGTTCCGGTGGAAGAGAGAATCTTAAGCTCCTCGGTACCTACATCGTCATCAATGTCGTAGTAGAAGCCAGCAAAGGTGGAAGAGTTCCATTCCCAGGTGCTGGTTTCGTTGTTGTCAACGACGCTACCTCTGATCTCATAGGTGCCGGGTTCGGTGAATTCCTTGAATACATAGAACCTGAATTCGTCGTCAGGAGTGTCAGCGATAAGGAAGGACATGCCTTCAGCGATCTCTTCGGTGTCATCCTTGTTAAGGGTGATATCGTCGGTGCTCTCAAGGTTGAGAGTATCTCCACTGATAGTTACTTCGAGCTCTCCGAATTCATCGTCAGACTCGATGGTCATCGCATTCTCGAAGTCGATGAGCCAGAGACCTTCGATCTGGGCAATGCTGTCGACTGCGCCCTGGAAGACCTGGTTGACGTGAACTCTCATGACAATTACATCGTCTTCGTCCTCAATGTCGTCAAGGTCAACGACCCAGTCGCCGGTGTCGTCTGCGGTTGCGACGGAAATGATTTCGTCGTCAATGAATTCGCCGTCCTTGGTGAACTCGAGCCAGACTTTCTCACCGTCAACATCGACCTGCTTGGCTTCAAGGGCATAGCCCTCACCGAGGTCGAGGATTTCGCCGGTTCTCAGGGTGTACTTCTCGTCGTCATCCATGACCAGCTTGGCGAGCTTGTCTGCCTTTGCTTCATCGAGAGGGATGAAAGCCTCTGCAAAGAAGCCGAGTACAGGGAACTGCTTGGTTGCATTGTCAGCGTCACTGGCAGTGAAGCCAGGAGCATATTCGAAATCGACAAATGTGATCTTGGTGTTGTAGACAAGGTCACCTTCAGGGATTGTGTCGCTGTCATCAGCGGATAAAACCGAGAGGGTTTCTGTCTGGGTACCTTCGTCAAGGTCATAGTAGAATGCTGCAAATGAGTTAGCATCCATAGAAACAGGAACAATATCTGCAAGACTTGTTCCGTTGTACACTGGACCGCGGATCTCAACGGAATCTGCTGCACTTGCGCAAGATGCGAATACAGCTAAGACCATGAGGGCAGCCAGTGATACTGCTGCAAATCTCTTCATTTGTTGTTTCCTCCGTATTTATTAAAATATACTGTATGTAAGAAGGAGTGTTGGGATTTAACACTTTAAGGGTTTCACCGGTCTTCACCAAATTAGACGGATGGGAATTCGTCTATTGACGAAGTGGAGTCGTTACCCTCCTTATCCCTTCAAATTGGATTACAAGTGTTCTATAAAACAATTGCATTATTAAATCTTTTGTGGTCAATATATGAGAAATTAAACAGGAAAAGCGCAAAACAACGATACAAATGACGGTAAATGTCGAAAGGAACGAAAAAGAATAATCTCAGGGGGTAAACAAACAGATTAAATTCGAAATACTTATAAAATACTATTGAAAAAAGGTTGTGTGCTTGAGGGGAGTAGAGCAAAAGAATTTGAGGACAGACTTGTTTTTAAAATTTGTAAGCTATGAAGATCTTATGCTGTGAAGGGGCAAACCGGACCTGAGGAGTATGGGACCTGCGGGGATAAATCAGAGGTACAGAGTATACCCCATAATTACACAGGGAACGGCACACTGGATATTAGAGTATCCGGAAGATCAATGGCATGCCCATACGTAATTACAGTATGCCGCCTATGAGTGTGCTTCTTTGTGTATTATGTCTATATTATATCTGTATTATATCTGTAATTCTGAATCTTCTTTGACAGGCCAGGTCCGAACTATCGAGATGCCGGTAGAAATAGCCGGCGAAATATACGGAATACAACCTGAAATCAAAGCATACTGAATTTGGATTTTATAGCATAAATTGAAAAAAAGAAAAACGATAGGAGAAAAAAACCGAATTCAGATTATAAAAATAAAAAATGTTTTAAACACAATTATTTGCACAGTTGGGAACTGAAAGTATTGTCGTTAAAATTTCGGAAATTGTCGAATTAATGCGGTATATGGGAGTTCAGAGAAAATATTATAGAAATGAATAAATGAATAAGTTGATGAACTTGAGGTAAGATGAGAGAAAAAATATAATATATTCGTAATAATAAAATCATGAGAACTGTAGTATAATACAATGCAGCCAGATGCAGTAACCTAAAGTTTCAGTAACCGAAAGGTGCAGCAACCTAATGTTAATATATTCAAAAATTATATTAATAGCATATATCGAATACCTCTATTTAGAATGCCGTTATTGAATACCTCTATTGAATACCTCTGAATCCATAACCAAGTTAAAAACACAAGGGGACCTATATTTGGAAAATAAAGAGATCATAGAAGATGTCCAGTGCAAAATAAAAGCCATTAAAGGTGTAGAGGACACATATATTGTTACGGAGAAGGACAGGGAGAAAATTCTCGCGCTTGAAAAGGAAGCCGAAGGAGCAGTCCTGATGGGCCTCGGAATAGGAGACAACCGGGGAATAAAGGAGGTCTTCAATTGTCAGGTAATCATCGCTTTCACAACTAACATGGAATATGTCTGGCCGGAAGGGTCCAACGTTGTGCTCATGCAGTATGGGGAAAAGGTAGGAGAAGACGTTTACGACCCCGAAAAGCTTGAAGAATGCAAAAAATGTAAGGATATGATGGTCATGGGGAACCTCGTGATTTACAGAAATGCAGTCCCCAAACCAAAAGACGCAAAGAAAGAACCCCTCACCGTGGTCCTCCCCCCCCAGAAATGCCCGGAGGTCGAGTGTGCCTGCGGAGTGACCAATGTTGTACTCGGATCGCCTTCCACACCCACGGATGAATACATAAGAGAGCAGATGGGCCTGCAGACAGGAAAAGGACAGGGCACATTCATAATAGGGTTCAACTTCTGTTAAACAGCCAGGTATTAACGGCAGATTTGCAGAACACACAATATTGAGTACATAATTGGATTTATTTACACATTTACGGGGTGCTGCCTTCATCCGGAAGGACAAAACCCCGGCTTTTTTGGAAAACTCAAGTGAAAGTTAAACCACAGAAAGCACGGAAAACACGGAATAAAGGAAATAGGGGCACAATATTTCCGTGTATTCCGTGTATTCCGTGGTTATAAAGTAAGTGTAAATATTTACTTTCGAGACTTATAGATAGTGGAATCAGAATCACCGATAACTCCTAAATAAATGCTTCAAAATAACTTTTCGAATTAATTCATCAAAAGTAATTCCTCAAAAGTGAGATGTAAAAAAATTGGGGAAAGGTAATGGAAAAAAGACACACATTCCCCAAGCATATGCAGGTTCCCCCTGAAACTGCAATTACCAGGAAAGGAGTGAACCGGGAATCCCGGAGACCGGAAAAATGATATCTGAAACGAAAAAGGATGATTTTAACAGAGCCTGCCGGGAAGTCCTTGAGATGGTGCTGGCAGGCAGGATAAAAGACGAGGAGCAGCTGAACAGGGCAAAAAAAGACGTCAGCAAACGCTACCATCTGGCAAGCCTGCCCCGGAACGGGGACATTATAGTGCAGGGTACGCCGGAAGAGCAGGCCGTGACAAAGGAATTTTTAAGGCGGAAACCTGTAAGGACCATCTCAGGGGTTGCGGTGATTGCAGTGATGACTTCCCCTGCCCCCTGCCCGCACGGAGTCTGCCTGCCCTGTCCGGGGGGTCCGAATTCCGTATTTAAATCCCCCCAGAGTTATATGGGCAAAGAACCCGCCGCCATGAGGGCGATACGGCATGGGTTTGACCCTTACATGCAGGTACACTCCAGGCTTGCCCAGCTTAAGGAAATCGGGCACGACGTGGAGAAAGTAGAACTAATCGTAATGGGAGGCACGTTTTCGGCACGCAGCCTCGACTACCAGGAATGGTTCACAAAACGCTGCCTGGAAGCCATGAACGATTTTACGGGAACGGAATGGAGAGAGAAAGCAGCTGCCATCGGAACCGCTGTCCCTTACATCCCGCTCGAGGAAGTGCAAAAGGCAAATGAAACTGCGGCAATCCGAAACGTGGGCATTACCTTCGAAACCCGCCCGGACTGGACAAAGGAAGAGCATGTGGATGAGTTCCTGAGAATGGGAGGGACGAAAGTTGAGATAGGCGTCCAGAGTGTATACGATTTCGTGTTAACCCGTATGCAGCGTGGGCATGGCGTTGCGGAGATCGTAGAGGCAAACCGGATTTTGAGAGACAGCGCCTTCAAGGTTGGCTTCCACATGATGCCGCACCTGCCGGGAATGGATACGGAGCGGGACCTGAAAGGGTTTAAAAAGCTCTTTGAAGACCCGCGCTTCATGCCCGACTACCTGAAGATCTATCCCACCCTTGTAACAGAGGGAACACCTCTTTACAGGCTCTGGGAAGCCGGGGAATATGAGGCGCTTTCCGACGAGGATGCCGTGGAACTGATTGCAGACATAAAAGCAGTCCTCCCAAAATGGGTCAGGCTCCAGCGCATCCAGCGCGACATCCCCGCTCAACAGATCTTTGCAGGGGTCCGGAAGAGCAATATCCGGCAGCTTGCAGAAGAACGGCTGAAAGAAAAGGGTGGAAAATGCCGCTGCATCCGCTGTAGAGAAGTCGGGCACAACATCCTGAAAGGAAAGCAGGTACATGAGAAAGACATAGAACTCACAATGGAAACCTATGAAGCCTGCGGAGGCAAGGAGCACTTCATAGCTTTCGAAGACCTGACAGCTGACGTCCTGATAGGTTTTACTCGCCTGCGTTTCCCTGCTTTCCCCCACCGAAGGGAACTGGAAAACGCTGCCCTGATCCGGGAACTGCACGTCTACGGCTCAATGGTGCCCGTGGGAAAAGGGGCAAAAGGGGCCGACTGGCAGCACAGGGGATACGGAAAAGAGCTCCTCGAACATGCAGAGGAAATCGCATATAACGCCGGATACCGTAAACTGTCCATCATCAGCGGGATAGGAGCCAGGGAATATTACAGGAAATTCGGATATGCCCTTGAAGGCAGGTATATGTCGAAAAATCTTAAAATCTGAAACAGTATGGAGGAATCCGGCCCCTGTGCCTTTACTTCACAAACTTTAGGGGATTCCACCCCCATATTTTCAATATATAGTTTATTGACTGGAATACATTTTTCTTTTTTCTGCTGCAAAATCCTACCAAAAAATTTATTAAGTAATTTTTATAACTATAAATTGTTATTTAGTTTGTGGAAAGATGAAAAAGTCTCAGGAATAAAAAGAATTTCATTCCAAAGATTCAGAAGATTAAAAAAACAACACCTATTGAAGGGATAAATAAGAGAAATGAGGAGAAATGCCTCTCCACTTACTGAAAAAAATTTCAAATATATAAGATTTATCAAAAATAATTGATGTAAAAATATAAATAGTACTTTGCAAATAAAGTAAGCCAACATATCAACAATATTACAAAAATAGAAAAAAAATCTGCGCCAGTGTACAATGCTGGTTACTGCAGGCATACCAACCTGAGTAACAATCTGAAAAACGGTCTTAAAAGACCCTTGAAACCCGAGTAAAGTTGTTGAAAGCTCCAGAAATGATAGAAGAAGCCCTCATTTGTGGAACAAAAGCGCCAGAAAGAACACTAAGCAGCTTTACCAGAAACAATTCTTAAACACGAGAGAATTCCCCGTCCCACAAAATTAGAACTGCTTTCTTTAATAGAAAGCATTACAGAAAAATCTTAAATAGTATGATATGATATGGTAGACGTACTTTCACAAATCATATAAAATAATTATGAAGTTTATGGGAATTCCCGTATAAAAAAACTAGAAGTCTGGTCCGGAAAAGACCGCAAATCTCAGGAAACGAGACGTGAAAATGCGGACTCGAGAATTGGGCACTCCGGTTTAGGACTTTATAATCTCTCAAAAACAAAAGTAAAAAATGGGTAAGAGGTCTCGGAACTTCAAAACCTGAAAACCCGAAACAGGCCTATGAAACCCCAAAATAACAAACAAATCTAAAAAGGATATTAAAACCCATAATGTCCTTAAAAACCTAAAAACTCCCAAAATAAAAAAATAGAGCTATTAAACCCTTAAAACCCTTATAGCTCAAAAAACATTAAAAAATCCAAAAATCCCTAAAACCCAATAAATCCCTAAAATCCCTAAAACCCAAAAAAATTGAATAAACCCAAAAAACAGGAAATCCTGGAAAGAACGGTGATAAAAATGAAGATTAGAGTTGTAAGTTCAAAAGAAGAAATTGACACCTTAAAAAACGATGAAGAAATTGTCCACCTCGCATTCAGACCGTCCAACAAGGACATTTTCAAACTTATCATGAAATGTCCTGAAATAAAAGCGATCCACATCCCCAGCTCTTACAAGAGAACAATCTCCAGCTCTGCACAGATGTACCTCTCAATGCAGGGAATTTCGTTACTCGAAGGCGATGTATGGGGCCACAGGAAGGACATTAACGAATACTCCGAAGTTTCCCAGCACGTCTTTGACCGTATCGGCGAGCTCAAGGAAGAAGGCCTTTCCGACGAAGAGACCATCGAGAGGCTTGTCAGGGAAACCAGGCTCAGCCCGGACTTCGTAACCTTCATCATGTCAAACTGAATGCAAGGTTAGAATAAAATTTTGAAATTAAAAATAAAGCCGGTCATTCCTGATCGGCACCTTATTTCTCTTTTTAGATG
The DNA here is from genome assembly GCF_052056915.1 of Methanosarcina sediminis. Lineage (GTDB taxonomy): Archaea > Halobacteriota > Methanosarcinia > Methanosarcinales > Methanosarcinaceae > MTP4. The sequence continues at coordinate 3,049,930 of NZ_CP195119.1, read as the reverse complement.
GGACTTTAGATATTTTATATAATATTGCGTTCAAATTTTGTGTTCAAATTTTGTGTTCAAATTTTGTGTTAAATTTTTCGTTCAAATTTTGTGTTAAATTTTTCGTTCAAATTTTGTGTTAAATTTTTCGTTCAAACGGATTTTTTAAAGACATAACCATAAAGGCATTTTAACATCTCGTTTGGATTTACATGCAATTTAAGGCCTCGATTTCAAAAGTTTGCATGCCCGGTCTGAAGTCGGAACCGAAATATTTAGAATCGGCATAGTTATCGATGATGCCCGAGGGGTCCATTATGGGAAAATTTCTACTGGAGTTTGCCTGCCCATGAATATGGAAGAAATTAAGAAAAATCCAATGTACAATTACCTCCTTCTCCTTGCACTTTTCTCGGCAATAGGGCTTCAGGGTTGGCGAACCATTTTTAATAATTTTGCAGTTGATGTGGTTGGAATCAATGGTTATCAGGTAGGAGTAATCCAGTCAGTCCGGGAGATTCCCGGCTTTTTGACTTTTCTTGTAATATACGTACTTCTTGTGATAAAGGAGCACAGGTTATCGGCTATTTCGGTGTCCTGCCTGGGAGTGGGAATTTTTCTGACAGGCATCTTTCCTTCGTACAATGGGCTCATATTCACGACATTCGTGATGTCCGTCGGATTCCATTATTTTGAGACTACCAGCAACTCCCTTTCACTTCAATATTTTACAATGAATGAGGCTCCACTGGTCATGGGGAAACTAAGAAGTTACAAGGCTGTCGCAAACATCACTGTCGGAGCAGCCATCTGGTTACTTGCAAACCAGCTCGGAATAAAAGAGAACCTCATGCTTCTTGGGCTCCTCGTGATTGCAGGAGGAGTCTATGCATCCTCCATAAATCCTGCAAAAAAAGCCACAACTCCCCAGGAAAAGAAAATAGTGCTCAAACGCAGGTACTGGTTATTTTACGTACTTAATTTTCTGAGCGGGGCGAGAAGACAGGTCTTCGTAGTATTTGCCATTTTTATGCTGGTCACCAAATACGGTTTTGAGGTGCAGGATATCACGGTCCTTTTTATCATAAACAACATCATAACTTACCTGCTGACCCCATACATAGGAAAGGGGATAAACCTGCTTGGAGAAAGGAAAATGCTCTCGATTGAGTACTCCTCCATGGTTATTATCTTCCTCGGCTATGCCTTTATTGAAAACCGGGGGGTCATATCATTACTGTATGTCCTTGACAATATCTTCTTCCATTTCGCAATGGGAATCAATACATATTTCCAGAAAACAGCCGCCCCGAAAGACATAGCCCCCTCGATGGCTGTTGGTTTCACCATAAACCACATTTCCGCAGTCGTGATCCCCGTCTTCGGGGGGATGCTCTGGATGCTAAACTGGAAAATTCCCTTTATCATCGGCGCAGTACTGAGCGTGACGTCCCTTCTTTTCGTACAGATGATAAAGACTGAACCTACCGAAGAAAATGAAGCATATAATAGAGTGACCGATAAAGCAAGCAATAAAGAAAACGATAAAGCGGATGACAAAAACAGGAAACTCCCTCATGATGACACGGGCATACAGGAAACGGATACCCAGAGTATAAGTAACTCCTGAATAAGTAGCCCCTGGATAAGTAACTCCTGAATAAGTAAAATCTAAGTAGGATAGTACAAAACAAAAAAGGGAATTTTATGACAGAGTTCGAACGCGTACTTGTACACTCATTTAATACTTTTATCGAAGAGAAAGGCATAAGAGCCATTTCTTACCGGCTTAAGCAGCACAGGTTCACCCCTCAGTTCCTGGACGTACTTGTAGATTCCCTTAACCCGGATTATTACCTGGGGATAGAATGCAAGAGTATCTCCGTGGAGAAGGGAGCAAACGCCCTCTACTTTTCTCAGCATTTTACCGTGGATAAAAAAGGGGCCCACCAGATCCAGAGGATCTCCGACTACCTGAACAAATCCGGAAGACGGGGATACCTTGCAGTAGAACTACGCTTCGGGGCAGGGAAAGGCAGGAAAGCCTACATGATCCCCTGGGAAGAGTTGAAAAAGCGTTTCCTGGCGAAAGAACTCAAATTCACTGTCCGGGAAATCCAGGAGTTCCCGGAAATAAAAAGAGAGGGGAAAAACTACCGAATCGAGCCCCTGGAATGGGAGAGGAAAGAGACCTGAAAGGCCTCACAAAAAAGAGGGCTAAAACCCTTCAGAAAAATGTAGAAGAAAAATAGCAAAGAGAGCACAACAGAAAAAATATATCAAAGATGAAAAACAAAAAATAACAAAATCCCCAGAGAAAAACCCCATAAAAAATGCAACAAAAAAAACGCAGCAAAAAGAAAAATACCAGAAAGAAAACGGCAAAAAGAATGAGTTGAGAGGAACGATGTCTGAGCAAATGGAAGTACTCCGAAAAAGAGCCGAGAAGTGCGCTGAAGAAATAAAAAAACACAGGGCAGTCCATGTGGTATCCCATATCGACGCCGACGGGCTGACCTCAGCAGGTATAATCTGCACCGCCCTTGAGAGGGGAGGATTCGAGTACAGCGCCCGCTTTGTAAAACAGCTCAACGAAACAGCCCTGGATGAGATTGCTGACGAGAACCACGAACTTGTCGTCTTTACGGACCTGGGCAGCGGGATGTGCGAGCAGATAAAAGCCCGCAGGATCCAGGCTATTGTCTCAGACCACCACCAGCCCCAGGGAGACCTGGAGTTCCACCTGAACCCACACCTCTTCGGGGCAAACGGCTCCTATGAACTTAGCGGCTCGGGCAGTACCTATCTCCTGGCCTCGGCCCTGGGAAAAAACCGTGACTTATCCACACTCGCAATAGTTGGGGCAATCGGGGACATGCAGCACATGAAAATGGGCCAGCTTGTAGGGATCAACCGGGAAATCCTGGAAGAGGGAGTTGGAGGAGGCTGCCTTAAGTTCATGAAAGACCTGACCCTTTTTGGAAAACAGACCCGCCCGATCTTCAAGCTGCTCCAGTATTCCTCAGACCCCTACCTCCCCGGGCTTACAGGTAATGAGGAAGGCTGCATCGGGTTTTTGCACGACCTGAATATCCGCTTCAGCCAGGACGAGCGCTGGAGACGCTGGATCGACCTGGAAACCCCTGAAAAGCAAAAAATCGTCTCAGGGCTTATCCAGTACTGCCTGAAAGCCGGGATTCCCTCCTACAAGATCGAAAGGCTGGTTGGGGAGGTCTATGTCCTCCTGAAAGAGCGGGAAGGCACGGAAATGAGGGATGCTTCCGAGTTTTCCACCCTCCTCAACGCCACAGCCCGCTACGACCATGCCGAAATAGGGCTTGCGGTCTGCATGGGCGACAGGGAAGAAGCCTACGAAAAAGCCCGTGAACTGCTTGCGGAACACAGGCAAAACCTCGTGAACGGGCTTGTCTTTGTCAAGGAGAAGGGGGTCACTGAACTTGAAAACATCCAGTACTTCGACGCAGGCTCAGAGATAAAGGAAACAATCGTAGGAATTATTGCCGGGATGAGTTCAACCATTGTCCGGAACCGGAACCTGCCTATTATTGCTTTTGCAAACACCGAAGGAGGCGTCAAGGTCTCGGCAAGGGGCACCCAGGATTTGATCCGGCGGGGGATTAACCTCTCGGAAGCCATGACAAAAATCTCTGCAGAGGTCGGCGGGGCCGGGGGCGGACACGACATTGCAGCCGGGGCAACGATTCCGGAGAGTTCAAAAGAAGAATTTACCCGAAAACTGGACCTCTTTATCGGGGGGCAGTTGAAGGAGAGGGCAAATGCCAGGTAAAAAATAGCCCTGCTTGCCCTGAAAACCAAAAAAGAATTAGGCAAAAAGAACTCAAACGAGGTCTTCGATCCTGCTCATCTCCCTGAAAGAGATGAGTTGGGACATTGCGCTGGTATCAATCGAAATTCCGTACTCCTGGACCACAGCCATCGGGTTTGTCCCGCCTATGACAACTATCCCCAGGTGGTCCCTCTCAATAGGAACGTCCAGAACACGGGTATTGGGTTCCCCGACTTCAAGGATTCCACTAAAGCCAGCGTCCATTAAATCGGAAAGACGGCTTTCGATCTCGTCCCTGGCAACCATGGGGGCTTCCCTGAGGTTTGCAAGGATCTTACCTGAGCCTGTCCTGAGCATATCCGACACGGAAGTGACTCCCTGGGACATCAGGAGTTCCAGGGGGTCCACAGTGGTGCTTACGTAAGTCAGCACATCGGTAAAGCGGACAGGGGTCCCGTTCCGGATTTGGACCACTCCCCCCAGCTTGGGGTTTATGGGAATTCCCGCCTTCAGGAGCACGCCGTCAATGGTTATGCTGCAGACGGTCCCGACCCCTACTTTTCCTTCCCCTATGGTCATCTTTCCGATGGATTCACCTTCCGAAACTATTTTTATGTAAGGAGTTACCGAAAGCCCGCTGGAGATAACCATCTTGAAGATTCCCAGCACGTCGTCCAGGTCTTTTTTGTCGATGATCGAGAGGTTAAGTATGACATCCCCGTCCATTGCCTTCGGATCAAAGGTTGTCTTGTACATGAGGTCCTTGATTCTGGATGATGTGAACTGAATACGGTATCCATTTTTTTGCATTTCATCCCTCCGGATTATTCAAAGCATTTATACTTATTATAATTTATGTGCTAGTAGCCCAGCTGAAAACCTTGATTCCCCTTTATTCCCTGAACATGAAAACACTCTGAGGCCATGTAAGTGTAGGAGAAAGGAAAGAAGAGGAGAAAAACAAAACTTCAGACGCTTTCATCCCTGTTTCAAAACACCCTTTCTAAAGAATAGCTAAAGTCCTGAGGGGCTGTCAAAAACCTGAGCTTTTCAATATCATGAACCAGTTCATACATTTCTTTTCCGGAAAACAACCCAAATTCGGGCAGGTCACGGGGCTTCAGGTAGCGGATAGGGGGCACGTCCCTGTACAGGGGATTTTGGAGGAAACCGGTTTTAAGGAGAAAGTAAGCAGCCCCTGAAAGCCTCTTGATCGGCTCATAAACCGAGGAAAAGTCCCTGCAGACCCAGTTTGCCATCTCCAGGGTTTTCTCCGAAGCGTTTATGGTCACATGTCCGTAGCCAGGAGGAACGAGTACGCAATCCCCTTCTTCTGCCTCGACCACCACCACATCCAGAACCCTGTCCTCCACCCCGGGATCCACTTTTTGCAGGAGATAGGTTGCAGACCCCTCAAGTACCTGATAGACCTCAGGGTAAGTAATATCCGTACCAGGGACGTAAGGATGGTAATGCCCTACGGTTTTGATATACTCCGAACCGAGCATGTCCGGAGGGATGCGGGTAATATCGTACCTGAGCCCACTAGCTTTTATTAGCTCATGGTCCGTATCATTTTTCGAAAGGTCCCGGAACATATAGTACATGTCCAGGTTCCGTTCTTCGGCCTTGTCAAACCATTCCCGATCAAATATGACATATTCCATATCATGGAGCTTTCTAACATCCGCAGTAGTGGCATTCTCCCCAAACTTGAGTGTCAATTCCATTGAATTCCCCTTATCATCGATATAAATATGCGAATAAAAGTGAATTGTCTCAATCTAATAACGATACATAATTTACTTGACTAGAATATATATATGATGTCTAACCTGCTCTTTAAAGTGATGGGGGGCCGGTTTGTCAAACCTGTTGTCCAACCAATAGCATAACCTGTTGTCCAACCTCCTTTTGGAAAAGCTTCAACGGTTGCAGGATCCAAGAGCCTTTTCAACCATTTTCGGGTAAGTAAGTTCGATAATTGTTTTCAAATTAACTATATCCTCCTTGTTATAATTGAGAAGTGTGTCAAGAGCAGCCCGGTTTCCTTTCTCATACTGTTTCCAAAGCCTGACCGCATCGAATCCGCTTAGACCTTCCGTGTCTTCACTCCGGGAAATCCCGAGGACCTTTTCGATATGCTTGAGCCCCCCACTGTACCCGATACGCCGGAGGGGATACATAAGGTCAATATGAAGCTGGCTGAACTCAAGATCCGGGTACTCAGATTTTATGAAGGGGAGATCAAACCGGGCTCCGTTGAAGGAAACCAGCAGCTTGTATTTTGAAAACTCTTCCATGATCTCATCGAGATTTATCCCTCGAACGTAGGTTTTGGCTTCCTTGCCATCATAGATCCCCACAACGGTTATGTAGTCCCTGTCCGAGGAAAGGCCGGTTGTCTCTATGTCCACAAATGCCACGGAATCCGAAAAAAAGGGATATGCACGCCAGTGTTCGGAAGAAGGCAGACACTTTGAGAAATAGCAACAGTCGTTTGCCTCCAGCCGCTCCGAAGAATGCCTGATCCCTTCAAGGATCTTCTCCTTCCTGGCAGGGGAAATGGAGACGAGATCCTGCTTTTCGAGAAATTCTTCCCAGCTTCGAATCCCCGAAGCCCAGATTTTCTGCTCCACCGTCTTCCCTACGCCGGGAATATGGATATACGTACTCTTTAACATGTTTTTCACCTGAACCATTGGGATTAATGTTTAATAAAAATACTGTATGGGGACTGAAAGTGTTAGGGTGCGTAATATCGCAATTGAGCAATCCGATCATAATTAAGCAATCCGATCATAATTAAGCAATCCGATCATAATTAAGCAATCCGATCGTAATTAAGCAACCTGATCATAATTAAGCAACCTGATCATAATTAAGCAACCTGATCATAATTAAGCAACCTGACCATAATTAACAATTAGACAATTCCAAAAAAATAGCCGCGATCAGCATAATTAAACTCCCTCTGTTGCCCGATTATTATAAACACCCCAAAGAAAATAATAACAAAAAGATAAATATCAAAATAATAGTCTAGCAGATTGATAATTCGAAAAAACACATTATAGAGAATTTAAACCGGATTTGGGGGGACATTAAGAATATTATTAAATTGGATTGGGAAACACATAAATAATATTATTAAATCGAATTGGAAAAACATTGTTGATATCCTTAAACCGAATTGGAAAGACATTGTTGATATATATAACCCGAATTAAGAAAAAATTAATGATATCTTCAAATTTAAGAAGGAAAAAACATAGATAATATTATTAAACTGAATTAGAAGAAACATTGTTGATATCCTTTAACCGGATTCGGGGAAACATTACAAATATTCATAAAAAATGGATTCCAGAAAGGCGTCCTACAAAAATATTTTCAAACCACAGGTGTTCAAATAAATGGCTAAAATTTCCGTGATTGGTGCAGGAAATGTTGGTGCGACCACAGTTCAGCGGCTTGCCGAACTGGAACTTGGCGAAATTGTCATGACCGATATAGTAGAGGGGCTGCCCCAGGGAAAAGCCCTGGACCTCATGCAGGCGGGAGCCATCGTTGGCTATGATACCGCCATCAGAGGCAGCAATGACTACGAAGACATTGCCGACTCGGACCTCGTGATCATCACGGCCGGGATCGCCAGGAAGCCTGGTATGAGCAGGGAAGACCTGATCAGTACCAATACTAAAATAATAAATGAAGTTTCGAAGAATATTGCGAAATATGCACCGAGCTCCATCGTGATGAATGTTACAAACCCGCTAGATATAATCACTTACACTGCTTTGAAGGCGACAGGCTTTGAGCCTGAAAAAGTCTTCGGGATGAGTGGAGTCCTGGACGCGGGGCGTTTTGCAAGTTTCATTGCAGAGGAACTCAGATGTTCTAAAAAAGATGTTGAAGCCATGGTTATAGGAGGGCACGGAGACCTGATGGTCCCGCTTCCCCAGTACACCACGGTTTCGGGGATCCCACTCACAGAACTTCTTCCGGAAGGAGAGATCGCACGCCTGGTGGACAGGACCGTGAATGGTGGAGCCGAAATAGTGGGCCTGCTCAAACAAGGAAGTGCTTTTTACGCGCCTTCGGCAGCCGTTGCCCGGATGGCAGAGGCGGTGCTGAAGGATTCAAAGAGGATACTTCCCGCTTCCGCTTACCTTGAAGGAGAATACGAGCAGGAGGGGATCTACTTCGGAGTTCCTGTAAAACTCGGGGCATCGGGAGTTGAAGAAATTCTGGAACTCGAACTCAGCGAGGAACAGTATGAAATCCTCAGGAAGTCAGCAGAAACCATAAGGAAGGTAATCTCAGGGCTGGGGGTCTGAGATTTCCCATCTTTACCTGCTTTTTTTTTCATTTCCCTTTCCGGCCCTGCGTCAAGTTAAATACATAATAATTATAATAAACAACTAAAAATTCACCAACAACTGAGTAAAAATACTCACAAATACAGAAGACTCTTCAGTTCCGGGATAAATGTAGAAGAAAATTTGGCAAAACTATAACATATATAAGTATGTGTTTCATATAGGATAGAGAGAAGTATTGAAATTAATTTACAAAGCAGGGATATAATGCGCGCAGAACTTACATCACTCTTTGGCTTGAACATATACACCAACGCTGGTGTTTATGTAGGGAAGTTGCAGGACGTTGTGATTGATGTTGAGAGTCAGAAAATCAGCGGGCTTGCGGTTTCGGACATCAACAGGGACCTCTTTGACCTGAGTAGCAAAGGCGTCATCATTCCCTACAGGTGGGTAATAACAGCAGCAGATATCATCATAATCCGGGATGTCATCCAGAGATACAAAAAACAGAAAGAAGACTGAAGTAATTTTTACAAAATTTCTATGAAAAACCGGGAAATCTATGCTGAGATGCGCTGTGTATCTCCCGTGATTGTGCGCGCTGACGGCAGGAATTTCAAAAATACGCTTTTGAACCTGGACATTAGAAAGCCCTATGACGAAAGGTTTGCCAGGGCAATGGCAGATACTGCAGAACTATTTATTAAAAAAAGCGGCATAAGCCCCCTTTTTGCCTACACTTTTTCGGATGAAGTTAACCTTTTGTTCTTTGACCCCCCTTTTGGCGGAAGAGTCGAAAAAATTGATTCGGTCACGGCAAGCTATCTGGGAAGCGCACTTACGTTATCCCTGGGACTTGAAAAACCCCTGGCTTTTGACGCAAGGGTTGTTGCCCTGCAAAAAGAAGAAATTCAGGAATACCTGCACTGGAGGCAGCTTGAAGCCTGGCGCAATTGTGTTTTCTCCTACGGGTACTATACCCTGAGGAAAGAAGGCATGGGAGGGGCCGAAGCCTCGAAATTCCTGAGAAGGAAAAGAGAAAGGGACATCCACGAACTGCTTTTCGAAAGGGGAACCAACATTGCGGCAGTTCCTGCCTGGCAGCGGAGAGGAATCCTTATTTACAGGACAGAGTATGAGATTTCCGGTTTCAACCCCGTACTCGGGAGGGAGACAGGGGCCCTGCGCACAAAAATCATCCAGAATTGGGATATCCCGAAATTCAAATCCGAAGAAGGGAAAGCGCTATTAGAGAAACTTATTAATAGAAACTGAGTTTTCTGAATACGAAGAAGATTCACGACCATTCGCTCCGTATAGTACGGACGAGAGGAGTTCCGGAAATCCAGGATACCGACTATTCCGGAAAAAATAATGGTTAGAATTAAGACTTAGAAAAAAATTACAAGATAAACGTCAGGAATGTAGAGGCAATGGACAGACTTGAGCTTATAAAAAGGAATGTTCAGGAAATCGTAACTGAAGAAGAACTTGAAGAACTTCTCAAGAAAAAAGAAGCCCCCTGCGCATATGTAGGATACGAACCAAGTGGAAAAATCCACATGGGGCATGTCCTTACCGTGAACAAGTTAATCGATTTGCAGAATGCGGGATTCAAGATTACTGTTTTACTGGCAGACGTGCACGCTTACCTGAACAAGAAAGGGACACTTGAAGAGGTCCGGAAAGTTGCGGACTACAACAGGCGCTGTTTTATTGCCCTCGGGCTTGATGAAGAAAAGACCGATTTCGTATACGGGTCGGACTACCAGCTGGGATCTGAGTACATGTTAAACGTGCTCAAGCTTTCCCAGGCAGTGACCCTTAACAGGGCCACGAGGAGCATGGATGAGGTAGGGCGTGCAATGGACAACCCCATGGTCTCCCAGATGGTCTACCCCCTCATGCAGGCAATTGATATTGCCATGCTAGGAGTAGACGTTGCTGTTGGCGGAATTGACCAGAGGAAGATTCACATGCTTGCCCGTGAAAACCTCAAAGCTCTGGGTTTCCCGACTCCGGTCTGTATCCACACCCCGATTCTCCTGGGCCTCGATGGGACCAAGATGGCTTCTTCAAAGGATAACTTTATTTCTGTGGACGACACTGAAGAAGACATATACAAAAAATTCAAGAAAGCGTTCTGCAAGATGGGAGATACAGAAGAAAACCCGATTCTTGCCCTTTTCCGCTACCATATCTTCCCGAGATACGAGAAAATCGTAATCGAAAGGCCGGAAAAGTTCGGAGGGGACCTTAAATACAACAGCTACTCCGAAATGGAAAGCGCCTTTGCAGCCGAAGACCTTCACCCGATGGACCTTAAAAACTCAGCTGCAAAATACATAAACGAGATCCTGGACCCTGTAAGGAAAGTTTTGCTCTGACAGCTTTTAAAAGTTAGGATGTGGGCCCGGGACACTCCTGGAAAATATAAAAGCCCGGGGAAGGAAAATACTTTCATAAAATAACAGCAACATTTAGATAAAATATTATATAGACATACCGCATAGAATATTTGAAGGGTTTGTTTAGATATTCAGGGTGCTCTTATGAGATATACATATCAGGACTCTACGGAACTGCCTGTGCAGCGAGATTTCATTGAGGATCTGAAAACGTTCATGGAGGTTACGGCCAGAGTGATACCTCTGGAGAACTCCATAATAGAAATCAAGTGCAAGAACAAGGAATTACTCCTTGCACTGAAAAACAAAATAGAACAACTAAATCTATTTGAAGAACGTTTCAATTCCCTGGTGAAAAAGCTTGCCGAAGAAATCGACACAGAGGAGACCCGCCCCTGTGTGGACGCAGTCCTAGCAACGTGCAACGAAAATATCGGGAAAGAGCGAGAAGTTTTCGAAACAGAGACAAAAAAGGTTGAGAGTGGAGCCTCCCTTGAATATCAAAGAATTGAGACCAACATACTCGAGATACTTAGTAAGTTTTTAATATCAGGTGTTTACGGAGCCGAAAAAAGTTTTGAACTTTCCACAAAAGGAAATACTCTTTCCGGACAGATGGAAGGTTCGGTTTCAGGGCTGCAGTACAGGTACAAACTGGGCTTTGCAGAAGAAGGGTTAACCGTTGAGAAACTGATAGGCAGTCTGAGCCTTCCGGGCTGGACAAAGACAGGGCTTCTCCGGAAGGAAGAAAAGATAAAAATGCAGGAGCTTTCTGCCCTGCTTGTAACTTCCCTGGAGTATGACAGCCAGAAAAACATCCGTCTGAGCCTCGAAGACAAAAAAGCAAAAAAGAAGTTCAGGATTGAAGGCGGGGATAACAGGTATTTTGTCTACGATGAAGACAAGGAGATCACAGCCGACAAGGAACTGGGAGCTCTTGTTGACATTGGAAGCCTTGCAAAGATCCCCGGAAAAATCCAGGCTTACCTGAAAGCAAACATCCGCACCTATTCCCTCTCAAAGGTCCTCATTGACGAAGAAGATGCCATTTCCAACAACCAGGTCTTTGACTGCCTGAAAGTGATTGCCGAACAATACGGGACAATAGTCCATGAATGCCTCACAAAAGGGCACAACAAAGAGGAAATCACGATCAAGCTTGAGGAAGCCGACGGAACCAGAACAGAAAAATACATCTCCAGAGCTGAAATCTACAACCAGCTTTCCGAAATCGGAAGTGAAGGAGTAGAACTTGCCGGAATCCTGGGAGTCGACACCAGGGCACAGGTCAAGGAAAGCAAATACCTGATCGTCTGAACAGGTTTTTGCATCTATTTTTTTAATTGCCCTTCAAATGGGGCTCATTTTTGCCCCATGCTTTTCCAACTGCTTTTTTCCAGACCTTCTTTTCCGCCACCCGCTTTTAAGTTACCGCTTTTAAGTTACCATTTTTACTTCAACTTTTCATTTTGTGTTCCTGTAATTTACTATCTTTTCACCCCGCAGGTCTCTTATTTCCTTATCCTTACGACTTTCCCACCGTTTACCCTCTGTAGTTCTTCTGGCGGGACCCTGAGAAGGGAAGTCTCAGAGCCTCCCCCGGCATATACAAGCTCTTTTTCCGTAACCTTCGGGTCAATAAGGAAAATGGCTTCAAATCCGAAAGGAGGAGTCCCTCCGCAGGGGTACCCGGTTTTTTCGAGGATTTCTTCAGGGAGAGCGGTTCTGGGCCTTTCGACCTCCAGGATTTTTCCGACCCTTGAAGTGCTGACCCGGTCCTCCCCTTTGACAACACCTACAATAAGGTTCCCATCCGGGTCAAGGAGGCAGATGCTCTTTACAAAATCCTTAGGGGATGCCCCGACGGTTTCAGCTGCTTCTTCAACCGAGTGACAGGAAGCATTGAAGCTCAGGTGTTCGGCCCCGACACCGTTTGCAGAGATGTAAGTTTTCATTTTTTCTTCATACATCAAAAAGACCTCACGAGTGAAAATTCAAAAATATCTTAAAATGACTCAAAATGACTCAAAATACCTCATAACTCAAAATACCTCACAACTCAAAATACCTCACAACTCAAAATACCTCACAACTCAAAATACCTCACAACTCAAAATACCTCACAACTCAAAATGACTCAGATGATTAAACTAAAATACACACGCCGGAAGAAACTTAAATAAACTTCGATATTCCAGTTATTTGGGGGTGCTCATGGAAGCTGAAGATATTCTGGCGATATTCAAGTTCTCAGCACAGGAAAGAAAAATCCTTTTGAGCTTCGGGATTCAGGAAGACGTTTTTCTGCCTCTGCTACTTTCCCTGAAGTCCGGGGGTTCCTGGAGTTACGCCGCGGAGGAAAGCAGAAGCATTGCAGTAAAGGACGTGACAACCTATTATGACGAAGAAAACAAAGCCGGCTACACCCTTGAGGAGGTTTACCTTTTTATTGACCCTGAAATCTTGAAGCAGGAAGGCAGCGTATACAGACTCGAAAAATGCGGACGAAAAGGGGAACGAGAGCTTGTTATAAGGCCTTACCGCATGATCCTGAAGGCAAGAAAGATAGTCCTTGCACAGGTGGACCCCGGGAAAAAGAAGATTTTTATCCGGGAAATAGAGAAAAAAAAGATCTCACTTAAGGGCACCCCTGCATACAGTGCGGCACATGAGCTTGAACACCTGGAAAAAGGGGAAGTCAGGGGCCTACCGCTCTGGAACTTTGAATATATCCCGCAGGCCTGAACCTGCATATCCGGACTCATATAAAAAACCCTGACATCCGGCAAAAATCCTGAAATCCAAAACCGATTAAAAAAATAAAGACCTGCACATATAAATCTCAGGCAAGCCAATCTACTTTCATGGGGGAGCAGGAAGAGGGAGAACAAAGGAAGAACGATGCAGTAATTGCATTCGCAGGAGGATGGTTAGTCGGAAGCGGAAGCGGAATCATCTTAGGAGATGTAAAACTCGGGCTCATACTGGGGGCGGGGCTTGGAGTTATTCTGGGACTGCTGAGGATGAAATACGGGAGCAAAACAGAGAAGTTTTGAGAGATTCCCGGCTGCCATTTCAAGGTAGAATCCCAAAATTTCAGGTGGGAATTATGTCCTGAAACTTTATTCAGTAAAAAAAATGAGAAGTTTTATTTCTATGACTTATATAATTACCAGATTTATAAGTTATTGATAGACCAGACGTTTCCATTTCTGGCTAAAGGGGGCAAGGGATAATGAAAATGAAGGTCACTATTTAGTATTCATTTATTATAGTAACACTGATAACTCTTATATTTATTTTAATGATACCCGGAACAGTATCTGCGGGGGACGGGGATGACATGGTTTCCGGAGACGGAAATAATTCGTCCGTGGAAAACTTACCGGACCTTGTAATCGAAACACTCACAACGGAACCAGAGAATCCGGAACCCGGAGACATGATAACTATAACGGCAACTGTAAAAAACCAGGGGACGGAGAGATCAATAAAAACAAACCTTGCGTATAATATTGACTTAGTAGGGATAGGGGAAAGAGAAATACCTGAACTTGATCCGGGGTCAAGTTCTCAGATCTCGGAAACGTGGACACCGAGTACGGAAGGAACAGTGAATATCCTGGTATGGGCAGATTCGGAAAACTATGTTTCCGAAAGCGATGAGTGGAACAACGTAAAAACAGAATCAATAGAAGTAAAAAAACAAAAGTATCCGGATCTGGTAGTCGAAACAATTTCCAGTAACCCTACCGAGCCGGAGCCAGGCCAAACGGCAACCGTAACAGTGACTGTAAAGAACCTGGGAACAGAGAAATCGGGGCCGACAAATCTTGAATTCTATGTTGATGGGGTTTATACGGGGGAAGAGGAGATCCCGGACCTCAACTACTATGATGAAGGTAGTTATCTCGGAACTTATGCAGAGGAAGGAGATGTGCCCGAACTAACTCCGGGATCAAGTTATTCAATCTCGTTCGAATGGACCCCCGAAACCGATGGGGAAGCCGAGATAAGAGCGGTAGTGGATTCCGAAGATATAGTTCCTGAAAGCGATGAGGAGAACAATGAAAAAACATTGAACATAACTGCAAAAAAGAAAATGTTTCCTGACCTTATAATAACAGCATTCTCGGTGGAACCTGACAACCTGGAACCGGGGGAGACAGTAAACATAGCAGTAACGGTAAGAAACCGGGGAAATGAGAGGTCCGGACAGACAAATATCGCATTCTACGTTAATGAAGGGTATATCGGAGAGGTCCAGTTGCCGGAACTCTCCGCAAAATCAAGCCTTTCCAGATCTTACCAGTGGGTCCCGGAAACCGAAGGAATCAATTGGATAAGGGCAAGGGTAGATGAGGATAACCTGGTTTTTGAAAGCAATGAATGGAACAACGATGAATCAGATTACGTCGTAGTGGAAAAACAAACATACCCAGACCTGGTAATCGAAGATTTCACAGCAAATCCGTCCAACCCGGAACCTGGAGAGACGGTAATTCTAACAACAATTGTAAAAAACCAGGGAAACGAAAAATCCGATGAGACAGACCTGACGTACTATATTGCAGGAAGTGGGATAGGAAAGGGAATAGTACCGGAACTAGAACCGGAATCAAGTTTGGAAATATCATTTCCATGGATCCCGGAGACGGAAGAAACAGTGAATATCCTGGCATGGGCAGACGCGGGGAATCAGGTTGAAGAAAGCAATGAATGGAACAATGAAAAAACAGTATCATTAGAAGTAACAAAACAAACATTTCCCGATCTTATAATCGAAACACTCACGGCAGACCCGTCCAATCCGAAACCTGGAGACACAGTAACTGTAAAGGCAATTGTAAAAAACCAGGGAACGGAAAAATCCCCAGAGACAGACCTGGAGTACTATATTGATGAAACCTGGAATGGAGAAAGGAAAATTCCAGGGCTTGAACCGGGATCAAGTTCAGAAATATCATTTGCATGGACCCCAGCTACTGAAGAAACAGTGAATATCCTTGCAAAGGCAGATGCGGGGAATCAGGTTGAAGAAAGCAATGAATGGAACAACGAAAAAACAGTATCAATCGATGTAATAAAACAAACATTTCCCGACCTTATAATCGAAACACTCACGGCAGACCCGTCCAATCCGAAACCTGGAGACACAGTAACTGTAAAGGCAATTGTAAAAAACCAGGGAACGGAAAAATCCCCAGAGACAGACCTGGAGTACTATATTGCAGAAAGTGATATTGGAGAGAGAATAATACCGGACCTTGAACCGGGATCAAGTTCGGAAATATCATTTCCATGGACCCCGGAGACGGAGGGAATGGTGAATATCCTGGCACAGGCAGATGCAGGGGGGCAAGTTACCGAAAGTGATGAAGGGAACAATGAAGAAACGATATCGATAAGAGTAGAAGGACAGAATTATCCGGACCTTGTAGTCGAAGACCTCTCCTGGGAACCTTCTGACCCTGATACCGGAAAACCGTTAAATTTCACCCTGAAGGTGAAAAACCAGGGGCTGGCAGTTTCCCCGGAAAGCATTGCAAAATATTATATCAACGGGACTCCCGTGGGAGAAATCTCCATCCCACTACTTCTCGCAGGGTCGGAAACAAACGCAGAATTTTCCCTGACCCCCGACAAAGAAGGAGTGATGGAGGTAAAGGTGCACCTGGACTTTGAGGATAAGGTGCCTGAAAGCGATGATACAAACAACGAATTTACAAAAGAAGTAAGCGTGAAAACAACGCTTGTTGAGTACCCTGACCTGGTTATAGATTCACTTACCTGGGCACCGGAAAAGCCCGAACCCAATGAGAGCGTAACTTTCACGGTAACGGTGAAAAATACGGGCACTGCAGGATCGGAAGAAAACGTTCTTGAATACGAGATTGAAGGGGCAAATGAAGGGAACCTGACAGTACCGGCACTTTCTGCGGGGGAGACTTTTGGAGGAACTTTTTCCTGGGTAGCAGGAGAGGAAGGAAAAATAGAAGTCAAAGCAGTTGTAGACACCGGAAATGAGGTGCTTGAAGGCAGTGAAACAAACAACGAAATCACAAAGACCATTAATGTCGCCAAAGAAACCGTAGTTACTTCAAGCGGGGGAGGTGGAGGAGGCGGAGGGTCTTCAAGCTCTTCCAGTTCAAGCAGTTCGGGAGGCTCAAAAGAACCTGCACGGAACGTTGAAGTAAAAGAACTTTCCACCAGGTACATAATCAACGGCTACCATGTAAGGTATGAGTTCCCTGAGAACGTCACATGCATTACCGTTATAGAATTCGATCCAAAGAGGACTTTTAAGAAGACAACCACCATCGTAGAAGTACTTAAGGAAAAGTCCGTCTTCGCCTCAAACCTTCCACCCGGAAGGATATACAAAAACCTGAACATATGGGTAGGGGACAAAGGAGCCGGACTTCCGGAATTTCTCGATAACGCATATATCGAGTTCAGAGTGGAAAAAAGCTGGATTGAAAAGAACGGGATCAACGAATCCCTGATAACCCTGCTCCACTACGACAAAAAATGGAACCCTCTGGAAACCGAGAAAATGGGAGAAAACGAGCAATACGTCTACTTTAAGGCTACAACTCCCGGTTTCTCTCCCTTTGCAATAACCGAGTATACGGGGGAAGAAGAAACAATCGAAGACCCTGAAGGAGAGCTGAAAGGAGTTCCCAGCAGTCTCGGAGAATTAGGAGAAGACGGAGTCGTTAACGGGAGTGCGGAAATAGAAGAAAATGCTGAAGAAAAGAAACCGATCGGGATGAAAAAAGTGCTTGTGGCAATTTCCCTGCCCATATTCATGATCCTTGTCCAATTCCTGGTTTTGAAGAAAAGAGACTAAAGCTATTCTCTTTTCTATTTTTTCATTTTAAAGAAGAAAACCTGAAGTTAAATCAATCGAGAGCTACAATTTCCCAGAAACCGGGTTCAGCCTTTTCCTTAACGATTTTTGCCTGGTACACGCCGGAGGTGGAAGGGTTTTCAAGGTTGAAAATGTGCCATTCGTTAAGCGCCGGAGGCCCGAAACAGACCCTGGTTTCCCCTGTGGTCAGATCAAAGATAAGGGACCTGAGGGTTCCGAAAAATTCGTCATAATAGGAACAGCAGACCCCATCAGGGTACTTTTGCGTAAATATTCTGCTCAATGTTCCCGGCCCGATTTCAGGGGATGCCTCCTGAAGGCTTGATTCGAGAATCTCCTGCCTTAAAGCAGAATTTTTCATCGCATAGGGGATGTGCGGGACCATGCTGGGGATAGTAAGATGGTTGGTTGAGCACAGGAACTGTTCTTCAGAAGAAGCGTCGAGAAGCTTAACAGCCTTCTCTCTCCCCGAGATTTCAATCAGGGCCGCCTTTCCCCTCCGGTCAGCCACAATCAGGTTAAGGTTGCAGCAGAGAGGCATTTCATCCATAAGCGCAAGCGCCTCTTCCACATTCTTGCAGTAATCAAGCACTGCCCTCAGAACTGCCCAGGACTGGAAACCGCTTTGTGGGAGCGGCTGCATCCCCTCCCCCACCCCGACCGGAACTCTTGCCGAGGACATGGTCGTGGAAAGTCCGTGCTCATTCATGCCCTCACTCCGCCCGAAAAAGAAGGTCGAAAAACCTATGTGATCAGCCTTTCCCTTTATGCGGGTGGTACAGAGCCGCAAGTCGTCTATCCTGTCACTGAATTCATAACTCCTTCCGACCAGAACATGCTCGTTTTCGGAGATTGAAGGCAAGACCGCCATATGGCTGCAGTTCCCACTTTCTTCGGGAGAAGGTCCTGCTTTCAGGTAAGTACTCGCATAGTAAATGGCCTGTTCGGGAGACACATCCAGGCAGTCAGCAAAGCCTTCGATTTCTTCGTTCAACCCGGGACAAAAATCATCAAAAAGATCAATTACACCTGCAAACTCGAGGTCGGAAAATAGACCCTCCCCCGAAGTGAAAAACTCCACAGCCTGCGGGTAATCTTTGATCGCTGCTCCCTGCAGGTACCCGACTTCGTAAGAAGTGCCTTCGAGAACCGCATGGGTGAAAGCCAGCTCTTCGGTGGCGGAATTACTCATGTAAACACCTTCCCCAAAACTCCGGTATCCAATCCTATATAGCAGGCAATCCGGATGCAGAGGGTATAAATAATCAACATAAACTGATCATCAACGTAAACTAATCATCAACATCAAGTGACTTATAGTATTATTTTAATAATAATTAAAACTAGCTGAAAGCATACCCGGAAAAGGTAACCCGCTTTACGGAACTCCTCTCAGAAAAGAGCCTGGAAACCAGGGATGAATTATGAAGGGAACGCTGAACTTGAGAACAAAAAAGGAGAACTTTACGGGATAGAGAAAGACAAAATACTGATTTGAAGACCTCCCGTACAGGGGCTTTAACCAGTTTATCCTTTCAAATAGGCTTACCAATTAAACCTGTTCACCAATTAAACCTGTTCACCAATTAAACCTGTTCACCAATTAAACCTGTTCACCAATTAAACCTGTTCACCAATTAAACCTGTTCACCAATTAAACCTGTTCACCAGTTAAACCTGTTCACCAATTTAAAACGGTTATTGTCTCAAGCCAGTTTTCTTTCTGCAAGAATTGCCCCGATTGCCGAACCGATGATACCTATTATAGCAGTATGGGCCACCAGGATCAGCGTAATTATAACGCCGGATACCGCTACAAACCCACCCAGCACGGGAATATCACTGAGCACGGCCCCGAGAAAGCCTGCCAGAAGGAAACCCGGAAGCACCATAAAGACAGTCATCAGTACCCCTGCTTTAAGCCCTCCTCCAAAGCCTCCGTCGGCCACGTAGCCGCCGAGAAGACCTCCGAGGAAAGGAGCGATTACATTCACGCCAGGAATGAAATAAAAGATAGTGGTACAGACCAGGCCGACAAGTGCACCTTTTATGCTTTCACCCATTTATTTTCAATCTCCAGATTTATCTCAATCTTCAGATTCATTCTCCGGGTACGGGCATTATTTTCCGGATATAGGTATTTTTGGGCACAATGTGTTAAATCTATTTCTTACAAAAAGAGCTGAAAAAGAGCTTTTAGCAGGAACCCTACCAGGAAACCGAAGCCTGATATAAACGAAGCCCACAAAACTCTATGGGGGTACAATTCATGACAGAAGACTGCCTTTTTTGCAAAATCGTATCAGGAGAAATACCTTCATACAGAGTCTATGAAGACGAAGCCGTGTACGCATTTCTTGACATAAATCCTGCAAGCGAGGGGCATACGCTAGTTGCCCCAAAGAAGCACTTTAACAGTTTCACGGACCTGGGAGCGGAAGACATTGCAGCACTTTTTGAAGCTGCAAAAAAAGTTACGCTTGCCCTTGAGAAGGCTTTTTCAGCTAACGGAATGAATATAGGGGTCAACAACGGGGAGGTTGCCGGACAGGAAGTCCCCCATGTCCACGTCCACGTGATCCCCAGAAAGAAGGGAGACGGAGGAAGAGGGATCAAATCCATCGTCTGGACAGAGCCAGATACCGCCAATCTTGAAGGAATGGCTGAAAAGATAAGGAAAGCATTCTGAGATCGGAAGAGTTCTGAGACAGAGAACACAGCGGAGCTGGAAATGTCCGGGGAAAAAATAATTTATTTATAATGATTCCTTTTCCGGAGGATATGAGCCTTTCGGAAGTACGACAGCCTGTTCACTGGCAAAATTTTGACTACGAAACCATAATATATTTTTTGAAATATACTGAATGTAGGGGAGGAACTGAATTATTAACTAAATTATTATTACAAACCTTCCTATTTTCATTGCTTTTGGGGAGAGAGCATGGCAGAAATGGAAATCGACGTTAGGGGGGAGACCTGCCCGGTTCCGCTGGTAGAGTGCCGAAAAGCGCTCAAAAAGGCCTCGCCCGGAGACCTTGTGATTGTAAAAGGCACGCATCCCGCATCCAAAAAAGAAATACCCATGGCCTGCGAGGCAATGGGGCTTGAGGTGCTGGGGATCGAAGACAAGGAAAAAGGAAAAGAGTGGAAGATAAAGATCCGGAGATAAAACCGGATAGGGAGTGAGTATGGGGGGAAAAGCAGTCCTGGTTCTGCATAGCGGAGATATGGACAAGGTGTACAGTGCACTCATAATAGGAAACGGAGCCCTGGCAATGGGCATGGAAGCTTCCATATACTTCACCTTCTGGGGGCTCATGAGACTGAAAAAGGGAGGGCTTGAAAAAGGCCCACTTTCCAAGATGCACATGCTGGGCCTGGGGAAGTGGATGGTCAAACAGAGGATGGACAAAGCCAACGTAGCCCCCCTTGAAAAACTCATGAACGACTTCAAGGAACTTGGGGGAAAGATCATCGCCTGTGAAATGACCATGGAGATCATGGGCATAAAGAAAGAAGAGCTTCGGACGGAATGGATAGACGAGTGGGGAGCAGTGGGGTCCTATGTATATGAAGCAAGGGATGCCAGCATAACGCTCTTTATCTGAAGCCCTGGACCTGAATATCCGATAACGCCAGCAGTCCAATAATCCCGGAATTACGACAGTTCCGGTATTCCAATAATATCAGTATTCCAATAATTTTGGCATCCCAATAATTTTGGCATTCCGATAGTTCCGGCATTCCGATAGTTCCGGCATTCCGATAGTTCCGACATTCCGATAGTTCCGACATTCCGATAGTTCCGGTATTCCGATGGTCCCGGCATTTCAATAATTTCGGAATTCAGATAATCCTGGCACTATCTGAAATTTACTCTTAAACTTAATGTTATCCGAACTTAATCATATCCGAGGAGGGGTAAAAATATTTGAAGAAATGACCTATCTTGACAATTCTGCCTGCACCCGGCTGGACGAGAGGGTGCTTGAAACAATGAAGCCGTACTTTTTTGATACTTATGCGGTAGCAACGTCCGAATTTGGGTACTCGATGGGAATCGAAGCAAAAGAAGGGCTTGAACAGGCCAGGGAAGGCATCGCTTCCGGACTGGGGGCAGATCCCGGGGAAATCGTCTTTACCTCAGGGTCCACGGAATCGAGCAACATGGCTCTGAAAGGAGTTGCCCTGGCCCTAAAGGAGAAAAAAGGGAAGCACATCATCGTCTCAAAGATCGAGGACTTCCCAGTGCTGAACACGGCAAAAGCCCTGGCAAAGCAGGGGTTTGACGTGACCTTCCTGGAAGTTGACGCCGAGGGCTTCGTAAACCTGGAAGAACTGGAAAAGGCGATCACTGACGAAACCATCCTGGTCTCGGTCCAGCAGGGCAACCAGGAGATAGGAACCGTCCAGGACCTAAAAGCCGTTTCCGAGATCTGTGAAGCAAAAGAAGTGCTCCTGCACAGCGACGCCACCCACAGCTTTACGCGGCTGCCCCTGGACGTAAAAGAACTGCCCGTGGATCTGGTCACCGCATCCGCACATACCATCCACGGTCCCAGGGGGATAGGGGCGCTTTACATCCGGGAAGGAACACCCATCCACAAGTTCATGGACGGCGGATTCCAGGAGTCCAACAGGCGGGCAGGAGTCGAGAACATCCCGGGAGCCGTTGGCTTTGCAAAAGCCGCGGAACTTGTAAGCCCGGAAGAAAACAAGCAGCTCGAAGCTATGCGGGACCGGGTGATCGAGCGGGCACTTGCAGAAATTCCCAGGGTCACCCTGAACGGAAGCAGGGGAAAGCGCCTGCCCCAGAACGCAAACCTGACCTTCCACTACGTTGAAGGGGAATCGATTACCCTGCACATGGATATGAGGGGCTTTGCCCTGAGCACGGGTTCGGCCTGTTTTTCCAAATCCCTGGAAGCCAGCCATGTGATCATGGGCATAGGAGGGGACCATGAACGGGCACACGGTTCGGTGCGCTTTAGTTTCGGGCGCTACAACAGCATGGAAGATGCGGATGCCGTAATCGATGCTATGAGTGAAGTGGTGACGAGGCTGCGGGAAATCAGCCCCCTGGCTGAGAAATAAACCGGGAAGAAAGATAGGAAAGGAAGAGAAAAGAAGATAGGAACGGGAAAAAGAAAGAATGAGGAAGAAGGGTAGAAGAGGAAAGGTGAGAAAATGAAGTTTCCGTATAGTGAAAAGGTGCTTGAGCACTTCAGGAATCCAAAGAATGTGGGGAAAATCGAAGATCCCGATGGGAAAGGGCTGGAAGGGAGTCCAGCCTGCGGGGACATGGTTGCCGTTTATATCAAGGTAGAACCCGAAACGAAAGTTATCGAGGACGTGAAATTCGAATCCTACGGCTGTGCCTCGAACATTGCAACCGGGTCGGTGATAACCGAACTTGCAAAAGGCAAAACCCTGGAAGAAGCAAAGAAGATAACCTGGAAACAGGCGTCGGAAGAACTCGGAGGCCTGCCCCCGATAAAAGCCCACTGTTCCGTACTTGCCGTTGAGGGCCTGCGGGCCGCAATCCGCGACTATGAAGAAAAGCACGGGCTCGTGACCGAAAGAGAAGAAACCACCCCCGAAGTGGTCCGCAGAAGGTTAAAACACGTAATGAACCCACTTACGGGCCTGGATATCATCCGGACGGAGATTATTCTGAAAACCACCGTGGAAGACGGAGTTGTAAGGGTGGTGGTGGACCTGCCTTCAGACCACCAGTTTGCCTCCGCAATCAAGGAGGACATCATAGAAAAACTGGGAGCTTTGTGGGACGTGAAGCAGGTTGAAGTCGTGTTTACGGAGTGAAAGTGATCCACGACGGGAAAACTGCAAAAGAGGCGCTCACTTTGCCAGGACAACTTTATTAGTATTCCCAAAAGGTTTTCTCTTAACAAGGGACTTTCTTTCGAGCTTTTGCAGCACCCTGCTGACCTTAACCTTCGAAAAACCGGATTCCAGGACAAGGTCACTCTGAAGGATTTCTTCTTTTTCGGAGATTATGACAAAAAGGGCCTTTTCATCCCCCTGCAGGATTTCAAGGGCCACCTTCTTTTTATGTTCGGCCCTGTCAAACCCTTTATTAAGCAAATTCTGGTTTACATGAATATCGGATTCAGCAATTTTAGATTCAACAATTTCGGAAGCGGCCACTTCAGATAAATCTGCAGAGTAATCTGCAACCGGAGGTTCAGACCTATATACGGGAAACTGAGCTTCATGCGAAGCTAAGGGAGCCTCATTAAAAGGTTCAAAAGATCCTTCAATCCCGGAATTGGAACTAAGCGTTCGGGGCAATCTATCAGATGCTAAAGAAACGGATTTTTCAATATCGTATCCTGAGTTTGTGTTCTCTTTTAATGTGAACAGATCCCGGCCCAGTATGGTTAAACTGTGAGAACCGATTGCTGTAAAAAAAAGCATAATAAGAACGTGGTTCATCGAAAACAGAGTGGGTACCGAAACTGCGAAAGGTGTTTCATCCCTGATGGATACGGACAGGTTCGTAATCCCCTGAGAGAAAAGAAGCAAAGATAGAGAAAAGAGTGAAGCTGCCAGGATGACCGTATATATTGCGTCCTTTTTATCCATTAAATGTTCTCCTGTCAAAAAAAATCATATATAGAGCCTGCCAATTAGTCCTCTAAATCTTCGCTTACTTCCAGCTCACATTCATTCAATTCAACAAATTTCCAGGTACTTTCGTTCCATTCGCTGGAATTCCGGCCGCTTTCGGATAAAATATCCCGAAACATCTCAACGGTTTCTTCGTCCCCATTGAGTAATAAATCAAGTTCTTCATAACTGATCACCAGGAAATCATCTTGAGAAGGGGATATAGAGATCCCGGAAGACAAAGAGTCCGCATCCTGAATGATAGCATCCTGAATGATAACATCTCCATCCACGACGGGGACGAATTCCCACCCCAATTCCATGTCAGATTCAAATGTGAGGTTGTCGAATTCGTCAATTGCACCATATCCGACCAAAATGAAATCTCCATCTTCCCTTTCAACACTGCCGGGATAGGAGGTATTCACCTCTTCGATAATGACCTTTATTTCGTCATTAAGCAGGTCCTCGGAAAATCGAATTTCTTCAATATTTCCAACAAGCATCTCTTCATCAGAATGGCTCAGGAATACATATCCCCCGACAATGCCAGAAATTACCGAAAGTACGCACAGGCAAAGAACGAGGGCGATAGGATTCAAATTATTAAGATTCATGTCACACTCCAAAAACTTGAGCAATTTGAGACAAAGCTGAAATGGTCATTTATCGAATAATTAAAAACATGTAAATTATATAAAAATGCTGATATTGGACTTGGACCCCTTCAATGCCCAATCCCGCGGATTCGGCGTCAAAACCCTGTTTCATGGGTTGGGCTTCCGGGAGGCAGCCCCGATTTAAAGTGCAAAACTCGGAGAAAACTGCCTTAATTCTGCCTGTATGGCAGGGACTGCCAGTTTGGCAGCCGCCCGCCAGAGAGCTGATCCCGGGCCTTCAGGCAATGCTTACAGCAATTAAGCCTGATTCATTTTCCTCAACAGCTATTCCATCAGCAAAGAATTCATGCCCGATTTCGAAGAACTCTTTGTCAAAGGCTTCAAGGGCCTTGCCCTTGAGAATTATACCATCGTCCTGTATTTCAACGTCCTCTTTATAATCAGTCATGATTTTTTCAAAAATGTCTTTGAAGAACTCATCTTCAAGCATTTCGGAGGGGAAGAAAGCTAAGTTCCCCTCACCGAATTCATCAAAGGCAATTTCCATATCAGAGAACTCAATTTCAAAGAACTCTTTGTCAAAGGCCTCAAGGGCTTTTTCCCTGAGAATTACCGTACCGTCTTTTTCCTCAACAAAGGTGGGATAGTCCTTTTTTATAGTTTCGAGAACTCCTTTGAACGGTTCTTCTGCAAACATTTCCGCAGAAAATTCAACCCCTTCTTTAAGTTCCTTAGCGTAGCAGAGCTCATCAAAGGCTTCGAGGGCCCTGCCCTTAAGAATTATACCATCATCCTGTTTTTCAACGTCCTCTTTATAATCAGTCATGATTTTATCAAAGATGTCTTTGAAGAACTCATCTTCAAGCATTTCGGAGGAGAAGAAAACGTCGCCTTCACCAAACTCATCTACGGCAATTTCCAGATCAGATAAGTCGATTTCAAAGAACTCTTCGTCAAAGACCTCAAGGGGCTCGCCAGTGATAACTATACCATTGTCAATACAGCCTTCCGCAAAATAAACATCACAATCTTCGTCGGAAAGATTTACAGGTTCGCATGAATCGGGAGTCAGGCAAATGATATTTTCCTTTGCAGGAGTGACGGTCAGGGCCCCCGCAGGGACCAGGACTGCGGCTAATACACACAGTCCCATTATTATGGATATCAGGTTTCGGAATTTTTGTATCATATTTTTACCTCCCTGATTCAGCCCTTCAAAGGGGCTGAAAAAGGTAAACATCCGGACATGGATCGAACACTCAGGATTTTTGATACCAAGACGGAGGATTATTTGATATCGCAGCCAGCAGATTTTTGCGGGCACAACCGTAGAAAAGGTATGCCCGAAGATCTGCCAGGGGTTTTGGATTTAACTGAGTGCCAGAGATTCCGGATTTGCTTTTATGTAGTGGTTTTTGCGTATGTGGTGGTTTTTGCGTATGTAGTGGTTTTTGCGTATGTGGTGGTTATTGGAGTTTTCTGGATGCCAGGGGTTTTGGATTTTTTTGGATGTTAGGGTTTCTGGACTTACCCTATGGCACGGTCTTTTTTGTGGCGTCTGTTTTTCGGATTTGTTTATCGGACCAAACCCGGATGCATGCCAGCTGAGAAATGATCCCTACTGGTTCATGCGTTTACATCAAGCTCCCGGGAAGCCAGATGCCCCCGAGAAGCAAACACTACAAGGTTGAAACCGCATTTGGAATTACCCTGAAACCAGTTGCATAAGACCTGTTTCATGTTTCAGAAAAATGAAACGGCATTAAAAGGCCTGATGAAACCTGCTTCAAAAAAAATAAAAGAGTGGATGGATGAGCCCTGCAAAAAAAGTCCCGGAGCGCAGGCCAGGAAAAAAGGCTAAACTGGAGGTGATGAAAGGGAAAAAGAAAAAGTGAAAAATGAGTAAAAAAGGAAAAATTCAGGCGTGTATAGCCTTTTTTACTTTCAATTTCCCGGGACTGCAGTGAAAGTGTTCTCCTGAAGCCGTCAGGGGGTCAATGTGAATTATAGTTCCCGAAACATAAGGAAAGTTTTCCATAAGCTTTGCTCTGATAGCATCTCCAATTTCATGTCCCTGCGTAACCGAAAGGCCCGGGTCCACAGCCGCATTGATCTCTGCGTGCAGTCTGTGCCCGACCCAGCGGACCCTCACATCCGTAATTTCACAGACTCCATCAACATTCTTACTTATGGTTTTGATTTTATCTACGATTTTCGGGTCGGCGCCATCGAGCAGGCGGGTGAAAACCAGCTTACTCGAATCAAGGACAATTTTCAGGATGGCAACGGTAATAATAATCCCTATCAAAGGGTCAATTATCGGGTACCCCATCCAGACCCCGACCGCCCCGATCAGGACCGCAAGGCTTGTAAAACCGTCTACCCTGGCATGGTATCCGTCAGCGACAAGAGCCGCGCTTCCGATTTCCTTCCCCACCTTCATCCGGAACTGGGCAACAACCTCGTTTCCGATACAACCTATAATCGCGGCGATTGCCACGGCTCCTACATGCCCTATGGGCTGCGGGTTAAAGAAGCGGTGTACCGACTCATAGCCCGCCACGGCTGCACTGAAAAGGATTAGCAGCACAATGATCACACCTGCAAGGTCTTCGACCCTGCCGTACCCGTAGGAAAAGCGTTTGCTCGGTTTTCTCCGGGCTAAAGAAAAAGCGATTGCAAGCGGGATTGCCGTTGATGCATCTCCGAAGTTATGGATGGTATCGGCAAGGAGGGCAACACTTCCCGAAATATAAACGATGAAGATCTGCATAATGGCGGTAATCATCAGCCCGACAAAAGACCACTTTACTGCCCATATCCCTTTTTCAGTAGCAAGGATAGAAGGATCCACGGACCCGTGGGTATGGCTGTGACCTTTGGAAGTCCCATGGGAGTGACCCTGGGAATTGTCATGGGAATGATCACGAGAATGGTCGTGAGAATGAGTATGGAAATGAAAAAGCCCGTGTTTATGAGATTTAGTTTTACCGGACTGTTCTGAGTCACTTTTACTGTCACTTTCATTAGAATGAGTATGTATCTTAGACACTTTATTGGACATACTGCCTCCCTTGATTCTCATTATGTTCTTAAACCAAACTGGGGGCTATTTTATATATAGGTATTTATCTTTAAAAAATAATTTAGTATGCATCATATCATACGTTATTTCAGGAATATAGCATGGAGTGAAAAAGTCCCATTCACCGATTACCTGCAAATGGTCTTGAAGAATCAAAAAAACAGGATTTGTGTTACCGTAAAGATTTCCTGAATAGGATGGTCTACTTGAAACAGGTTAATGACAGGGGTTTTTTCAAGAAAAGAGTTTGAGAAAAAAAGATACAACCTTTTATCCGGAATCAAAATTCGAATTTTCAATAAATTTCTTAATTGTATCTTTACGAATTCGTACATAAAAAGAAAATCGTATGATAAATTCAAACAGAGACAGGACAAAAGAAAATATACCGGGATAAACCTGCCCGGAAGTATGAGCAAATCACAAAAACAACGGAATCCAAAAAGTAAAAGTAAAAGAAATAAACGGAGTAAAAAATCAAAGAAAATGAATTGAGTGAAAAACCAAAAAAATATACATGAAATAAGAAGAGAAAAAGCTTCATGCTATTCTGCCAGGATCACCGAAGTTTGAACTTCATATTAGCCAGGGAACTAAAGTCCGTTATCCGAATCCACAACCTTACATAATTTTCTATTTTTTATTTTAATGGGATAGAATTCCCGAAACCTCCAGCCTTTGACAGGAAAGGCACTTTTCAAATCCAGCATAGCTCCAGGGACATGCGAATTACCCTGAACAAAAAACCAGGAAAATGAAAGAAGAATTAGGAGAAATAAACATGATTCGAGCAAAAGACGTCGGCAGAAAGCCTGAAGTTGTGTGGGCAGTTGACATCAAAGAAGACGGGAAAACATACTGTGAAAACTACATGCTCCTGTTTCCCAAGTATGACAGTGCAATAAATGATGAATAAAAACTAATTTTCTGTTATCCAGAAAATTAAAAAAGAACAGGGTTCTGTTCAAAAAACTGGCCTGGGAAGAAACTTCCCGGGCAAACCTCCAATCAAACATCTATTTATCAGTAAAACGCCTGCTTTTTAACTCAAATAACTATTTTTCAGTCAAAAGCCTATTAATTAAATCAAAAATCGACTTTTTAAGTCAGAGATCCACTCCTTAAGCGATTATGCTATTGTTAATGATTTGCTGCTATCAATTACACATATCGGTATTTTTACAGCAATTTTACTTATGCAGCAACTCCGGCAACCAGTATCGCCAATCTCCACCTATCTTTTCGGCAATTTCACTTACATTTTCACTTTTTCGTCCCTTATTCTTCCCTTAATCCCCGCCCACAACGCATAAAAACACATCCAGATATATTTAAAGGCGGAAGAAAAACGGATTTAGCGCAGGTAAAAAAGGAAGCGAATCAAGAATCAGGTGAATCAATGAACAGGGAAGCTACAGGAAGTGTGGAAAAGGCTGTCCTGAACAGCCAGCAGCCGCACTGGGAAAACATTTTTTCGAACAGCTGCTCCAGGTTTGGGGATGAAGCAAGTTACCCGGCCCGCATAGCAGCCGAACTTTTCAAAAAGGAAGGGAAAACAAAAATCCTGGAACTGGGGGGCGGCCAGGGAAGAGACAGCTGTTTTTTTGCAAAAGAGGGATTTTCCGTCCATTCGCTTGATTACACCGAAAGCGGGGTCAGGTCGATAAAAGAGAAAGCCGAAGAAACCGGTTTATCGGGATCTGTCACTGCTCGCCGGCACGACGTCCGAGACTCCCTACCCTTCGAAGACGGGACCTTTGACGCCTGCTACTCCCACATGCTCTACTGTATGGCACTTACCACCGAAGAGCTGGAGTTCCTCTGCAGCGAAGTCAAAAGGGTGCTCAAGCCCGGAGGCGTGAACATATACACCGCAAGGCATACCGGAGACGCCCACTACGGGACAGGGACCCTCCGGGGAGAGGATATGTACGAGATCAAAGGCGGTTTTATCGTGCACTTCTTCAGCCGGGAAAAGGTAGAACAGCTTGCCGCAGGGTATGAGAGTTTTGAATTCGAGGAGTTTGAGGAAGGGGAACTGCCGAGGAAACTGTACCTGGTAACCATGCGAAAAGAAGATTGAAGGAAAAAAGTTTCAAAGGGGAGTTTCAGAGGTAGACAACTGCCCGGACCTCTCCTTATAATAGAGGAACAGTTCCTCACCCCATTTTAATGCCCGAGCCTCGGATGCCATAAGGACCCTGTTGGTTGACCGCCCCTTTTTGTCAAGCAAGGAGAGGAAAAAGACCTTATCAGTCACGATCATCGACATTGGCATTGTATCGCCCTCGTACACGAAAAGATTCGAATTCTCACTTGTTAACATATGCTTGATTTCATTTTTATACTCCAGCAGGGCTTTTTTAAAAATAGGATTACTGCTTTTGAGAAGAGGAAGGTCAGAACCGCACTCCGCCTGAAGCATTTCCAGAACGGGGTTCGTAAGAATCACCGTAACATCAGTCCTGCGTTCCAGGTATTCGGAAAAGAGGAGAGGAGAAGAAGGGTGAAATACCGAAACAAAAGTCATAACCCGGTTCGAATCCAGAATGTTCTGCAAAATATCTTCCGGGATTCTGAAAGCCTGGGAAAGGTCTTGCTCCAGGACCTTGCAACAGCCAAGCTCCCCGACTCTGGTCAGAAGGTTGAAGGGAATCGAACTCAGATCGTGTTCGGACCAGAACTCCCGGTTTTCTTCGTATACCGCCAGGCTTTCCAGCAAAAAGCGAGCGTTTGTGGCAATCACGCCCCCCATATCTGAAAGTGCGTACATATCATCTTTCTGAACCACCAGGTCCCAGTCCATCAGCTTCCTGATCTGGGGGATCATCGACTTCCAGGGAAAATCAAATGCACTTTTAATCTCGTCACTGCTTTTTGGCCCTTCTTCTTTCAGGAGGAGGAGAAGGTTCTTTCTTTTATCGGAAAGGAAAATCGTATCAAGAAGAGAAGATTTACTGCCTGCTCTGGAATTCATCTCACTAAAATTATACTTTAAAGGGATGTATATAAACCCACTGGAAAAATCCCGACCGTTTGAAACCTTGGAAAGCCCCTGGAATATTCTAAAGGCGTTTGTCCGGGCAAAAGTTACTGGAATATTCCAGGCAAAATGAAAAAGAACACCATCGGTTTGGCTATGTATTATCAAAATATAATGAATAAAAAGAGCCTGTTTGTCGGGAGTCCCGAAAAACAGCTCCAAAAGAATTCCATACAATGAAACAGCTCCATCAAAAAAAATATTCCAGGAAGCAGACTTCAGCGCGCATGAAGTTCCAGGCTTTCTGGAATATATCCCGGAGAGTATTCCCCATTTTTCCGGGAATATATTTCTACCCGGTCATAAATATTTTTCAACTCTTTTGCTAACGGTTTTCAACTCTTTTGCTAACGAGTTTCAACTTTTTGATTATATCCCCCCAATTTTTTTGACATTTCCCTTCGAAAAACAGGGTTTATTCCTCATTTCTAAAAATGAAACCTATCCTGTGAGAGTTCAATTCATCCCGGAATTTTGTTTTCAATCTTCTGCTCAAAGAAATGATCAGGTCCTTGAAAAACTGGAAACCCCAGCAAAAATCCAAATACAGGGGAAAAAAGCCAGAAAAATAAAGTTCCCGGACTGCTCAAAAAAGCCAGTACTTTTTGAAAATTCCAAAGACATTTGCCGCAGCAAAACTCCTTGAAACATTCCAGCAGGAAGGAGAAAAACAGGCAACGGTTGGGCTATATACAGACAGGACCTAAGATATATACTGGCATTCCAAACTTGTGGACCTATATTCCCCTATATCCCTAATGCAGAAAACTGGAGGCTTGAAATGAAAAACTATAATAAACCCATAATTCTGGCCCTGCTTATGGTGTCAATCCTGCTAATGTCAACAGGTTTGGCAGCGGCAAAAGGGCCGGCGGTACATTCCGTTAATGCCGCAAACCCCACAAACAAAATAGTTATTTACAATACATTTACACCTGAGACAGTCGATATCAACGCCGGAGAAAGCATTACCTGGATCAATTACCAGAGACCTAAAGGGTCTGTAACGCTGGTTAGCGAGGACAGTCTGTGGGAAGAAGAGGTCCTTCACTATGGAAGAAGCTTCACATACACGTTCGAAGAAACCGGGACCTATGCTTTCACCCTCAAAGAGGCCCCTGAAATAAAACTCACAGTCAACGTAAATTCCGCTAAACCACAAAAGACCGGTTCTGAAACTGTAGCGGAAACCGGAATTTCTGCAGCCGAACCCCAGCCCCGAGGAGCAGAAACGTCAGCCGGAGAAAAGCTCGTGAAAAACAATGAGAATGAAGAAAACGGCCGGAATGACGAGAAAAAGCTGGTAATATACGGCACATTCGTACCGGAAGTCACCGAGATAAAGGCAGGCGACACTGTTACATGGATCAACTTCAGGAGGCCGAAAGCTCCTGCGGAACTGGTAAGTGAAGACGGCCTGTGGGAAGAAACGTTCCTTCACTACGGAGGAAGCTTCTCATACACATTCGAAGAGCCGGGAACCTACACAATCAGCCTCAAAGACAAGCCGGAAATAAAATCCACAATAATGGTCAAGTAAAGACATTATCTCAAAAACCGGGGTAAAAACATCCCCCGGAACAACCCCTGAAAAAACATCCTCTCTACTCTGAAACAACCACGGAAAAATTCTAATAAACATCTCCACCCAATAAAATTCCAGGAAGTGAAAGGATCCCTAATTCCTGAGTATTCCTTCCTGGAATGCCCTCATACAAATAAAAAACAGGGAGTGTATAGAAAATTATTTAGACGCTTCTCCGGATTTCTAACCAAAAATTTCTGACCGAACAAACCACCCGACTCACATCAAAAAGCAAAGATCTCATCAAAAAGCCATATATGAAAAGGGAGTCAAAATTCCGTGCTCCGGTTATTTTGCGTCCTGAAAACTCCAAAATAAAAGACTTCCAGGGAAACGTTTAGAAAATTTTGTATAAATTCCATGAATCCTCTGACTGAAAAACAGGAATCAATTCAATAGTAAGTCCTTAAAAAGCATCTTCCCGTAATAAAAGTTCAGGAAGTAAAAACACATGTTCCTGCGGATTACTTCCTGAAATATATATTGATGCAAATTCGAATTTTATTCCAGATTATGCATTAAAGGGAGCATGGAAATATTCAACGGCTCCCCGAAAGCCCGGTCTCCGGCATCGCCCAAGCCAGGCAGGATGTAACCTTTTTTGTTCAGTTCCCGGTCGATCTTTGCCACAAAGATTTCCACATCCGGGTGAAGTTCCTTGATTGAATCGATCCCTTCGGGAGCTGCAAGGACGCCCATGATTACCACACGTTTGGGTTTCCCGCACTGCTTGATCCCTTCGATTGTCCTGATCAGGGTGGAACCCGTTGCAATCATGGGGTCGGCAATGATAAGAGTATCTTCAGGCTTGATCTGAGGGACTTTTATGTATTTCATCTCAATGTTAAACTCGGGGGCATGTCCTCTAGATGCCGAGACGATCCCGACACGCGAACATTCCAGAGTCTTGATCAGCCCTTCCATAAGCGGGATTGCAACCCTGAGCACGGTAATGATCAGGACATGCTTTCGGTCCCCGGCTGCGACCCCTTCGGTTGTTTCCAGGGGGGTCTCGACCCTTAACTTATCGTAGTCCATAGTCCGGGTGAATTCGTAGCCCATGTAGCGCCCGAGCTTTACGAGCCCTTTTCTGAACTTGATAGTGCCTGTTTCCTTGTCCCTGAGATTAGATAAAATTTCCATAAGGTAAGGGGAATCTTCAAAGGAGTACACCCCTTCCCACCGTTCATCTTTGATCATGTATTATACCTCAAATAGCCTTTTTTTCAAATTTCGTTCTTCAAATAGCCTTCTTTGTCGAGCTAAATTGTAAATA
This sequence comes from Methanosarcina sediminis, assembly GCF_052056915.1. Taxonomy (GTDB): domain Archaea; phylum Halobacteriota; class Methanosarcinia; order Methanosarcinales; family Methanosarcinaceae; genus MTP4. The sequence continues at coordinate 3,016,297 of NZ_CP195119.1, read as the reverse complement.
ATAAACACAAACAATAACCGTTCTTATTTATTTCAGTAACTGATCCATGATAATGGCCGAAATCGCGCCGACTGCCATCCCTGATTCAAGGATGCTCGCAATGATCTGGGGGAAATTGGCCAGAAGTTCGGGGGACAGCTGCGGGGCACCAAGCCCCAACACCAGGGAACTCGCAAGAATTAATGTGTTCCGGTCATTTAATTCAACCTTGTCCTTGATCAGCTTGAGCCCGGTGACCCCGATCATGCCGTAGAGGGCAGTTGTAAGCCCACCCAGCACGGGAGCAGGAATGGAAGCAAGAAGCCCGGCAAACTTGGGGATCATGGACATGCAGATAAGGATAACGGCCCCAATCTGGACCACCTGGACGCTTGCAACCCTGGTAAGAGCCACGAGCCCGATATTTTCGGAATAACTGGTAGTGCCGCAAGCCCCGAAGATTCCCGCAATGGAACAAGACAGCCCTTCGGAAGCAATGCCCCTGTTGATCTTTTCATTGTCAATGGGGAGGTTTGCAATAGCGGTGATTGCATGGTAGTCTCCAACACTCTCAATTATGCTGACCATGAAGGCAAAAAGGATAATGATGATAGCGTTTGCGTCAAAGACCGGAGTGCCCCAGGGGAGCAGATGCGGAAGGCTGAAGAATTTCATTTCGTTCACCAGCCCGAAGTCCACAAGCCCAAACCCGATGCTTACAACATACCCGACAGTAGCCCCGGCAATCACAGGCATTGCCTTGAAAGTGCCCTTAGCCTTCAGGGCAACAAGAATCGTAGTGACAAAAGTAACAAGTGCGACAATGGAGGAGGGCAGAAGGGTGGTCCCGGCAGCATCCACAAAAAAGTTGAACGTATACATAACAGCCACGTTTGCCAGGGAAAACCCGACAAGCATGATGGTAATCCCGGTCACGAGGGGGGAGAACAGCTTTTTTAATTTCCCGATCAGGCCAAGAGCCCCGGTCAGGCCTTCAAGAATGCCTCCGACGATCAGAGCCCCTTCGACCGCAGCAAGCCCTGCAGCCCCGGAACCTATAGAGATCAGCCCCGGAATAAAGGCAAAACTCGAACCCTGAACGATAGGGAACTTTGAACCTATACCTGTTTGTAAAAGTGTGGCAACGCCCATAGCAAGCAGCACCGCCTGTATAAGGAACGCTATGTCCGAAATAGGCAGGCCAATGGCAGAGCCTACCACCAGGGGAACGGTGATGGTAGCCCCGAACATCGCCAGGACGTGTTGAAAACCTAAGACAATTCGTTTCATTTTTCAGTCTCCGAATGGGGTGAATCAAATGTGTTATTAAAGAATTCATTTGGGAATTCATTTGGGAATTCATTTGGGGATTCATTTGGGAATTCATTTGGGATTTATTTAAGAATCAAAGCTTCGTACCAGAGAATGATACTGCGTATCAAAGAATGATATGTACTTTGCAACCAAATTCAATAAAAATTAACAAATGCTAAATCCATTTCTTACTGAATCCATCCCTTAAAATAGCTCATTATTTTTAATTCTTATTCATTTGAACCGATAACACACTTTATATGGGGAAGCAAATGGAAATCAGGAAAACTCCCGGAAAAAACCCTTACCCTTGAAATCCATCCTGATGCAGAAGAGGGTTTCAAAAGCCGCCCGAACAGGTTCCGAGAGTATCGAACTGGTGATCTATACTTCAAAATAGAAGTTACTCTCTGCAGAGCTTAAAAGAGAATTGCCCGGGAGAAAATTAATCCGTCAACAGTGAACCCGTCAACAGTTGATCCTGGAAAAATTCACAAAAAAGAAAAAAAAGGAAGAGGGGGACACCCTCATCCGACACTCAGTCTCTTCTCATGTAAAAGCAGACCACAAGCCCGAGTACACCTGCAAAGATGCTGAATCCGGGAGATTTTTCCCCGCTTTCTTCGGGTTTATCAACTTCTGATGCGGTTTCTTCCGCAGGAACTTCACCAGTGACTGAGGGCTCGATATCAACCACGCCAGACCCGCCTTCTGCGATAATGGCGAAAGTGGAGAAGCCGGGCGTCAGGGCACTGAAGTAGAAGTAATCTGCGTCTTCATCTTCAACTGTGGTTTCGAGTTCCATCCATTCCCCGTCGTGGTAGCGCAGGAGTTTTACGTCCTCGGAGTCCAGACCATTTTCTTCTAACCAGGCTTTGTCGACTTTAAAGAATATACTTGCTCCTTCAATGTCGCAGTCCCCTGAAACAAACTCTATATCCGTGTATTTGTAGACAGTGCCTTCCGGCTGCGGGACCCCTGAAGGCTGACCTGCATGGTTCTTTGTCCTGAAACGGGCATTGGAGAAGGGATTTTTGGAATCGACTGCAATTGCATAGACGGGTTCTTTATCGAACTTGACGTTTGCTGAATCAGCAGGCTCCCTGAAGGTAATACCCTTTTCTTCCCATTCGGAAGGCTGAGGCTGGTAATGTGAAGGCCCGTCGCTGTTACTTCTGCTGCTTTCACTGTTGATGCTCACCGCTGTGTGGGAATCGTAGTCATCAGGCAGTCCTTCAACGTTTCCGTAGACGTCCGTGGCAACGGTATAGAAGTAATAGTCGCCCGCTTCACTTGTAGAGAACGTGAAAATTCCAGTGCCGTTCTCACCATACTTGCTCCAGTCTCCATCATCTTTCTTGCAGTACAGTTCAACCTTTTCGACACCGACACCTGCCGGGTTGTTAAACCTGGTACTGACGGTAAATGAGACCGTGCCCTCACTGCTGGCTTTGGACGGGGCGTTTGCCTCGGAAAGAAGAACAAGCGGGTAGGAATCGGTCTGCCGATCTCCCGAATAAGAACTGGAAATGGAGGAAACATAGCTGGCAATGCCGTATTCACTGTCTTCATCATAGCTGGCAATGTCATATGCACTGTCAGCAATGCCGTCCCCTTCAGCGTCATAACTGCTCGAAAGAGTTCGGATAACCGGAGTGCCAAACGAGATTCCATTTACGTATTGTCCTGCCCTTGCAGCATGGACAAGCTCTTTTGCGTGTATGGAAGAATCGTTGCCCAGGTACATGCCGCTGTAGAGGGCATTATCGAAGTAAGAATATTCAATTCTCTTAAAATTGAACCTGATGGTACCGTTTTCATACAGCACGACCTGGAATTCGAGGGGGGATTCGTCGTAAGCACCGTTACAATACAAATCCTCGTATGTAGCCACATGATAATCGATCACCGTCAGGTTGCACGGGATTACATTTTCCTCGGAATCATTATCTTCTGCCGAGTACATGGTGTACCCATACCACTGAACCTCCGGGAAAGTACTTTCCATGAGGGCAGTTTCAATTGGCCCGGATTCCATGGTAACCTGTACATCCTTTACATTGTCCTTGTCCTTGTCCTTGTCATTTTCTGTTACAGCTTTTTCATTCAGAGTTTCAAGTTCTTCAGAGTCAACTGCGAAGGTACTTTCAACCCCATGTTTATCTGAAGCAGCTGTATATTGAGAAAAGTCTTCTTCAGATCCTTCTGCGCTAAGGTCATCACAGAGAGCAAATATGAACGTTTCGTCGGGGTATGTGTCAACCCAGTATTTGAAACCGTCATAAGAAGAATCATTAAGCTCCTCGGACCCCGCCGGGATTAGCTGGATCACCCCGTTGCTCACGACCTGCATGTGAGTATAGTTAACCCCATCAAGAGTGAGATTAAAGCCTATAGGGACCTTTTCCGAATAATCATCATCTGACGTATCATTCCAGGTTGCATTGTCCATGTTAGTGTTGATCCACTGATAAGCGGATTCAGTCAAAGAGTATTCACTGTAAACATCCCCGTAGTAGTTTCCTATGTGAGAGCTGGAAACAAGGGAGATGGGGGTGCTAAAAGACGTCTCATTCTCATAGTCTCCGGCCCTGGCTACATACATGAGCTCCTTTGAATGTTCGGAGGAATCGTTCCCGAGATACAAACCGCTGTCCAGGGAGTATTCGAAAGAACGGTAATCAGTCCTATTAAAATTGAACCTTAAGGTCCCATCTTCATACAGCACTATCTGGAAATCGTTGGGGTACTCGCTGTAATAGCTATCCTCGTATGTAGCCGTATGATAATCTATTACCGTCAGGTTGCAGGGTATAGCATTGCCCCCTGAATCAGTATCTCCTGCTAAATAGCTCTTATAACCGTACCAACCATCATATCTTGCATCAAGGTCGTCGGAGAGGGCGAATATGAACGTCTCGTCGGGGTACCAGTTTGCCCATTGCGAAGCGTAATCATAATCGTCATCACCCAGTTCCACCCCGCCTTCAGGGATGAGATGAATGACTCCGTTGCTCACGACTTCCATCCAGGTGTAGGTCACTCCGTCAAGAGTGAAGTCAAAACCTATGGAAACATTTTCCGAACAATAATCATCATCCGAATTACTCCAGTCCAGATCCTCCTGCGTGATGTTGATCCACTGGTAATCGGCTTCATTCAGGGAGTATTGATCGGAGGTACTCCAGAAGTTGTCCGAATCCCCACCAAAAACGGGTAAGATGAAGTTTCCACAAATAGCGTTTCCGGAGAAAGTGTTCATCTCACAATAATCGTAAAGGTAAATCCCATAACAATCTTCATCAGACTCGCCGTTATTGCTCAAAGTGTTGTCTGTAAAATCGTTGGAATTACATTCATATTCAAGGTAAATTCCGCAACAGTCATAATCAGAATCACCAGCATTGCTCAAAGTGTTGCCAGTAAACTCGTTGGAGTTGCAATAATCCTCAAGGTAAATTCCGCAACAATATTCATCGGAATCATCAGCATTGCTCAAAGTGTTGTCAGTAAACACGTTGGAATTGCATTCATAGTAAAGGTAAATTCCATAACAGTCTTCATCAGACTCACCGTTATTGCTCAAAGTGTTGCCTGTAAACTCGTTGGAGTTGCAATAATCCTCAAGGTAAATTCCAAAACATTCGTCATCGGAATCACCGGCATTGCTCAAAGTGTTGTCAGTAAACACGTTGGAATTGCATTCATAGTAAAGGTAAATTCCGCAACATTCGTCATCGGAATCACCGGCATTGCTCAAAGTGTTGCCGGTAAACTTGTTGGAGTTGCAATAATCCTCAAGGTAAATTCCGTAACAATCTTCATCGTACTCGCCATTATTGCTCAAAGTGTTGCCGGTAAACACGTTGGAATCGCAATAATCATCAAGGTAAATTCCGTAACATTCATCATCGGAATCACCGGCATTGCTCAAAGTGTTGCCGGTAAACACGTTGGAATCGCAATCTTCGTAAAGGTAAATTCTATAACAATCGTAATCGGAATTTCCATCATTACTTACCATGTTGCCGGTAAACTCATTAAATCCTGATTTATACAGGAAAATTCCATAACAATCGTAATCGGAATCACCGTTATTATACACCGTGTTGTCGGTAAACGTATTGTTGGAAGCGTTGTATTCGAGACCGGGATCATAGCCTTCAAAAAAGTCATACCCCGAAGCATCCACATAAAAGCCATAGGTTTCGGAACATACAATATTATCCGAAATCGTATTATCACTCGAAGCAACCCATATCCCGACTTCTTCCGCATCGGTTACATTGAACCCCTCAAGCGTACAGTTATCTTCGCTCAATTTGATGCAGAACTCTCCTCCAGTTCCGTTAACCACAGGAAGGCCAGAATCCGTATCCATGCCCCGCAGGATAATCCCGGTTTTGTTCACATCCACATTTTCATAATATGTCCCGCTCTCCACAATGATCGTATCACCGGGACTGGCGGCATTGATGGCCTCCTGAATGGATCCACTTTCATTAACGTAGAGCAGGGAATCTTCAGCAACAAGCTCGATTGGAGCTTCTGCCGCAGCGGTACAAATGAAAAACATTAGTAAAGAAATTGCAATAGAAATTTTTAAAAATTTATGATTTTTTCTGTTTTCCAAAAAAACACCTCTATCAATAGTTACAATACCTATTCTGGATGAAAAGAAAAGAAACAGCGGCCTTCCCAAACAATAACAAGGCTGGATGAGAGAAACCCTGCTTAGATTTGAAAAAGCAAAGTTTCCATTTATCAGCGTATCCGGTTTACTTTCTCACCCGGTAGTCTTCTGCCTGTCGTCCGTCTACCACGATCTTACCCATTTACCCAGAAATTAGCAACGGAAACTTTTGGTATAAAAAAGAGAAGTTATGTAATTTAAACATAACGACAGATGCACATGAAAAGCACAAAAAAATTAAAACTATAGATAAATATATTCAAGAAAGATATACAGATATTTATAAATTGAAAAAAAACTGGAAAGGAAATACAAAAATAAATATAATATTATCTTTGTAAATTCAAACTGTTTGAAAAAAATACGTTTCAAAAATATTTGAAATAAGTTTAAATAACAAAAATGCCATAGTGAGTAAGAAATATACTTAACGCCGTTAACATCTGAGCAGCCAACATAAAAAAGGAGCAATCCCAATGAGAATGCTGGAAGAATTTTTCCCGGAATTCACAGAGAAACTTGACGAAATCGATAAGCTCTACGCCGAAAAACGGATGATTGACGAAAAGACCTACCAGTTCATCTGCTTTGCCCTCTCGATTAAGGGCAGGTCAAAACCCTGCGTCCTGAAGCACTTCAAAGGTGCCCTCGAAGCCGGGGCCACGGTCAAGGAACTGTCCTACATCTTTGCCCTGGTCATGCGGGAAGCCGCAGGTGCCGACGACTGCTGGACCCATGACGTGATCGGAGACTGGCGAGAAATCCTGAAAGGAAACGTTTCCTGCGGCTGTGCGGGAGACGAAGAGTAAGAAGCCCCTAACCAAAAATCAGACCTGACCAGAAAATTCTTTAGTTGACCAAAACTTCAGACCTGACCAGAAAATTCCTTAGTTGACCTTGAAATCAAGAAATAGCGATGGGAAAAGTAAGTCACCATATAATGCATTCACCTCGCAACTCCTTAACCCATTGCTATTTTCTGGATCAAATCCATCTATGCGTTGATTACAATTTTTTTGCAGTGCATTTCTTTTTCATATATCCTCACCGGAAATACCATTTCCCGAAAAATCCGAGAGCTTGAGTTGCTTGAAACCGGGAAGTTTTTCCTTCATGGGTTTCATGTAATCCGCCGAGAGGTGGTATTTTTCCATAAGAGAGGAAATGCTTCCGTAGATTTCTGCTTTGTAGGTTTTGTCGAGCCCTCCTTTTCTGTACAGGCTCCGATAAGGTTCAAGGAGTTCGGGAAACTGCAGGGAAAGGAATTTGAAAAAATGCTTCCTGGTATCGCCCCTGAGGTAAAAGGTCCCCGGCAGGATATAGTCCACTTCAGATTCGGCTGCAAGGGAAAAGATAGCCTCCATGTTCCGGGGGTTGTCGGTAAGAAAAGGCAGGACCGGCATCAGGTGAAGCCCGGTAACTGCCCCGGTATCTTTGAATGCTTTCAGGACGGAGAAACGTTTTTCAGAAGGAGAAGCCGAAGGTTCGAGAACTTCCCTGAGTTTTTCATCCATAGTTGTGACCGTGACTGCAATGTTCACATAAGTCAGCCCTGCAAGTTCTGCAAGCAGGTCATAATCCCTGAGGATCAGGTCCGACTTTGTGGATATTATAACCGGGTTTTTGTACTCGATCATCAGCTCCAGGACCGTTCTCATCAACCCGTACTTTGCCTCTGCCGGTTGATAACTGTCACAGACTCCACCGATATTGATTACCTCTTTTTTCCAGGTCCTGGCTCTGAGCTGCTTTTCAAGGGCTTCTGCAACGTTGGTCTTTACGCAGACCCGGTCGAAAAAAGCAGAATCCCCAGGATTCCCGTATCCTGCTTTGATGTAGCGCTGCGAATACATCGCATAGCAGTACTGACAGCCGTGCTCGCATCCCCTGTAGATATTCAGGTCCCAGTGATATGGAATTGAACCCCGGACCCTATTCAAAGCCCCTGTAACCCGGATTTCTTCAAACATCCCGGAATAAAAATAGCTCAAAAACTATAAGAAACTTAACAGGAGGAAGACTCCTTATTCAATTTTTCGATATTTCCCGGATCTTATTTTCCCGGCTATTTTTCTCTGCATGCCAATTGTTTTGTTCTGAAAAACTTGCCATCAGAACCCCGGAAATAATGAGTACACTTCCTATAAGGTGGTAATACCCGAATTCCTCGTGCAGCACGAAGACTCCTGCAACCACGGCTATAACCGGGCAGAGGTTCATAAACACGGCCGAACGGGAAGCTTCCAGCTCCACAAGGCTGTAAATGGTCAAAAAAGAGGTCCCGACCGAGGTAAAGAGGCTCAGGTAGAGAATCCCGAACATGAATTCCGAATTTTGAAGCAGTGAGAGAGTAGCCTGCAGTGTCAGGTGTTCAAGCCCGAGGGCTAAAAGCAAGAACACGAGAGCCCCGTTTGCCATCATCCCGAAGGTAAGGGTCATGGGATCAAAACTTTTTGAAAGCTTCCGGCCCGTAATTATGTAAAGAGAAGTGGAGACCACGGACAGAAGGGTGAAAACCACGCCTGAGGCATTGAAATCCCCGGTACCTCCATTCATTAAGAAAAGGAATACGATCCCGGCTATGGATATGAAAAAAGATCCTAACTGTTTCGGAGTAAGTTTCTCCCCCAGGAAAAACATCCCGAAGATTCCCACAGATACAGGAATTAAAGCATTGATAAGCCCTGCCTCCGAAGAGGAAATATACAGCAGACCCAGCGCCTGGAAGGAGAAAAAGAGAATCGGCTGAAAGGTGGACAAAACGAACAGGTCTTTAAGCTGGCTCCCGTTCAGATCAAGCTTTACGTTTATGAATTTCAACTTGAGCAGCAGGGACATAACCATGAAAGAGAGCACGAACCTGAAAGCCAGGGTCGTGAAGGGCGCTGCAAAAGCCAGGGACTGTTTGGTGAATAAGAAGGTCAGGCCGATAAAAACGGCATTGAAGAATGCAGCGAGATAAGCTAACGTTTTTTTCTCCATGTGGAGGCTCAGGATGAAAAAGAGGTATATAATTTTATTCCAGGATCAGGAAAAAAGGGAGGGACCTGAAAAGGAAAGGTTCTGGAACTCAATTTTCCAAAGAAGACAGTTCAGGTATGGGTCCTCCCCCCGGAGCATATGCAAATTCTGCCCTTTCTTCCGGACCACCTTCAACCCGGGCTTCAAGATAGTAAGCGTCATCCGTTTCCAGCTTTTCAGGAACACCGTTTTCTCCGAAAGTTACCGAAACTTCCCAGTACCCGTCCTGAACAACGGCACATTCCCCGGAAGGCCACCAGCTTACAGGTTCGTCCCCGTAAAATAACCGGGTGCGTATACAGGTCCCGTCCGGAAGAGTACTGACCCCGTAAAACCTGAACCTGTTATCCAGGGTCCCTCCGCCGCTTATAGCCCTTATTTCAGCCCCGTTTTCTTCCCGAAGCCTCTTCAATTGTTCTTCAACGTGCCTTTTGCGGTTTTCCTCTTCATTTATTATTGCTTCCTCGAGATATCCTTCCTGCAAATAGTAGGGCAGTTCCTGAGAATTCGGACTTCCTTCCGAAGAATATTCCCCGGGAACAACACTTTCGGAAATTGTCTCACTTTCATTAATTCGAACTTCTTCTTTTTCCTCGCAACCGGAAGTAAGGGTTATAGCCGCCACCATTACCAGCATGAGCAGAAAAAGGGAGAATTTAAAGCCTTTAACCGACACAGAACATCCCTCTAAAGAGAATGGCAGGATAATGGATTATATAAGTCTTTCTTTTTCAACACAAAGATAAAATTGAAAAGCCCGGCAGGAAAAAAATAAAGATGAGAAATAACCTGGAATCTGAATAAACAATAAAAAGATTTATCCATCTTTAGGAAGAAACACTTAGTTTCTTACAACTTGATAAGTACGCAGTTTCTATATTCCCTCTCTTAGGGGCAAAACTTATTAAACAAGATACACAAATTATTTAATGAGTCCCATATATTTTTCAGTCACTTATAATTTTAAAATATGTTGGGGGATGAACATATTAATCCGGATAAAGAAAACTTTTTTTCACCACCTCCGATTCTGAGAGGGTACATGTACGGGGCAAAGGAAGCCTATGAAGCCAGGGACTCAGGCCGGCTTCTGGCGATACGCCTTGAAACAAACACTTCATGCAACCTCCGCTGCCGCTACTGCTATGCGCAGAGCGGAGGGGATTCGGTAAAAATAGCTGATTTTGATGTGTTGAAACGAGTTATTTCCGAAGCAAAGGAACTCGGGATAAGGTCCGTGGTCGTGATCGGGGGAGGAGAACCTACTCTTTACCCGGATTTCAGGGAATTGATTGCTTACATCGACTCCCTCGGGATCATACCCATGATGTTTTCAAATACTGTTTTGATGACGAAGGACCTTGCAGAGTTCCTTTACGAACACAACGTCTCAGTAATGGGAAAACTCGATTCCCTCAAGCCTGAAATACAGGACTACCTGGCAGGCCGGGAAGGTTCGGCAGTCGATATCCGCAGGGGGCTTTCAAACCTCATGGACGCCGGTTTTACCGAAGCTGCCGAACCGGGAAAACTCAGGCTTGGGATTTCCTTTGTGAGTAACAGGCTGAACCTCGAGGAAATAGAGGATATCTGGCACTTTTGCCGGCGGAACAACATTTTCCCAAACATGGAGATTCTGACACCTACGGGAAGGGCAAACGAAGAACTTGCGGACAAGATGCTCACCGCCGATGAGATCCAGGCATACAAAATGAAACTGCTTGACATCGACCGGAAATACTACGGGTATGACTGGCTGCCCTACACACCGATCACCGCAAGCGGCTGCCTGCAGCACCTCTACAGCCTCTATATAACCATAGACGGAAACGTCAGGCCCTGCGCCCCAACCAAGCTGGACGAGCACCCTGCCCTGAAGGTTAACGGGGAATATCCCTGCAATGTGAACAAAACTAGCCTGAAAGAGATTTTCGATTCCGAACTCTTCAGCTACGTCCGGAACATCGACAAAGTCCTTGAAGGCAGGTGCGAGGACTGCAAACACCTTAACGAGTGCATCGGGTGCCGGGGCTATGCTTACAGCGTTGGGGTGAACAAAGGAATGGACCCCCTGGAAGCACTCAGGATGGAATGTCAGCAGTGCTTTAAAGAGTCGCTTGAATGAGATACCCGGAGTGTAAATCAGGATATTGTCAGAATTAAGAAGACAGGACCTGCAGGGAAGATAAAGACGGAAAGGGAAGATGAAAAACAGAAAAAGAAGCTAAAGACTGACAGGGAAAATAAAGACAGAACGGGAAGATAAAGAAGGAACAGGAGGAGAGACAGGATGCAGGGCACTGGACAATTAAAAAAGGATTCCGGGAACGAACTGAAGGTAGTAATGATCGATGAGGAAGGGCTTGAGGAAAAACTGTATGAAAGCCTCAAAAAGCATGAACTTCCCGATTACTTCCTGTATACGGGAGCCGGAGGAGCCAGGAACTGGTTAAATCTGGACGAGTCCAGGACATTTCCCGTGGCCCGAAAGCTCAAAGCCCTGCTTGAAGAAAATCTTGTCTCGATAGTGAAGTTCATTCCCACAGGCATGAACCTTGCAAGCATCGGGGTAGGAAACGGGGAAAAGGAAAGGATTATCCTTAATGGATTGATAAAGAAAAATGAAGAAGAGGCAAAAAGCGAATCTGAAGAAGAAAAAGAAGCCTTCGGGTCCGGGAGAAAAAGAAAAATCCACTACTATCCCATCGACATAAATTCCCGGATGGTGGATATCGCCCTCGAAAAAGTTCAGGACCTGCCTGTGGAAAAAAAAGGGATCGTGGGCTTTATCGAGGAAACGCCGCTCCTGAAAAAACACTGGCACCTTCCAGTCCTGTTTTGCATCCTGGGAAATACCTTTTGCAACTATGAACCGGATTTTATCCTGAAACTGGTGGGAGAAAATCTGGAGTCAGGAGACCTCTTCATGTTTGATGCCCACATCTTTCCCGCCGTTGACGGAAGCGATGACGCAAAGTCCATGAGAAATAAGGTCCTGGCTACATATTCATCGAGGGAAAACGCTCTCTTCAACATGTACCCGCTGCTCCACTACGGAATGGCCCCTGAAGACTTTGACTTCGAACTACTGCTCTCTCGCATAGAATCAGGGACAGAAGGACCCCTTTACAGGACTCGCAAGACCCTGCAAATCCTCAATGATACCGAGATAGGGGTCGGTCCCGGCACCGTTAAATTCAAAGAAGGGGATGTCATCAAGATGGGGTTCACCTACAAATATACCTTTGAACAGATCAGCGCTTTCCTGAAAAAAGGGGGATTCGAAATCCTCAGGAAGTTCCTGAGTGAAGACCGGACCAATGTCATAATCCTGGCAAAGAAGCGTACCTCGTAAACATAGAATAACAAATCTAAAAAACACATCTAATGAGAAACTCTGATTCTAATGATTACATCTGATAAGCATACCTTATAAGCACATATAATAAACACAGCTGATAACACACCTGAAAAATCAGAAAATGGGGAGTTGAGAATGGGTTGTCAGATAGAGAAGATTACCAGCGTGAAAAAAACCGAATCATGTATCGCCTACGGCTGCGATGAACTGGGGAGACTGAAAAGCGTACTTTTGCATACCCCGGGAAAAGAACTTTCCCTTATAAACGAATCCAATTACAGGTACTGGCTTTATGATGAAGTCCCGGACATCTCCGGATATATAGAAGAGCACCGACAGTACAGGGAACTGCTCGAGTCAAATGGGGTAAAAGTCCATGAACTCTCCGATTATGTGGAAGAAAACAAAGCCCTGATCGGGAAAATGCCCAACCTGACTTTCCTGCACGATACGGCAGTGATCTCCGAAAAAGGGGCTATGGTTTCAAAAATGCGCCCTCCTGCCAGGGAAAACGAGGAAGTTGTAGTAAAAGAGGCCCTGGACAACCTTGGCATACCTATCCTGAACGAGTTCAAAAGCAGAAACGGTTTTTTCGAAGGCTGTCTCCTTCTTTCAAGGGATACCATCTTCGTTGCGGAAACCGAGAGACACACCTATCCTTTTGTCAGGGAATTTGTCTCAAACATCCTCAACGAGTTTAAAGAAGTGATCTATGTCCGCACCCCCAAAGCCCGCCGCTACATGCACCCGGACACCATTTTCAACAGGATAAGGGAAGACCTTACCCTGGCATACCTGCCCGCCTTTGAAGAAACCTGCCTCTTCACCCAGGACTCCATGGAAAAGATCGATTTCAAGGAATTCATGCAGCAGAGGGGTATGGAGATCATCCCGGTCTCAGACTCCGAGCAAAGCCGCCTTGCCTGCTCCTTCGTACCCCTGAAAAGCGGAACCATCTTCCACTACGACATAGCCCTTGACGGCAAAACAAAAGAAGCCCTGACCGAAGAAGGCGTGGAAATCATCCCCTTCCACCCGGAAGCCCTCCGTGCAGGAGGAGGAAGCCTGCGCTGCCACACCCTGAGGCTGTGCCGGCGGAAAAAATGAAAAAAGTGAATGGGCAAAAAGGTAAAAACAGGAGACGTACTCAATAAACTAAGTTGAATTCAATAAACGAAGTCGAATTCAATAAATGAAGTCAAGAATAATCGAAACTGCGTAAATAACCATTGTCCCGTGGAAGACGGGAAGCGCTTTCAAGCCGGCTTCGGAACTTTTTTCATTCAACAGGTACAGGTTGGCAGCCGCAAGGAGCAAAAAGCCCAGCATAAAGCCGTAAAAGGCAATATCTCCAAGTTCCCTCAGGAAAAGCGGGGAGACCAGGAAGTGCAGCAGTGTAAACCCGACAATCCAGTAGAGGGTGCCTTTCATGCCATAAAGTACCATTATTGTCCTGAGCCCTCGGATCCTGTCGTTTTTCACGTCGATGAGGTCGTTTACGGCAAGGTGGGCCATGGTCCAGGGATAGAAAAATACCAGATAGGCAAGCGCAGTCATATCGGGCTGCCCGTAACAGAGGTAGCCTGCTACCGGGAAAAGCGCTAAGTCCGTCCTCCCCAGAAGCTGGGCTATCGGGTATTTCTGGTCTCTTTTCTTTACCTGGTAGAAGTACTCGATCCCGTAGGAATAAACCATGATGGCAAAAACGTAAAGGGAATTGGGAAAAGGAAGCGTCAGGATCAGGGCAGAAGTGGCTGCAAAAAGCACCAGGAATAAGGAAAAAGCATTCCTCGAGGAAATCAGCCCTTCGGCTATTGGCCTCCTGCCAAAAAGCCTCCAGTACCGGTTGAAACGGTCCCCGGGTTTAAGCGCCTTTTTGTCCAGGTCCCGGTCAACGTAATCATTGAGCACAAGCCCCGCTTCAAAGCCAAAAAGGGATATAAGCACCGTCTTCAGGACTAGCCCCCAGGAAAAGCCCCCGTAGTTTTCAAACGCAAGAACCAGGCCGGAGCAAAAAAGGATGGGCCATGCTAAAAAGAAATGAGCTCGTGTGAGGTCGATATAGGCTTTGAGAGTGTCTATCATGTTTTTAGCCTCGAAAAATACCTATTTAATCCCAAAAAGATTTCTGTTTTTAAATTCTTTTTCAATCGTTAAAAATCAGACATGAGTGGATCATTATCTTCTCGTAAATTCAAATTTGTTCCATTATTTACACGTATTCTCTTGAAGACTGCGGGAAATACAAATTTTATTTCATTTAACCCTCTGTGTTGTAATCCATCGAATAATTACTTGAACTGAACATGATTCTGGATATGCAAAATAATTTTGGGATACACATCGGAAAATATCGCTATTTTTTAGGTCCACATTAGGTAGAAACAAATCAAATATTTTCATACACAAATGTACAATTTTATAGGGGATGCACCTATAGAGTGGCATTATTGGAAGAAGAAATATCTGCAATATGACATGAATCTAATATATTCGGGATATACTGACTGCCAACGGTATTGTATATATGAAATAATTTAAGGACACAACGTTGCTATTTCTTAAATTGTACTAGAAACATACAAAAAAATAATAAGTAGGAGAGGCTTAAAAATTAAATATTATAAGCCAGGTGGCGTTAATGTATTTGCTTTTTTAGAATATATCGGTAATCAAAAGCCCTTACATTTTCTTTTTCAGGTTCAATTAACCCCTGTTTTCTTAGTTTTTGGAATGCCTTTTTTACTTTATTAACATCCTCTTCACCACTTAACTCACGGACAATTTTATTTGTTATAAACATGTTGTCATTTAAATAATCTAATATAATATCTTCAAGAGAAGCCAGTTTTTGATGTTTTATTACCACAACTACAGCATTATCTAATTCTTTTATTTCTGGGGCTACTAAGCCAGCTTTTCTCATCTCATTCCTTGCAGTATTCAAGCCTTCTCCAATATCATGATTTACGGGGTTTGGAAGATTATGTAACAATCTCACTATATTGGGATTTCTGGAAAAACGTTCTTCATAGATATTTTCTGGTGTGATGTAACCAGGTAAACGACCAGGACTTTGTATTTCAATCCTGTTATCGTAAATCTTTATGTGTATATCATCGTTTAAACTATAATCTCTGTGAATAATAGCATTAACAAGTATTTCATGAATAGCTTCAGATGGATAACGTAATTTTTCAACTTTGCCACCAACATTATATGAAACGTCACTAAGCAAGTCAGTAACCGCTTTAACTCCATTTTGAATTTGTTGCTCAACAGTACCATTTATTGTTCGTGGCAGTTCAGAAAGTTGTTCCCTTTTATAATCATTCCCAGAAGTTAACAATCTATAGACTTTTAATGCACAACGTGTGTCTAAGGTTGCCTGAGGTTCATCGTCGAACATCAAAACGCAACCAACGTTTGGGATATATTCCTCACCTTTTTTTGATAAAAGCCTTTGTTTTCTCAAAAACAATTTAGGTTCCATTTTCGAGTTAATTCGTTTAAGGTAATCTTTAAGATTACAATTATCTATAAAATCGCCAACTTCAGCAATATCTACAATTTGTTTTTCGTAAGGAATACTCCCTTTTGCATAACCAAGTTGAGTAACTCTTTCACCGACGATTTTACGCTTATTAGCATTTATGCGTATGTAACAATCCCCGTTACTGCAATAATGAACCTTCGGGCTTTTAGGAATTGAAAAATGTAAAACAAAACCTCGGTTCCCAAAATCAACAAATTCTGTTTCAAGATTTTCAACAGCAGGTTTAGTTTCTTCGAGTAGAATGGTAATTATATCGTTTGCACCCTCTATCGAAGTAAAACCTTTAATTCGCTCACCATCACGTTTTTTGTCTTCTATACCAATCCATAAATCGCCCCCATCTGAATTAGCAAAAGAAACAAAGGATTCTTGTAATTTTTTCGGTTGAATTTCTGAACTTTTAATATCAAAGAAATGGTCTTCCTGAGATTCTAACAAGAAATTTTCTTCATTTTCGATAGGCTTTCTTTCAATAATCAAAATTAACCCTCTTGAAAAATAATTCAAAGTAATGATTTATGACCAAAATAATACTCTCATAAAGAAAGTAAACTTCATAAATATATCGGAAACATATTTTGAGAATGCATTATTAAGCAGAATGCACGATCCCAAAAGATAAAGAGAAAAAATCAAAGTGCACTGGCGCACCTCGCTACAAGCAACTGGGCGTGTTAGCGTTACCACCTCAAATTCCATAAAAAGACAATAAACCTAGTGTCATGACAAATTAAATCTGAAACACTATCTATACCGTATCATCTCTTTAGTTATTGATTTTCTAATAAATTGTTGCATAATTAAGTTTCCCAGACACTAGTACGAATTAGTTTGAGCAGAAGATAACAAACAAAAAAAGAAATATAAATAGTATCATCATTAACGGTTTGCAGGGACGTGCCCATCCCCGCAGCAAGCTGCGGGGTATTCATCTGAAATAAAAATGTGATCCCTAAAGAATCACAAAATCTTACTCAAAAACGACTTTGTCCTCTCGTTCTGGGCGTTGAAGAATATCTCGTCGGGGGTGCCTTTTTCGACAATGATGCCTTCGTCCATGAAGAGTACGCGGTCCCCGACTTCCCGGGCAAATCCCATTTCGTGGGTCACGACGACCATGGTCATGCCTTCTTTTGCGAGGTCTTTCATGACGTTCAAGACTTCCCCTACCATTTCGGGGTCAAGGGCTGAAGTGGGTTCGTCAAAGAGCATGATTTTCGGGCGCATGGCAAGGGCTCTTGCGATTGCGACCCTCTGCTGCTGGCCGCCCGAGAGGGAACTGGGGTAAACGTTGGCTTTGTCTTCCAGACCCACTTTTTTCAGGAGGTCGTAGGCACGGTCGTAAGCTTCCTTTTCGGAAAGGCCTCTTACCCTCATAGGGGCGAGAGCCACGTTTTTAAGGGCAGTCATATTGGGGAAAAGGTTGAAGCGCTGGAAGACCATTCCGACTTCTTCGCGGATCTTGTTGATGTCCACCTTCGGGTCAGTGACAAGCTCCCCTTCGATCCTGATTTCCCCGGCGGTAGGGGTTTCGAGAAGGTTCAGGCAGCGGAGGAAAGTACTTTTCCCGGAGCCGGAAGGCCCGATGACGCAGACCACTTCCCTTTCTTCCACCTTTTCAGTGATCCCTTTCAGGACTTCAAGCTTTCCGAAATGTTTGTGAAGATTATTCACTTCTATCACTTACACCAAGCCTCCTCTCGATATATGCAAGTATACGGGAAATTCCCATGGTCAGCGCCAGGTACACAAGGGCAACCGAAATGTATGTTGGAAATGCCGCAAAAGTCTTTGAGACATAGAGCATCCCGTTCTTTGAAAGCTCGTGCACGCTGATGATTGCAAGCAGGGACGAGTCCTTCAAAAGCGCAATGAACTCGTTTCCGAGCGGGGGGATAATCAGTTTTACGGCCTGGGGCATGATGACATCTTTCATAGCCTGCCTTTCCGTCATCCCCAGGGAACGGGCAGCTTCCATTTGCCCCCTGTCCACGGACTTTATGCCCGCGCGTACGATCTCTGCGTTATAGGCTCCACTGTTGATACTGCAGACCACGATCCCGGCAATGATCGGGTCGATCCTGAAAACCTGCCCCGTAGCAGCAGTTATCAACCCCGGAATTCCGTAATAGAAAAGCAGGATCTGTACGAAGAGGGGAGTTCCCCGGATAAAATCAATATATACGATACTGGGAACTTTGAAAAACGATCTTTTAGAAAGTTTTCCAAAAGCTGCAATTGTGCCGAGAATGAGTCCAAAGCAGATTGAAAAGGTTGTGACCTCTACGGTAATTACCGCACCCCTTAACAAACTTGGAAATACAGCAGCGGCGTGT
Source organism: Methanosarcina sediminis (assembly GCF_052056915.1). GTDB lineage: Archaea > Halobacteriota > Methanosarcinia > Methanosarcinales > Methanosarcinaceae > MTP4. The sequence goes on along the minus strand of NZ_CP195119.1, from coordinate 2,998,037 downwards.
TCAAGGTAAGAAACTAAAAGAGACAAAACTCCGACCTCAACTTTTTATAACTTTTTAATTCCGTTACGCAAACTGGACCTTGCCATAAATAAGGCATCTTTTGCGGCATTAGCTGTTATGGATAAGATGTCCGGGACCATGAATCTCGAACGGGCAAAGCACCCTTTTCAGCGCCTAAATCCCGTAAAAACACAGCAACACCTATTAATTGAAAACTTTTCACTAAACTTTTTCACTTTCATAAATACCTGTTTTACAGAAATATATAGGTGCTTTAGACTTTTCAATTATATAAATTAAATGATTTGAGGAAAATCGACATTTGAAGCAAATAACAGGATAAAAAGGAAAAGGTAAAGAGAACAGAATAAAATGGAAAGTAAAGAGAACAGAATAAAATGGAAAGTAAAGAGAACAGAATAAAATGAAAAGTAAAGAGAACAGAATAAAATGAAAAGAAAAAAAAGTGAGCATAACAAAAAGTTATGCTTAAAAAATTACTCGGTAACGTTCTCTTCTGCAACGACTTCTTCAGTTACGTTCCCTTCTGCAGTATCCTCTTCTTCCATGTACATCGGAAGCTTGGCTATGAGCTCGTCGTACTCGCCGCTGTCTCTGACATTCTGCAGACCGGTGTTGAGTTTCTCAAGAAGTTCGGTGTTGCCTTCCCTCACGGCAAATCCATAGGATTCACTGTTCAGGGGTTCGCCTACGATCTTGATGATACCTGGCTGTGCAGCAATGAAAGCATTGGTCACGGGCAGGTCATTGACCATGGCGTCTGCGCCGCCAATCCTGACTTCTTCAATTGCTTCATTGACGTGGGGGAAGTCCTTGATTTCGGCAACAATTCCGGCTTCCTTGAGTTCTTCTGCCCTAAAGAACCCGGTTGATCCGGTCTGGACAGCAAGGGTCTTGCCCTGGAGGTCCTCAACAGATGTGATTTCTTCATTGTCTACCGTAACTGCGAGAGCCAGCCCTGCGTTAATGTAAGGTTCAGTGAAGTCAACCTGTCCTTCACGTTCTTCGGTGATTGTCATCCCGGAGGCGATGATGTCAATATTTCCGGTCTGAAGAGCCGGGATAAGGCCTGAAAAGTCCTGGTCCTGGTAGATAACCTTGAAACCCTGGTCTTCTGCAATTGCATTCATGAGGTCAACGTCAAAACCGATGACATTACCTGCGTCATCCACAATTTCGAAGGGAGGGAACTGAGCTTCCGTACCTACATAATAAGTAGGAATCTCCTCAACTGCACCATCCTCTGCACCTTCTTCACCCTGTTCGGCACAGCCAGCTGCAAAGACAACTGACGTGATGACGAGGAGAAGTGCCAAGATCTTAAGCATTTTTTTCATAATCGTACCTCTGAAAATCTCTTCTTAAAATATAATAATCTTTAATAAAACTACAAAATATATATGTATAAGTAGTTAATTAGAGAAATACACCTTTATTGTATAATTATTTTATTATTTCGGACGGTTAATAAGTAGGTGCAGAATGACGGTTATCCTCTGATGGTTACCTTCTTTTGTCAGGACTATTCACCCGGATTGTATATTTCCTCAAGAAATGAAAACATACAGCTGATTCTCCAATCTCACCAAAAGGTCTGAGAGAAAAACCTGAGAAACCGCCGTACCTCTCATTGAGATTGCAACAAAGCTTACAATAAGTACGGAGAGGATTACCCCCAGCAAACCCCACTATTTTAATAAATTGTCACACCCACACCCATTTTTATTAGATAATCGAGTTTGTATCAAGTTTTAAAATGATGCAAACAGCAAATTACAATTATTTTACATATTACATATCTTCCTGAGAAACTATGATTACTGTAAATACGACACAATGCCTTATTTAAGAGAAGTAAGAATGAGTAAAATCAGAAATCATAAAAGATAATCAATAAAAACAGAATCAATAAAAACAGAATCAATAAAAACAGAATCAATAAAAATGACGTCAATTTTCTAAAAAAGAAAATTGTAGCCATAAAAAGGCTACCTGAATAGCTATTGTATACGTATCTTCAGTTGCAGTTTATTCTGCCACTTCTTCTGCTGCGTCTTCAGCGGCAACGTCTTCTGTTACGTTTTCAGCGGCAACGTCTTCTGTTACGTTTTCAGCAGCAACGTCTTCTGTTACGTTTTCAGCGGCAACGTCTTCTGTTACGTTTTCAGCGGCAACATCTTCTGTTACGTTTTCAGCGGCAACATCTTCTGCTGCGTCTTCAACTACTTCTTCTCCACCTTCTTCAGCCTGTTCGGAACAGCCAGCTGCAAAGACAACTGTCGTGACAACAAGGAGCAGGGCTAAGACCTTTAACATTTTCTTCATAATCAAACCTCTGAAAATTCTCTTCCTTTTATTTAAACGACTCAAAAAATAAGGGACACTTAGGCATGAGAAGTCGATTACATTAAAACTTTTCGATTTTTATCAGTGAGAAGCCCTGGTGCGATTAAATAAGGAGGGAGAAATAATAAAATGGTTAATAATTTTGACTTAGATAATATTACATATATTTATCCTATAATTCATTTATATACATCGGATCCGTGTCGAGAGCAAATACTTATCCATAATTATTAGAGGTCCATGGGCATACCAGCTATATAATATAGAATAATTATGAGGCCCATCAATCTTGCTTTTAATAGATGCTCACCCTCAAATTGGAACCTGATACTCTCCGATCCGACAGCACAAAAGACTTACATGAGGATTCATGCTTGGCCAGTTACAAAACACTGAAAGAACCTGGAAAAGTCCAAAAAGAATTCAAAAACTCCATATTCATAGGTTACGCCAGGCCCGTAAAAAGTGAGGATGAAGCGAAAGCTTTCGTCAAAGAGATTAAAGAACTTCACCCCAACGCAAACCACAACGTTTCAGCCTACCTCGTAAAAAATGAGAACTTCTTTGCCCTCAAATATGATGATGACGGGGAACCTGCAGGGAGTTCAGGAAAACCCATCTTCAAAGTCCTGGAATTAAAAGAAATCCGGAATGCCGCTGTCGTTGTAACCCGTTATTTCGGAGGGATAAAGCTTGGCTACGGGGGGCTTTCAAGGGCATACAGGGAAACGGCAACCTCAGCAATCGAAGAGGCGGGGACCGTGGAAGTGTTCGAAAAGGTCCGATTCAGTATACGCATCGGGTATCCGGAAGTCCAGAAGCTTAGGAATCTCATAGGAGAGTATGGGGAGATTTTGAGGGAAGAATACTCAGATGTAGTGGAATTTACCCTTGAAATAATACAGGGAATGGAAGAAGAGTTTCTCGGGAAACTGGTAAACCTGACCAGAAATAAGGTCGAAATCAAAAAACTGTAATTTAAGAAAGCCGTGACTTAACAAAACTGTAACTTAACAAAACTGTAACTTAATTATTAAGGTACACCTCTAACTTCGATCTGAAAATTATTCTGCAACTCCAAAAGCTTTTACTTCCGATAAAATTCAAATATCGTTCCAGTTATTTTTGGGAAATTACTAAAAAGTATAGACGAAATATACTACTAAGGTATTACTTTGCCCATTGGACATACCAGCTATTAAAATTCTCCAGTGGGAATAACGGAGTGTTTGAGTTGAGTCGGAATAGAGTTACATTTATGCTAATTGCACTTGTTTTTTCGGGAATCGTATTGGCCGCGGCCTCAACTTCCGCTGCCGGAGCAGCTCTGGAAGGAACGGAAACTGAGATCATTTCAGAGTACGGGAACCAGTTTTACCCGGTAATCACGGAAGATTACATTGTCTGGCAGGATGAGAGAGAGGACAATTTTGACATCTACATGTATGACCTTGAGTCCGGAAGAACGGAAGTCCCCGTATTTTCGGGTTCCAGGGATGAGATCGACCCTGCAGTCTCAGGCACGCACCTGGTTGTTGCGGATGACCGACGCAAGAACTTTGATATATACCTGTATGACCTTGAATCCGGAAAAGAGACCCAGATCACCACAGATAGCAAAGACCAGACAGAACCCGCAATCTGGGAAAACACAATCGTCTGGACAGACAGGCGCAACCAGCACCTGGACATCTACATGTATGACCTTGGGTCCGGAACGGAAACCCGGATGACAACAAACACCGATGACCAGACCCAGCCTGATGTAGGGGAAAACATAATCGTCTGGACGGACACCCGGAACGGGAACGATGATATCTACATGTACGACATCTCTACGGGAAAAGAAAGCCCTGTGGTGACGGACACTGCGGACCAGTCTAAACCGGCAGTTGACGGGGATTATATAGTCTGGGAAGACAGGCGTAACGGGAACCTCGATATATACATGTACGAAATTTCCACGGGGAGAGAAATCGCAGTTTCAACCCATTCATCCTCCCAGAAAGACCCTGCAATATCGGAAGGAAGAATTGTCTGGACGGATTCAAGAGGGGATGGCACCAATATTTACATTTATGATATTTCCTCGGAAACATTAAAAACCGTCTCTACCGCTTCCGCGTACCAGAGCAACCCGGATATTGACGGCAACAAGATTGTCTGGCAGGACAAGCGCAGCGGGTCAACTGACATTTACCTCTTCACGGCAGAAGAGCCTGCGGGAGGAGAAGCCGCCGGAGGGGAAACTCCTGAAAGCGAAAGCGAGGCAAAAGAATCACCCCTCGGAAGCTTTATTGCAGCCACTTCCGTAACAATGGCATACTTCATTGCAGCAGGGAGAAAAAAGAAGAATTAAAGGCAGGATAGAACTAAAGGCAGAATAGAACGGGAAAGCAAAAAAGGACCGGTCCCGGAAAATGACAGGTTTTTTACAGGGGGTCCTTTATTTCATTCATTTTTACTATTTCAGTTATACATTCTGTAGGAACAGATTCTTTTCAAGCCCACCACTCTTTTCTTTCTTCTTCACCCTGATTGCTTCCAGTTCTTCCTTTGAGAAGCCTTTCAATTCAGTGATCCTGAAAATAACCTCGAGGAGGTCAACAAGCTCTTCCGGATCTTTGCTCTCAAGATATTCATCCAGTTCTTCAGAGAGCCTTTTTTCAAGTTCAGGCAAGAACTCGGAATCAGTTAAGGTTTTAGAAATGCATTCTCGACCTGAATTTTTGATAATTTCGGTGACCCTGTCCCTGATAGCCTTAAATTGGTCTTTTGCCATCTGTTTCACCCGAATCAATCGGTATTCAACTGGACCGGCCACTTTTTACCGGGATAAGCCATCATTGCTGAACGTTAACCGACAATGAACACTCTTCCAACAGATATATAAGTGCTATATGTATATTCACCTAGAATGTTCCTGGAGAGCAAAAAGGCACACATGGCAGTGCTTATCGGCTGTGTTTTTTACAGCATGAACGGACTGTTCATTGCCCGCATCCATGACATGTCCATATATTCCACAGTCTTTTACAGGCTGCTCTTTGGCCTGCTCTTCTTATTCGCCTATATAGTGCTCAGGGGAAAAACCTCCGACCTCCGGCTGAAAAAAAAGAAAAAGAAAGGCTATCTGTTCCTGCAGGGGACTCTGGTCGTAGCCTGCATGCTGCTCTACTTTACCTGCCTTAAGATTACCTGCGTATCCATTGCAATCCTGCTCCAGTATACGGCCCCCATCTATGTGATGCTGGCTTCTCCTTTTATCCTGAACGAAAAGATAGGACAGGAAAGCATAGCTGCCCTTTTTGTCGCAATTACAGGGGTTTACCTGATAGTAAAACCGGAAGGAGGCTTTTCAGGAATCGAACTTACGGGCACCTACATGCTCGGAATGGCAGCCGGGATGCTTTCGGGAATCGTTTTTGCAGCCATGATTATAAATGTAAAAATCCTGAAGACGGAATACCCGGAACTGGGAATGGTCTTCTGGCCTATGGGGATCGCTTTTTTGCTCCTCAGCCCTTTCGCATTCAACGTTTCCCCCGCTGTCCTTTCGGATAATGTGCCCGTACTCATGGCCTTCGGGATAGTCTCCATAGGCCTGGGGGAGATATTCACGATAATAGGGTTCGCCAACCTGGAAACCCAGACAGGGAGCCTGCTTGCTCTGATAGAACCCGTAAGCGGGGTCTTTTTTGACATCGCAGTGCTGGGCATAGCCTTATCCTCAAACACCCTTATCGGATGCGTCCTTATCATGGCATCAGCCGCAGTGGTGAGCCTTAAAGACTCCGGAAAAACGGAAAAAGGAAGCCAGGAGCCCTTACCCCTGGAAATCCCTCCCGAAAGTTCAATTTGAAAAAGTTAAGGCATATTTTTTAATTAATTATAAAGGTTCACTCCGGGTAATAATTCATTCCAGGTAATAATTTATCCCAGGTAATAATTTATCCCAGGTAATAATTCACTCAGACTAATAATTCACTCAGACTAATAATTCACTCCAGGTAATAATCGTCCCGGGCTTTTACAAAGGCTTTTATGTTTTCCAGGGGCGTATGAGGAGCAAGCCCGCATCCGGGAGCCAGGATGTCAATCCCGTCTTCGAGACAGGCCCTGGCTTCTATGGCAACGACATCCGGCCCTCTTGTAAGCAGGGTATCCGAAGGCGAGACGTTTCCGATAAGCCTCACCCTGTTGCCCACTATTTCCCGTGCGAAACTTACACCTACCTTTTCCTCTATGCTAATTCCCTCAAAACTGGACTCTGCCAGCGTGCCCAGAACAGCGGTAGCATCCCCACACATATGGATAATTTTCAATCCATCTACCCTGTTGCAGAATTTCCTGTACAGTGGGTAGACCGAAGTTTCGAACATCAGGGGAGCAATAATATCGGGACCTGCTTCAGAATCGATCAGGACAACTGCATCGGCACCCCGCTCAAGGAGGGCGTTTGCATATTCGATGCAGGCTTCCATCAAAACAGCAAGAAGGTCTTCCACGACTTCAGGTTTGCTCACAAACCACATCAGGTAATTCTTCATTCCGGCAAGCATGGAAGCAAGCCCTGCTGGCCCCACAAGACCAGCGACCACAGGCACGTCCTCACCTGCTTTCTTCGTCATGATTTCAACAGCGTCCAGAACTGCGGCTGTCCGCCTGCTTTCGAGAAAATCGGCAGGAATTGCAAAATCCTTCACATCAGCCTTCTTCTGTATGGGGAAATCCCTCACGTAAGGCTGGATGTCCACAGTCCCCTCGTCCACGATGCAGCCGAGGGTCTCCGCAAGCACGGTCGTGCAGAAGGGGCAGCGTACATTTTCAAACCCTGCAATCTCGTGCCCTGCAAGGGCCAGGGCAGCCATCTTTTCGGCATCGTAGTTAGCCTCAGTCCAGTAAGCTCCGGTCAGTTCCATGAGTTCGACAATCCCGGTCTGGGTTACGGAACAGACAGGAACCTTATCCACTGACTCTCCTTTTAGCACTTTTTCGAATCTCTCTTTCAGGGTAAACTCGTTCATATATCCTCCTGAGAAATAAGATAAACGGGATGCTCCAAAAAGGTCTTTTCAGACGATCACGATTTTCAAGTATATGTTAATAGCTGCAAAAACATATAAATAAAGACACTCTCAAAAAAGCAACTTACAAAAATAACTCACAGAAGTAAAATAGAATCAAATGGGCGGGAAAAGGGAAAATGAAAAACCAGAATGAACGGGACCCCGGCAAACCGGAAAAGCCACAGTGGATGGTTACGTCTTTTGCAGCATGTACAGCCCTCGGGCTCCTCTACGGACTGTTTATCCTCGGCCCTTCCATAAGCAGCCTCCCGGAAGGGGTAGCAATAGGCCTTTCGATCGGGGCAGGCGCGGGCGTGAGCATAGGAGCAATTCTTGAAGTGAGAAAGAACCCTGAAACAACTGAGAAAAAACACAACAAACTTTTGATACTGGTGGTGGCATCAACAGCACTTCTGGTCCTGTTAACATTCCTGTACCTTTGAATTGATCAAGTTGCATTTTTGAATTACCTGGACTCTCTGTCTTTGAATTAATTGAGGTTTTCAGCGGTGATTCCAGCAGTGATTCCAGCAGTGATTCCAGCTACGGTTTTCAGATCAGGACTGACTTGCCGCCAGTTTCCAGCAGGAACGGTGATTTCAAACTTCGCCCCTTCCCCTTCTTTGCCTGTTTCTTTAATTTCCATACCCGTGATGGAGAGAATTCCTCTTACCAGGAAAAGCCCGAGCCCGGTATTTTTTCCCACTGATTTCTCAAAGATAAGTTCCTTCATATCTTCCGGAACTCCCACGCCGTTGTCCCGGATTTCGACCACAATGCTTTCCCCTTCCATCCGGTAACTGCAGGAAATCTCTGTTACCGATTCCCCGTGAGCCCTTGCGTTGTCAAAGAGATTGTAAAAGGCTTTCCTGAGCAGGGGGTCGGCATAAACTTCCAGGGAGCTGTCCTCTATGGAAAAATTAATCCCCTGGCCTGAAAAGGCAAAAGCAGCTTCTCTAGTAGCCCCGGCTACGGACTGCCAGGTAGGGGAAACAACCCCAAGGTCCTGGTAGTCCCTTGTGAAGATGATCTGGTTGTGAATTGTTTCGATGCCCTTATTGAGGTTTTTCAGGTACCTGCTGATCCGGGGGTCCTCCTTAACATCCGGAGGCAGCATCTCGGAAATAAGTTCGGTGTACCCGGAAAGCACGTTAACCTGGTTCAGGATATCGTGCCTGGTGATGTTGCTCATGAGGTTGATCTTCTTGTTGGCCTGTTTCAAAGCTTCCTGATATCGGTAGATCTCCGTAATATCATGGATCATGACCAGTCTGCCTTCCGAAGCATCCTTGTGCTCGAGAGGGGTTACGGTGAGAGTGAAATACCCTGGCTGTGCCCCGTCTTTAAGGGAAAATTCCCTGCTGAAACTGCCCTCAGGCACGTCTCCGGAAAAGAGGGTAATTTCTTCCCCGAAAAATTCATCCAGGCTTTTCCCAATTGCTTCTTTTCTCGTTTTGCCCTTCAGGACAAGCGCAGCTTCATTGATATCAACAATAAAATTGGAGAGATCCACCACAACGTAGCCATCACTCATTGATTCAATAACGTTTTCTCTCGCAATCGGGATAATGTTCAGGAACTCGTGCTGCATTGCCCCCCAGAAAAGAATCATTCCGGTGATAGTAAAGGAAAAGGGGGTGGGGTCAAAAAACTCAAAAGGACCGATATCTGCGATGTGAAGCAAATTTCCCAGAACCGGGATACAGGCTGCAGTAAGAGCTATTGCTGCCTGAGCCCGATAAGGGACCGTCAGGCGGACAAACTGCCTGACAAAGAAAAGAATTCCCAGGGAAATTAAAAAGAAGGAGTAAATGTAGAAAAGCCAGAAAAAGAGTCCGTGCTGGAATACGAGCAGGGGAAAGCCCCCGGAGGTATCCAGAGAATAACTTGTGAAATGAAGCCCGTGCAAGCTGTTCGTGAGCATAGAAAGGATTGTAAAAACGGGGATCAAAAAAAATATTTTTTCGTGCCTGTGCGTAAACGTCCTGAAAATCCCGGAATACTCAGCAGCAAACAAAAACCAGGCTACAGGGGCAAAGGCCATTCCTAAATATTCCAGGCGGGCAAAAAAGTACTTGTATTCGATTTCAACGAACCCGACCTCAAAAGCATAATTAAAAGACCAGATAGCCATGCTGAGCATAATCAGGATAAAATATTTGGCAAAAGGCATCCTGCGGTAATTGAAGGCCCTGTAAGCTTTTACAGCAAGTGCAAGGGACAGGAAACCTGAAAAAATAAGTGCTCCCATGTAAGGAAGTGCAACGGGGTGGATTTCCAGACTTATAAAATAACCTTCTTATTTTCAATATGCATTGGCCGACATTTAGTGCCGGAATAAATGTGGAAATTTAGAACTACAAAATGTTTTATTAGTTACATATGACATTTGTATATAAATTTATTTCTCACAGTATGTCTTTCCGTACATATCGATCCTGAAAAGAGAAACGAAAGCTTAAATGTTCAAAATTATGATGGGGTGATTACCCTGCATTTTGAGGAAAAATTCAAGATTCTAAAGCTGAAGGAGTGTATATGGGCAATAATTTGATTTAAAACCTCATGAAAAGGAATTATCCTGCAAGCCTTGAACCTGAAACCCATTACTTACCCACATTCTTAACGTAATTGCGGATCCTGGAGAAAAAATTCAAACCTGATCCGGAAGTCCCGGAAGGATTTGAAACCGCAGCCATTTCCTGCAGGCTTTGGACCTCATTTATTTCGGACACGGGATCTGTACGCCGGGCCAACTGCTCGTTCCCGGCACCTTCTTCAAGTTTCCGGAATGCAAGCCTCTTGCGCTCAGCTACCCTTGCATTAGCCGGACCGTACTCAAGGAATTTTTCATAGCACCTGAGGGCTGCGGAATAATTCCCGCTTTCAAAATAAGCATCTCCCATATGCTCCAGGGCCTCAGGGTAAACGGGTTTCAGTTCGAGGGCATGCTCGTAAGCCAGGACTGCTTCTTCATATCGCTGCAGTTTGTGCAGGAGGAGGCCCCTGTGGTCCCAGGCTGAAGCATAGGCGGGATCGGAATTTAGCGCCCGGTCAACGTAACGAAGAGCTTCTTTGTAGTGCTTCTGCCGGCGCAGGACCCGGGCTTTCCCGTTGAGGGCTGTTGAGCGGTTGGAATCGATTTTAAGTGCCCTATCAAAGCAGCGCAGGGAATCTCCGAAAGATTCCAGCCGGAAAAGAACCCAGCCTTTCCCATCCAGGGCACTTGCATCCTTCCGGTCGCTTTCAAGTGCAAAATCAAAACATGAAAGAGCCTCTTCATAACGTTTGAGATGGTAAAGGGACCATCCCTGTGCGGAAAGAGTCTCTGCGGAACTCCCATCCCTGGAAAACAGCCTGGAAAAACAGGGTACTGCCTCATCATAACGCCCGAGCCTGTACAGGGACCAGGCCTGCCCGGAAAGAGCGGTCACGGACATGGGGTTGAGCCTGACAGCATTTTCAAAAGCAGAAAGCGCTTCCTTATACCGCTCGAGGTTATAGAGAGCCCAGCCAAAGCCCGTAAAAGCGTCCTCGATGGAGGGGTCCACCCTGACCGCCCTGGAAAAACAGGACACGGAAAATTCATATTGCCCGAGGTGGTAGAGGCACCAGCCCTTCCCGTCCAGGGCACTTACGTCCCGGACATCAATTTCAAGCGCCCTGTCAAAAAAAGGAGAAGCTTCCTCGTATTTCTCAAGGAAGTAGAGGCACCAGCCCTTCCAGTTCAGGGCAGCCAGGTAATGGGGATCGATTTTGAGCACCCGGTCGTAGCACTGGATTGCTTCTTTAAAACGCTTCAGGTGCCGGAGAGCGTTGGCTTTGTGCTGCCAGGGGAATTTGTCGCGAGGGTCAAGCCCGATCGCCCTGTCATAGCAGTTTATAGCTTTCTCGGGAAAGCCCCGCTGAGCCCAGTAGAGCCCTTCGTTGTCCCATTCCTCCCTGCTTTTTTCAGTGAGCCTTTTTTTCTTCCCTATCATGCTGAACCCCGCCCTCCTGGCGGGACCGAAACTTATTACCGGGGCTGTTATTTTCCGGAATGACAGCTTTCCAGTCCTTCCCCTTTTATTCGGCAAGCACCGATTGACTCCAACCAGGTATAGAAAACACAAATCACACAGGTCAAACGAATAAATCATCCGAATGAAACGGGTGAATAAACCATGTAAATACCACATGGATATGAATATATATGGAAATTATAATACTAAAATATTCTTAATAAATTCATATAATATACTAAAGGTCTGTACAATAAAAATAAAAGGATAATCACCAGGTTTACGGGGAACAGGATTCCAGAAGATTCAGAAAACATTATTTAAAGAGCTTATCCAGAGAAAAATATTTGAAAATAAAAGCTTAAAAAACTGAAAAATATATATAACCTAAATTTGACAGATCAATTTTTTGGCAAATTTTAATTTGACACTTGTTATTAATATATAATTTATTACAATTTATTAGACATTTTATTCATTATAGATCTTACTAATTATTACAAATTGTATATTTTGAGCGCGCCAGGACAATTTCCCAGTAAAATTGAGCCAAAATTAGCCTCAATTTTTATAATCTGTCAAATTAATTTCGGGATATTTTTCAAATTTCAACGTTTTTTCGCCAATGAAAGCTTAAACTGTCAAACTTGGGATATAAAAAAATAAATCACTTGAAAGTAAATATTTTTTTGAACTTGGGCGCGGGAAAGCGCCCTGCACACCCGGAGAGTAAAAAAGATATCCGAGTATTATCCGGACCTAAAATGCAGGTTAGAAAATTTCAACCCAGAAGGTAGAGGCTCAGGGCTACCACAGCCATCCCACAGGCAAGGCCCGAGAATGCCAGGTGCTCGTCCCCGTACTTCATGGCTATGGGCAGCAGTTCGTCAAAACAAATAAACACCATAATCCCTCCTACCGCTCCCAGCACAAGGGAGAGTATCTCCGGGTTCAAGAAGCGAAAGAGCAGCAAATAACCAAGCGCTGCCCCGAGAGGCTCGGCAAGCCCGGCAAGGAACGAGTAGGTAAACGCTTGTTTCCGGTCCCCGCTTGCATAATAGATAGGGACCGAAACCGCAATTCCCTCAGGGATATTATGGATTGCGATAGCCACAGCCACGGAAAGCCCAAGGTAAGGAGAACTCATCGAGGTCACCAGCACTGCCATGCCTTCCGGGAAATTATGCATGGCAATTCCCGCAGCAGTGAGTAAGCCGGCCTTCCGGAGTTTCTGGCTTTCAGCCTCAACTCCCGTTTGAAAGTTTCCATCAGGCAGGGTGTCCAGATGGACGTGCCAGATAAACCGGTCCAGGACACCCATCCCGAGCAGCCCCAGGAAAAACGCCGCATTCCCCCGGAAAAACCCCGCACTTTCCACGGAGTCTGCCAGGAGTTCCGCAAAAGAGAGGTAAAGCATAGCCCCGGCTGCAAAGCCAGGAAGAACCGACAGATGGGTATTTTTAGGGCACGGGATAAAAAACGCGATCAAGCTCCCGATTCCCGTGGAAAGCCCGGCAAGGGTTGTAAGGATAAAAGCGGCAGCTACACCATCCATAATTCTCCCCGATAAAGAAATGAGAGTTTATGGGCTTTAAAGGAAGTAGAAAAATAGATCATGAGAAAGGAAAGGGAAAGATAAACGATAAGAAAAATAACAATGCAAAAAATATGATATAACATAATATAATGAAATCTCAAAAATATACTTAGGAACGATTCAAATATAACATCAAGGATTTTTACTGCCAAGAACCACAGATGGACACGGATAAACACAGATTAAAGCCATCTGTGTGCATCTGTGTTTATCCGTGGTTTATTGAGGTTGTATGATTGATATACACAGAGCAATCTCAAATGAAAACTTGAAGATATGTTTTCACCGTTCCTTAATACCGGGAAAATCCACCCAGGATCCCGGACAATTGAAACATGAAGGAGAACTGCTACTTTTCTCTCAGTACTTCCGGCAGGTGAAACAATGAGCTTTGAAAACCCCAGTTTCCTCGAAAAAATAATGGAAGAAATCCTGGAATATCGGATAATGTCCCATGCACCCATGTACAAAACGTATCTCATGAAACTTCCATTAAATGGAAACGAAAAAGTGCTGGAGTTCGGAAGTGGAGGAGGGGTCTGCTCAAGGCACCTTGCAAAAATACTTTCAAAAGGAGGGAAACTGACCTGCATAGACATCTCCGAATACTACATTTCAAAAGCAAGGAAAAGGCTGCAGAAATTCAATAACATCGAAATCCTGGAAGGGGACTTGCGAAAAATGGAGATACCGGCTTCCTCTTTCGATGCCATACTCATCCACTTCGCCTTTCACCATGTATCCGAACATGAAAAACAGGATATCATGAATACCCTGGCATCCAAACTGAAAAAGAGCGGGACAGTCTTCATAAGGGAACCGACCGCCGAAAAAGGAGCTGAACTTCCCGTAGAAGAGATCAGGACCCTGACGAAAAAAGCAGGACTTGAAGAAGTGGAATTCGGGATGGGAAAAGTGATGAGGATGGGGACGGTCTATGAGGGGGCATATAAAGTGAAGGGAAGGTAAAACTAAATTAAAGTCCCGATTGACTTCAAGTTCGGCTTCCGGCAAATCCTGGATTGACTTCAAGTTCGGCTTTCGGCAAATCCCGGATTGACTTCAAGTTCGGCTTCCGGCAAATCCCGGATTGACTTCAAGTTCGGCTTCCGGCAAATCCCGGATTGACTTCAAGTTCGGCTTCCGGCAAATCCCGGATTGGCCTCAAGTCCGGGCTAAGGTCAGTTCCGCCAAGCCTCCAGTTTCCGGGCGGGACGGTGATCTCAAACCTTGCGCCTTTTCCTTCGCACCCTGTTTCCCTGATTTCCATTCCGGTGATTGAGAAGATATTTTTTACGAGAAAGAGCCCAAGCCCCGTGTTTTTCCCTACGGATTTATCGAATATGGCTTCTTTCATGTCAGAGGAAATGCCGGTCCCGTTGTCCAGGACTTCGATTACAGCTATATCCCCGGCTTCCCGGAAAGTGACGGAGATATCCGATACTGATTCTCCGTGGGACAGGGCGTTATCGAAAAGGTTATAGAATGCTTTCTGGAAAAGGGGGTCAGCGTATACTTCCATATCCTCTTCCGGTATGGAAAATACAACTCTGCGGTTCGAAAAGGCAAAAGCGACTTCATTTGCCGTGCTGCGGACAGATTGCCAGACCGGAGACTCGACTCCGAGGTTCTGGTAGTCCCCGGTAAAAAGGATCTGGGAATGGATCGTTTCAATGCTTTTTTTGAGGTTGTTCAGGTATCTTTCGTTTTTAGGATCGTTTATTAGGTTTGCAGGCAGTCTTTCGGAAAGCAGTTCCGTATACCCGGAAAGCACGTTGACCTGGTTAAGGATATCGTGGCGAGTGATGCTGCTCATGAGGTTTATCTTTTTATTAGCCTCCTTCAAAGCTTCCCTATACAGGTATGCCTCTGTAACATCCCGGATTATGACCAGTCTTCCCTCTACACGGCCCTCAAAACGGATAGGAGAAACTTTTACGTTAAAGAAGATTTCATTCGAGCCTTTTTTTGTTGAGACTTCCTTAGAAAAATCCTCTTCCCAACCATGCCCTGAAAAAGAGTCCACATGCTCCCCTAAAATTTCCGTCACACTTTTTCCGAGAGCGAATTTCCTGCTCTTGCCTGCTATGTCCAGAGCCGCGGAGTTGATATCAGCGATATTTCCTTCCGTGTCCAGCACAATATATCCGTCTTTCATGGTCTCGATTACATTTTCCCTGGCAATAGGGACAAGGTTGAGGAACTCCTCCTCCCGGGTCCCCCAGAAGAAAACCACCCCTGCAAGGGCAAACGAGAAGCCGGTAGGGTCAATGAAGGCAAAGGGACCGATGTTCTTTACATAGAGCACATTACCAAAAATTGGCAGAAAAGCCCCGAACGTAAGGATACCCAGCTGGGGCTTTAAAGCCGGACTCGAACGGATAAACTTGAGGGCAAAGAAAAAGATCCCGAGAAGGCTCAAAGAAAAAGAAAATAAGTAAAAAATCCGGAAAAGAGGCCCGTGTTCGAGTATGAGTATGGGAACTTCCCCAAAAGTTTCAACGGAATAGCCGCTGTAATAGAGCCAGTGAAGGTTGTTGGTATTAACTGCAAGTACCGACAGTACAGGCTCGATAAAAAAGAACTTTTCAAACCTGCGGGTGAAGTTTCGGCCCATGTCACAGTACTCGGCCGCGAATAAAAACCACATCACAGAAAGAAATGCATTCCCCGGGTATGAGAGTCGGGTACAGAGGAACTTGGCCTCCGCACCGATGAAGCCCACCTCTCCTGCGTAAAATACCGTCCACTCAGCCATGCAGAGCATGAGAAAAATGAAATACTTTGCAAAACGCACCCTTCGGTAGTCAAAGGTCAGGTATGCCTTATAGGCCAGGAGAAGTGAGACAAAAGCCGAAAAAATCAGGGCGCCCATATACGGAACTGAGGCAGGATGGATTTGCAAAATTATACGTTTTCCCCCTTTTTCCTTTTTTTATTCATTCATAAGCACCGGCATTAAGCCCCGGGAAATTGAGACCAAACACTGCCCAATTAATACAAATGTTATACGTAAAATGCGTATATAAAAGCTTTCATATAGATAGAAAGTGCCAAGAATTAAAAAAGAACCGAGGGGAAAAAATAATAGAGGATAAAAGAAAAATGAGAGAGGATAAAGGAGAAAAAAGAGGAGAATGAAGAAAAATAAGGGAGAATGAAGGAGCATACAGACACATGGGATCCGAGGAGAAACTGGAAGCCCTGGAAACAATGGGAAGAATCCTGATATTCACACCTCTGATTATGGGCCTTCTGAACTTCATAATGGAGATATGGGGAAAAGGACCTGACCTGGGATCAGAAGCCGGGTATTCTGGGATCCTGATGATCAATACAGGCATTATAACCCTCCTGTATGTCTCGATCCACCGCTTCAGGGAAGGGATGCGGCAAGCTGAATCTGGAAAAGGTTGAACGGCAACAGAAAGAAGTCCAAAATCCAGAAAATGGGTGCAAAAAGAGTGAAAGAAGATCTTCCGGGAAAACTCCTGTTGAAAGTAATCAGAGGAAATGGTTAGGGAAGGAGGAAACCCTAACCGGTAAAAATCCCCGCAGCAAGGGGACTTTATTTAGCGTCTTTATTTAGCGTCTTTATTTAGCGTCTTTATTTAGCGTCTTTATTTAGTGTCTTTATTTAGTGTCTTTTTTCAGCAGCCTCTATTGTTTACGGGAAGCTCAGGAGGTCGGGAAGCCCGACGTCAAGCCTGCATTTTTCGAAATTGTACGTGCCCAAAAGCTTCTGCTTTATGCAGTGCATTGCGGCCAGCAGGCTTCCGTCATTTTCAAATTCCATGCCCCCGGCAAACGGGTGGACGTTTTCCTCCAGGATTTCCAGGAAGTGCGGAGCCGGGTCCTTTCCGAGATAGGTGTCCATGACCAGGAGATTTGTGATTTCTTCGTAGAAACCTGTGAGTTCTGTGAGTTCTTCAAGCCAATCGGAGCTTTCGGCTTCTTTCGCCGCATACTGCTGCCCGTGGAGGTAAATAAGGTAGCTGGAAAGCGTACTGACCAGGTCTTCGACACGTTTGTCTTCCGGGAATGCAATCGGGAAGTGTTTCAGGACCGCGGGAGTCAGGGAAAACGGGTATAACATTTCATTTTTGCAGAGCGAGGGGAAGAGCCTTGCAAGCGGACTGTTCAGAACTGCCGTTACGTAGAGGTACTTTTCAGGGTCTTTGAGGACAATCCCGCAACCTTCCCTGAAAACGTGGTTTCCGGTGGGATCGTAAGCAGCCTGCAGGCGATAGCCTTCGTTAATGATGATTTTCGGGGTGTTGAGGTACTCCATTACCTTTCTTCCCCTCACGCTGTAATAGTCAGCAGAATCAAGCGGGGAGGCGTCATGGTGGAAAAGCTTCTTGAAATCCATCACCTGGTAGTAAGCCAGCGGATATTTTTCCTGCAGTTCGGAAGGAGGAATTACCCTGCAAGCCTTTCGGACTCCACTGCCTGAAAACTCGTAAGGCAGCATAAAACCATAAGGTGAAGAACGGACTGCAAATTTTCCGGCAAGGGTCCCGGAAACATAGGGATAGACCAGTTCCGGTTCTATGTTTACGGCCACACAGAGCCCTTCGCACATGAACATAGCCTGCGGGTCTTTTTTCCCCGGGAAGCCTACCTTGTGTAAAAAGATGTTACCGGTGCTGATGCCTCCGAATACGTCTTCGGAGATGTCTCCAAGTGTCAACGGTGTTTCACGAATTTTTTCGACAAGACCGTTTTTTTTCAAGAACATTTTGATACTCACTTCGGATAAAATATATTATGGGAGATATGTAGTGAAAGGAATTTCAGGGGAATTTTATGAGGAATTTATTGAAGGGAATTTTAGGGAAATATATTGAGGGAAATTTATTGAAGGGAGGAGAAAACTCCTCTTTTTAGGCTATTTTTGCTACGGATAGGATTTTGGAACAACCCGAACGCCCGGGGTTTTCTAAAACCTTTACCATCCGGCCTGTTGAGCACAGGAAACTGTTTTTCTGTGCAGGGGTTACTAAATATCATAAGTATATAAATATATTCGCACTGAAAATAAATTATAAATATAAATCATGATAAATGGGATAAAAAGAACTCAATTACGGAAAAAAGGGGCTCAAAACCCGGGAAATCCAGACTAAACTCCATAAGAATATCACGATTAATAAGGCAAAACCCGGGGTTTCCCCTTTCTCCGGATCGAACACGATGTTGAAAAATTAAAAAATCGTTTTTCAATCAATCTTAAAACCCAGACAGGTCAATATCATCCACTAGAAAGCTCAGCTTGCAACGCTACAGGCGAGACAGGCATTCCAGATACATATTCCATAAACCCGTCCGCAGTGTATGAAACCGGCTCTCCGCCTATCGTCCCGTTGACCTGATAGTTTCCAATCAGTCCCCAGAGAGCCCGGAATTTTACATTCCCACTCTCGTCGACAATTACTATCGGGACAAGTACGGACTGCTCCGTGTTGAACCCGATTTCGAGGTTATTGGCATCAGGAGCCGTGGCATTTGATGCGCTTACGCTTGTTTCCACAGGAAGTGGGAAGGAAGCTATGTGCAGGGCAATACCCTGGTCCGGTATCGGGAAGGTTTCATTGAAGGATGTCAGGTTATGCTCTATTTTCAGTTCATCCCCGCTAAAACTGGCAACTATGTTTTCTCCCTTCCAGACACTCAGGAGAGAGAATGCAGATTGCGTATGGGAAGCGTTGGTAATGTTTCCGAAACTGATGGAATATTCCCCTACCTCGCTTTCATTCGAACTGGAATTAAGCTGGGTGACCTGACCCCGTTCCCAGCCAAAGTCCGAATCCCAGGACCAGTAGCCCCAGTTGTGGTCGTGGTATCCTCTCCTCTGATCAAAGGCATATTCCTGCCCGTCAACAGTAAGTGTCCCGTTAACCGTCATTTTCGCAGAAGTTATCAGCCCGTAGAGTTCCGATTCCGGTTCAGGCACCCCTGATATATTGTATACCGGACTGGGCTCCACCTCAGGTACGAAAAATGCATCAAAAACCTTCGTCCCGTCATCCGATTCGACATGCACGTCATATCCCTCATCTGTCAACGTTACCGTACTGTTAGAGATAGTAACGTTCGGAGATTCGGAAGAATACTCCACCACTCCCGGAACGAGAGGATAAACTCCGTAGAAAAAGCCAGTAGTGACATTAGTGGCGTTAGTGGCATTAGCAGCACCAGTAGCGTTAGTGGCGTTGGTGGCATAAGCAGCATCAGTCGAATACCCAAGCATGACTTCGGAAGCATTGATCGGGCCGTTCAATTTAAAAGTGCATGTTACCGAGAGGTTCTGTTCCTCATCAATGACACTGAAATAGTGCCATTCGTTGTAAAAGTTTACAGGATCCCCCTCCCCAGGCGGATGGAATGCATCTACCACAGAGAGCTCTTCGATCAGCGAACTGTTCGGGGCTGCAAGACCCACATTCGAAACAAACAAAAGCAAAAAAAATCCACAAAGTATCGGTTTCAGTATTTCTTTAGTTTTCACTCATTAACCCCCACCCAATATCAAAAACGATAATCGTTCTTATTTTTCAAGGTAGCATTGGGTTTAAAAATACCCTTTTAATATGCACAGATTAAATTGACGGGAAATTATAAAAACATATTTATAAACAATTTGAACTTAAAAGAAAGCTTTTCCGGGTTGGACAAAGTTGTATGGAACCGAAGCAACCTTGTTAGCCATCCTCACGGGTAATTTCCCCGCGCCTCGGCGCGGCTTTTCCATGACAAAGAGGGAGTATACATTGTAAGTCTCCTGTTTGAATTATATAGCATCGTATAGTGATCCATAAGCTTCAGTGTATGGTGAATAACACTCTTCAAGATAAATTAGAAAATCATAAATATAGATAGAATCGTCCATGTAAAAATAGAATAAATGTATAATTATCGAATACATAAAAAGACCATCTGCCCGGTGATCCCCATTAAAGACGAAATATTTCTCATAAACAATGAAGGCGACCTTGTAAAGATGGTTGAGCAGGAATACTCCGCTGAAGAGATTCTCCAGAAAATGTTATCCGATTATCCAAACCTCATTCCGGGAAGCCAGATTGACAGTGAAGACCCCCGCAGGTGGCTCCTGGTTAGCAGGGAAATGGCAGTGCCCTCAAATGAATATGAAGAAGGACGCTGGTCCCTTGATCACCTTTTCCTCGACCAGAACGGCGTTCCGACCCTGGTAGAGGTAAAAAGGAGCAGCGATACGAGGATCAGAAGGGAAGTAGTCGGCCAGATGCTTGATTATGCAGCCAACTCAGTGACCTACTGGCCGATCGAAAAGATCATTTCGAGTTTTGAAAAAAGGTGTGAGCAGGAAGGAATAAGCCCCGGAAAGGAACTCAGTGATTTTCTGGGAGCCGAAATAGATGAAAATGACTTCTGGAACGGGGTGAAAACGAACCTTCAGGCAGGAAAAATCCGCATGCTGTTTGTTGCGGATCGTATCCCTTCCGAACTCCAGCGGATAGTAGAGTTCCTGAATGAGCAGATGGACCCTGCAGAAGTCCTTGCAGTGGAGATCAAACAATTCGTAGGGAAAGAACTGAAGACACTGGTCCCACGCCTGATAGGAAAAACCGCTCAGGCACAGGCAAAAAAAGAAACAACAAAAGCATCAAAAAAGTGGGACGAGGACTCTTTTTTCATCGAACTTGAAGCCAGGAAAGGCAAGGAAAAAGCCTATGTAGCCAGAAAACTCCTCAACTGGATGGAAGAGAAAGAACTGGATATCTGGTGGGGCACAGGTTCGGTAGACGGTTCATTCTACGGAATGATGAATTTGACCCAACCCCGGAGGGAAAAAAGAAACTGGACTTTTGGAGTCTACACCTACGGAAAAGCCGAAATTCACTTTCAGTGGATGAAAGACAGAAAACCCTTTGACGACCGGGAAAAAAGACTGGAAATCCTTACCAGGCTCAATGAAATCCCCGGAATCCAGATCCCTGAAAGTTCAATTGACACGAGACCCAGTATCGACCTCCAGGCACTGGTTGAAAAAGAAAATCTGGAAAAATTCCTGGAGATTTTTGACCGGGTTGTTGAAGAAGAGAAAAAGTTCCTTTGAACCTTTTAAGTGTCCATAAAATTTTTCTGACAGCAAACCGCCCACCCACCCACAAATCGGCAGGTCGAGGAACGGGACGCTAAAAATCCATTGAACCTTTCGAAAGGATGCAGCAGAGAACACTCATTTTTCAGCATAACCACTGAAGGTTGTCTTATTTTCCGATCTGCATGAAATTCATGAGGAATACCTGAAAGGAACAAATCAACCGGAGAAGGCATATGTATAAATAATATTCATATTAACCTTCTTTTATGGCTCAGGCTGATTTTGAGGAAAGAATCATCAAGGAACTTGATTCTATCAAAAACCAACTGACAGATATAAGGGAGCACATGGTAGACATAGATTGCATACTCACCGATGAGGAGAGAAAGCTCTTAGAAGAGAGCTACGAGCATGAAAAAAAGGGTAAATTAACAACCCTTTCAGAATTCAAGAAAGAACTGGGACTCTGACATGTTTGAGATTTTGCTGGACACACCTGCAAAGAAATTTATCAGGAAACTTGATACCAAAAACAAAATCCGAATTCTTGAAGCCATCGAAAAACTAGCCGAAGATCCGATTCCTCACGATGCCAAGAGGATCTATGGAACCAGTGAAAATGCTTTCAGAATAAGGGTAGGAGATTTTCGGATTCTTTATCGTATCAATTACGGAAAAGTCACAATAATCGTTTTCCGAATTGATTCCAGAAAACGCGTTTATAAGAACCTCTGAGTATCTTGAATGACTGTTTTATTATATTTTTCCGCCAGCCAACCACCCACCCTCAAATCAGCAAGTTGAAAAACGGGACGCTAAAATCACCTTTAACCATCCGGAAGCTCAACGTGAAAAAATCCATTTTTCCGTAGAACAACGGAAGGCTGGAACTTACCCGAACAACCGAAATAACTGTTTTATTATATTTTCCGCCAGCCAACCGCCCACCCTAAAATCGACAGATCGAAAAACACAACCAAAAGAAGTGAAACAAAAGAAAGAAAAAACGAAGCGAAAAAAGAACTTTCAAGTTCCTCAAACCTTTCTCCTCAGCTCTTCATACATCTCCCGAGAAATCCGGGTCTGCTTCAGGATCTCTTTAATCAGGCCGATACCTAAATCTTCATTACCATGTACAGGCACTACTGTCTTCCTACCATCGGGATGAACGTATCTCACATGGCTTCCGACCTGATGCACCTTTTGAAAGCCAAGCCTCTCAAGTATTTTGCACATATCCCTCCCATTCACGGGAAGGAGCCTGCTCATACTTTTACCTCTACCTGCTGAATCCCGATAAATTTCATCGGCAGGATATCTTCCAGTTCTTCAGCCTCAATACAGACCTGGATCGCTTCCTTTATGCGCTCCATAGCCAGTTCCACAGATTTCCCCTGAGTATAGCAACCAGGGATGTCCGGGACTGTCGCGATGTACATCCCATCCTCATCCTGCTCGATCAGGACTGTGTAATTCAAGGTGTTGCTTTCCATTTATATCATGATATTATTGGGTCCGTGAGTATTTAAAACTGATACAGCCCGGAATCAAAGATGACAGCTAACTGGAAAAACGGAGCTGCATAACTGTTTTATTATATTTTTCCGCCAGCCAACCGCCCACCCTCAAATCAGCAGGTCGAAAAACGGGACGCTAAAATCACCTTTAACCATCCGGAAGCTCAACGTGAAAAAACCCATTTTTCCGTAGAACAACGGAAGGCTGGAACTTATCCAAGCAACCGAGAATAACTGTTTTATTATATTTTCCGCCAGCCAACCGCCCACCATCAAATCAGCAAGTCGAAAAACGGGACG
The DNA here is from genome assembly GCF_052056915.1 of Methanosarcina sediminis. Lineage (GTDB taxonomy): Archaea > Halobacteriota > Methanosarcinia > Methanosarcinales > Methanosarcinaceae > MTP4. The sequence continues at coordinate 2,975,097 of NZ_CP195119.1, read as the reverse complement.
CTAAAATCCATTTCAACCTTTCGAAAGCTCAACGCAGCAAAAATCCATTTTTCCGTAGAATCACTGGATGCTGGAACTTACCCGAACAACCGGAAATAACTTTTTTATTATATTTTTCCGCCAGCCAACCGCCCACCATCAAATCAGCAAGTCGAAAAACGGGACGCTAAAAATCATTTCAACCTTTCTAAAGGATGCAGCAGTGGACACACATTTTTCCGTAGAACAACGGAAGGATGGAACTTACCCGAACAACCGAAATAACTGTTTTATTATATTTTTCCGCCAGCCAACCGCCCACCCACAAATCGGGAGGTCGATGAACGGGGCGCTAAAATCCATTTCAACCTTTCGAAAAGATGCAGCAGTGGAGACCCATTTTCCCGTAGAACAACGGAAGTTTGGAACTTACCCAAGCAACCGAAATAACTGTTTTGTTATATTGTTCCGCCAGCCAACCGCCCACCATCAAATCAGCAAGTCGAAAAACGGGACGCTAAAATCCATTACACCCCTTCGAAAGCTCAACGCAGTAAAAATCCATTTTTCCGTAGAACAACGGAAGGCTGGAACTTAACCGAACAACCGAAATAACTGTTTTATTATATTTTTCCGCCAGCCAGCCGCCCACCCTCAAATCGGCAAGTCGAGAAAGGGGACGCTAAAAATCCATTTCAACCATTCGAAAAACCACAGAAAGGAACCCCTATTTTTCACAAGAACAATTGAATAGCGGCTTCTTATTCGATCTACCCGACAGACTGTAAGATTATCTTTAGTTTTAATCGATTTCCTCACAAAACATTTACAACACAAAATCAGAACATTAAAAGGAAAAATTAAAGGTTGATGGAATTAAACTTGAATATATCTAGTCTGAAAATTACCTGATTTCCCTTGAAAAGATAGAGGAGTGCGAAGTGTCAGAGAAAATAAATGAATTCATAAAATTCATAATTGTGTCCATAATTCCAATTATTATCTATTCATCCATGATGTTCTTAGAAGGTGGAGAGTGTATATACGCAGAATCGGTATCAAAAGAATCATACTTTCAGGTCAACCTTACCAAAGATGTAAAGTATGAACTGTGGGTCGTAGATTATGTAGGTCCAGAAAAAATCAAAATATCGATCAGAAAAGATTCCTACATTGTTCTTGAGGACACATTTATGTTAATGCATCCTGAAGGGGATTATCTCCCATATCATCCTTCATTCACCGTCAAGGAAAACGGAACTTACCAGGTTCACGCAAAACCACTTGATTCCGGAACTGTTAGCATAGGGATCTTAGAATTTCCATCCAGAAGATGGAGTATAAAAATTGATAGCGAACATAAAAAAGATGTGAAACTTCAGACACCCTCCGAACTTAAGGAAGAGCTAGGGATTTAATAAGTAAAATAGACCTGGAAAGTTCGTAGCAATACCTGTTTTATTATATTTTTCCGCCAGCCAACCGCCCACCCTCAAATCCGCAAGTCGAGAACTGGGACGCTAAAATTCAGTTCAACCTTTCGAAAACTTAACGCAGCAGGAACACTTATATTTTCATCAGGACGAACGGAAGACTGAAACTTACCCGAGCAACCGAAATAACTGTTTTATTATATTTCCCCGCCAGCCAACCGCCCACCCACAAATCAGCAAGACGAAAAAAGGGACGCTGGAATCCCCATCAACCTTTCGAAGCTCAACACATAAAAAAATCCATTTTTCCGTAGAATCACTGAATGCTGGAAATTATCCGAGCAACCGAAATAACTGTTTTATTATATTTTTCCGCCAGCCAACCGCCCACCCTAAAATCAGCAGGTCGAGAAACGGGACGCTAAAAATCCATTTAACCTTTCGAAAAGACGCAGCAGAAAACACTCATTTTTCAGCAGAACAAATCAAAAATAATTAATATACATACATATATTCACGATATAAAAAATATATTAAATTATTTTTAAAAAATGGAAAACAAAATAATTTATCGTTCACAACAGAAAAAAATCTGAAACTTATGGCATTAGGATGTTAATGGGTGATAATTTGGCAACTGGAAAAAAAGAACATGTTCTCGGCACTTTAAAGAAATTTCTTCCCATGTTCCTGCTGTTACTTGTAACAGTGTTCATGATTATATCAGCAGGTTGTGTATCCAAAGAAGACTCCGCTGCTACAGAAAAAAATAAAATCATCACGGATATGAGGGGAGAAAAGGTAGAAATTCCACAGGATCCACAGCGGGTTGCCGTAATAGACAAAGCTCTTACGATCCAAACAATGATCGCTCTTGATGTTGATGAAAAAATAGTTGCCACAGGGGGTGTAATTAATCCCAACTCAAAGAACCCAACCAAAAATAGAGATACTCTTTATCTGAGACCGGGACTTATTAATGTCACTAATTGCGGTTATGCCTACTATGGCGGTTTCAACTATGAAACCCTGATTTCTGCACAGCCTGACGTTGTTATCTGGCATATGCTGCAAAATACGGAAAACAATGAAGAAACCCTTGAACTTATAAACAGATTGAATGAAGCAGGGATACCTGTAGTAGCCGTAGTTGACGCTGGATGTGCCAACGCCTCTTCTTCAATTGAAACCCAATTTGAGGGGATAAAATTAATAGGGGAAATTTTCAACAAACAAAATGAAGCCCAGGAGCTTGTGGATTACATAAAACAAAGCACTGATATGGTATATGAAAGAACGAAAAACATCCCTGAAAGCGAGAAAGAAAGCACCATGATAGTCGGTCTCTCTAAAGATGGAAGCGGATATGTATGGGGAGTTGACTATGGTTCAGCAGTGTTCTCAACAGAAGTCGTACATATCAAAAACGTCTATGAAGAGCAGAACACTCAGATACTTTCAAAAGAGCAAATTATCTCTCTTAACCCCGGGAAGATAATTCTGGTCGACGGACCCCTCGCCTTGAGCGATCCAGATGAGATATACGCTGCAGAAGGATTTGAGAGCTGGCAGGTAATGGACGCTATCAAAAACAAACAGGTGACTTCAGTCGGACTTTTCCCCTGGTGGGGAGACTTCGGGCTAGAATTCCCAACAGCAATCCTAATTGAAGCAAAAAGTGCGTATCCGGAGGAATTTGCAGATATAGAAATAAACGAGTGGCTTACAGAGTACCATAAAAACCTTTACGGATTGAATGACACTCAGTGCAGGGAACTTGCAGCCCAGCAGTACCTTGAATGGATTTATGTGAAGGACTTTTAAGCATAAGGTATTGAACCCGAGAAAAGGCTTACTAACCCGGAATTATAGGGGTGAAAAGGCATTATAAAAAGGGAAAAACGTTTCAATTTTCTTTTATTACTTTTTTTTCTTTTGAGTTTAGCCTGCATCTTAGCCCTTTTCAGCGGAGCCTGTAAAATTCCACCTGTAGAAGTGTTAAGAACGATCCTGTCAACTTCAGGAATAGCAGATTCAAACCACTTTTATGATGTGGTAATATTCCAGATAAGGATCCCCAGAATACTCCTTGCAATTTCCGTAGGTTCCGCCCTTTCGGTAGCAGGCTGCGTATATCAGGGGGTATTCAAAAACCCTCTTGTCGAACCCTATATCCTGGGAGTATCTTCGGGAGCTGCCTTCGGAGCAGCCCTTTCGATAGTAATGGGATTAAGCCTGATATCTCAACAGATGACAGCACTGGTATTTGCACTGATTTCCACTTTTGCCGCCTATTCCGTAGCAACAAAATCCGAGGAAACACCGGTCATAAACCTGATACTCTCGGGGATCGTCATCAACGCGCTCTTTACGGCGGGAATTTCCTTCCTGAAGACTGTAGCTGATTCGGAACAGCTCCGTTCCTTGACATTCTGGTTAATGGGTGGGATATACGTTGCGGAATGGGATGATGTGATGCTTGTACTTCCTGTAATAATCGTGTTCACAGGAGTTCTCTGGGCAAAGGCATGGACACTGAATATCATGACGCTGAGCAAAGATGAAGCCCGTACACTCGGGGTCAATACTGATTTTTACAAAAAGTATTTCATATTTTTCTCTGCCATAATCGCGTCCGTTTCAGTAGCGACTGTCGGAGTAATAAGCTGGATAGGTCTCATAGTCCCACATATAGCCAGGATCATGGTAGGTCCGGATCACCGTATGCTTATCCCGAGTTCAATGCTCATGGGAGCTACATTTACACTGCTATGTGATACGCTTGCAAGGACACTGACAACCGGAGAAATTCCAATTACTATCCTAACATCCCTATTTGCCGGACCTTACCTGATATACCTTATAAGGAACAACAGAGCAATCTACTTTGACTAACCAAGAGTTTCAAGCAGCTAAATTCAAGGCAAGGTAAGCATGATCGAAATAAAGAACCTTGAAGTTGAATATGAAAATAAACTGGTGCTCAAAGCCAGCTCAATCAACATCAAAAAAGGAAGTCTCTGCGCTCTCTTTGGACCTAACGGTTCAGGGAAAACAACCCTACTAAAATGCTGCCTGGGACTAAAAACATATAGAAGTGGCACAATAAAAATAGAAGGCGAAGACATTTCAAAGATTTCAAATGAAAAGCTGGCAAAGATAGTAGCCTATGTACCCCAAAAGCATGTACCTTCTTTTCCTTTTACAGTAGAAGAAATCGTCCTGATGGGAAAAAATCCCTACTTTAAAAATGCTTTCGGACCGGATAAACTACATCTTAAACAGACCCATCAAATAATAAAAGAAGTAGGCATCTTCCACCTGAAAGACAAGTTTTACACCCACCTGAGCGGGGGAGAACTGCAGCTGGTTCTGCTCGCAAGAGCACTTAACCAGAATACTCCCATACTGCTACTTGACGAACCAAGTTCCGCACTCGACTACCAGAACCAGGTAATGATCTGGAACAAAATAAAAGAACTCTCACAAGCCGGAAAAACCATCGTAGTAGCAACACATGACCCGAACCATGTGATCTGGTACTGTGACCAGGCAGTGGTGATAAAAGACACCGCTGTAATAGAGAACGGAAAACCCGAAGATGTCATAAATAAAAATACACTCGATTTACTCTACGGAGAAATAGCTGACGTAGAAGACAGGGGAAACAAAAAAGTAGTCATCCCAAAACAAAAACACTTCTGAATGGAAACAGCCAGAGAAGATAACTGTTTTATTATATTTTTCCGCCAGCCAACCGCCCACCATCAAATCAGCAAGTCGAAAAACGGGACGCTAAAAATCATTTCAACCTTTCGAAAGCTCAACGCAGCAGAAAACACCCATTTTACCGTAGAACGACGGAAGGATGGAACTTACCCGAACAACCGAAATAACTGTTTTATTATATTTTTCCGCCAGCCAACCATCCACAAAACATAATAATATATTACAAAAGTTCGGAAAAGGCAAATCATAAAATTTAAACAAATAGAATTTATTTTGTATGCCTAGCAATATAAAAAAAGTAGTAGAATTTATATTAAGACCTATGACTAACACTTTCATCATTTAATAACTCTTTATTATACACCAAAAATAAGGTATCATTTTTACTAGCTATTGTGACATTAACCTCTTTATATCCTTCTTCCAATTTTGAAGCTACTTCATTTTTGTTGACAATAAATCCATCATATACGTAAACAGCACACAATAAAACGATTTGAATACCTAGAATTTTAAATTCTTTGATGATCGGATAAAACTTGGAGACGGGGATTTCGTCCTCAAGAATTCTCAAAAACCCATTTTCGTTCATTATTTTCAATTGACAAGAAATATTATCTAAAAACGATTTACCTCCATCAAGTAAATATATTATTTTATTCAAATAATGAAAATCGTCATCTGTAATTTGACTCAGATCACTAAAAACTACCCCAAATTCTCTTTGAACCCTAAAAAGTTTTGAGTATAAATCATAATTTACTCGTATTTTCTGAACTTCTTTTTCCTTAAGGTGTAACTTGCTAAATAGAATTGTGAAAGGTTTATCAGAAAAATCGAAGTAAATTTGAAGTTCATCTTCTTCAATCCAAGTGTTAAAAAAACTATAAACCTGATATCCTTGCGCTACACTTTTTACTTCATGAATACTAAAATGAATGTTAAATTCAGGTTTTGTGGCATCTAAAGATTTAATAATTAAATCAAATCCAGAATGAAATATTTTGATTGTAAAAGCTGAACAAGAAAAATAATGCTCTCCCTTTAAATTATTAAAAAGGAAACATGATTTGGGAAGTAATAAATCTGCAGAGATTGAACGATTAGGGGTACTTGTAACTGTAAGAGAACTTACATCACTGTTTTTTGGATCGAATAATAGACACTCACCAATCTTTGCGGAAATATTAATTTTACATTTATCCTGCGACAGCACACACTCATCAAATTTATTCCCACAAATAATATCCTTAAATTCATGTACTGTACTAATTTTATCCGTTGGAGCTGTTAAAGATACATCAAATTCTATTTGAGGACCTCCTTCCAAGGAGGTTATAGTTTCCAAATTTAGTTTCCCCTCTTCAATGATGGAAAACTTGGGATTAATCTTTCTTTCCTCAAAGATTTTCTTAGTAAGGTGTTTAGGGATGTATCCATTCTCTGCATCTATAATAAGATGTTTTTCAACTTCTTTTCTGATGTTACTAATTGCATCTTCAGCAGACATCTTAATGTAACGAATTGAATATTTATCTGAAAGATGACATCTTTTGTGATCAGGTAAATCACGAGTTATCAAGTAGTAATCTTTATGCGATTCACCTAATCTTTCCAGAACATCTTCAAACACAGATTTAATGTTGGAATCTTCAAATGAGTAGCCAATGAATAATATTGAGTATTTTGAGACTAGCGATCTTATTTCATTCCAGAGAAGGTTTTCTTTTTGCTCTTTGTAGTAATCAGAATAATCCTTTTTTGTAATAATTATAGAGTCTGGAACATCTATGTCTCCGTGTATTTTGTACAAATTCACTTTATTTCCAACAGAAGTAGGAACATCCTTATCATTAAGAATCGTAAAAATATCAGTTCCATAGGCAAGTTCAAAAGATTTATCATAATTTGTTGTAATTATGGTTTGAATCTGAGGAATTTTGGAAACCATTTCATGCAACATTAAATTTGTGGGTTCTTTTTTAAAAACTTCATTTAATATAGATATGAGTTCTTCTCTAGAACGTATCTGAACAAATTCTTCTGTGACATCATCGAGGTTGAATCGATTCTTAACATACTGCTTTTCGTTACGTCTCAACTTATTTTTAATTATTCTCGCCAATTCACTTCCGGATGGATATCCTGCAAGCTTTGAAAAACCAGACCCAACCCATAAAATTACTTCACCACAACGTATTTTGCTAATTGTTTCGTCAAGCTCACTCATGGAAACTCAGACCCACACTTGATAAAAAATATAATTGAAATTGTTCAAACTTAAAGTACTTAAGTAATACGTTTTAGGAAAAAAGGCTTCAAATAAAAATAAAAAAAGTTAACAAATCATTGCTACTTTTTCACCAGAACTTCTTCGTCTTCACATACTGCCTCTCAGTCTTCAGGATATCCCTGTAAAAAGCCTCTTCATCCACCCTCAACTTCGCAATAACCCTTGACGCCGTCTCAGGCCCGACTCCCCTGCTCGCAAGCGCAATTACTGCCTTGTTCCCCTGGGACATCACAAGGCTTGCGTTCCTGTAGACCCGCTGGACCCTCTTTTTCTCCTCGTTTGAGATGGGGCTGCCCTTGCCCTGTTTTCTCACCAGTTTGATCTCCTCTTCTTCCCAGGGTTTGAGGGCTGCAATCGACCTGGAATCACAGACCGGGCAGACGATTTCTTCGGGGACGTTTTTCACCTGGCGGCGGGAGGTCCATTTCTTGCAGGTCGTACAGAAGAGGATCACCCGGTCGTTCATGATCCGCTCCTTTAAGGCAAGGACGATTGAGCGGTCCGCCTTTTCGGGGGCTACCAGGTCCTTTTTCATGGCAAAACCCGCAGAGCCGATAGGGGTCGGGCCCGATACCTCGACTGCGATCCCGCCGGAAGCTATCCTTTCCAGCACCTCTTTTGCCCGTTCCACGTCCAGCATATCGTGGAAGATCTCCCTGACCACCTCGTCGTACATGGAAGAGCCCTCGTAGATGTCCAGCAGCTTCTTCATGCTGATCCGGTCGTACTCTATGTCCTTTGAAAGGGCACCGAACTTCCGGGCTACGTGGACCATCTTCCACTTCATCAGGGTCGTGTTCTTAAGGGTCTTTTCGATGATAGGCTCTACATGCTCCGGACGGATCGCAAGCAGCATGTCCCGGATCTGCACAGGCCCGACCCGCCTTGGAAGCGTAAGCCTGATCCGGTACGGGTCCACCTCCTGAGCCACACTGCTCCCGAAACGCGCCGAAAGAAGCGAGGTCAAAACCCGTGCCAGCGTCCCGTTCGTATTGTGCCCGAAACAGGCGTTCAGGGTCACAGCCTCCCCCTCATCCTCGATCACGATCGTGTCCGCATCCGGAAGCGGAAAACCTCCTTCCACATGCTCCCGGACCAGCCTGACCACCTCGAGTACGGAATGGACATCCACGGGGTACTTTTCCCTGAGCTTTTCGGCAATCTCTTCATCCTCAAGTCCCTCAAGAACAAGCTCCGCAAGCTCGGCCCTTAGCTTTCCCACATCCTGGGCCACCTCAAAAGGCACCGGGATTTCCTCGCCGGTCCAGCTCGGGACCTCCCCCATGCCCTCCACGGGTTCCACCTTGATCCGGTCCCTGCCCGGCTCCCGCTCCTTATCCGGCATCTCCACGACTCGCCACATGTCCCCTTTCGTAATGAAAACGGCGCCCGGGCTTGCAAAGTTCACCACAAAGGCTTCGTCCAGCGTCCCTACGGACTTGCCGCTCACGATGTCGTAGATCTCATACTTCTTTTCGTCCGGGATCATGGAAAGGTTATCGTAATAATATTGCCAGCTCTTCTTCCGCTTCTTAACAGCAGGCGAACCCTCGTCCCGCCAGACCAGCCTGTAATCGGAAACCTGGTCAACCACCCGCTGCAGCTCTTCAGGGCTCAGGTCCCTGAAAATATACGCCCGCCTGAGAATCGAATAGATCTTTTCGACCTTCACCTCCCCGAAGTCCATCACCATCCCTGCAATCTGGTTTGCAACGACGTCCAGGGATTTGGCGTGCGGGAAAATATCCTCCACTCTTCCCTCCAGGGCAGCCTTTGTAATCGCCATGCTCTCAGCCGTATCGTCGGCTTCAATCGAAAGAATCGTCCCCCTGGACACCTCATGGATCCTGTGCCCGGCTCTCCCAACCCGCTGGAGCAGCCTTGATACCTGCCGCGGAGACCCGTACTGGACCACCCGGTCAACCTTTCCGATGTCGATCCCGAGTTCCATGGAAGACGTGCAGATCAGGCCCCGGAGCTCCCCGTGCTTGAACGACTCCTCGGCCTCAATCCGCGCCTCAAAAGAAAGCGAGCCGTGGTGCACGCCAATTGAAGCCCCCATCTTCCGGAAACCCGCTGCAAGAGCCTCCGCACTCTGCCGGGTATTTACAAAAATCAGGGTTGACTCGCTCTCCTCGACAATGTCCCGGATGCAGCGGAGCTGGGAAGCAAATTCCGGCTCACAGCCGACCTTCCTTACAATCTCCATAACCTCTTTGTCCTCGGCCTCTCCCGAGACCTGCGGGCTGACAACATCGAACTCCAGAAGCTTGAGCAGGGGGACCATTACAACCGTAAAATCCCGCTCAGCCCCCGCCAGAAACTTCCCAATCACCCAGGGGTTCCCCACCGTCGCAGAAAGCCCGATCCGCTGGAACTCTCCCGAAAGTTCAACCAGCCTCTCGAGTCCCACAGCAAGCTGGGCTCCCCGTTTCGAGCCTGCAAGCTCATGGATCTCGTCCACAACGACATGGGTCACGGATTCCAGGTTCTTTCGAAGCCGGGAGCCCGTAAACATCGCCTGCAAAGTCTCAGGCGTAGTAATCAGGAAGTCAGGGGGGTTCCGGGACTGCTTCTGCCGCTCGCTCTGCGGGGTATCCCCGTGCCTGACCTGCACTTTGATATCGAGCAGCTTTCCCAATACCTCGATTCGGGAGAGCATGTCCCGGTTGAGAGCCCGGAGGGGGGTGATGTAGAGGGCGGATATCCCGCTCCGCTTCTCCGGCTTTTTTTTAAGGATAGCGTGGAAGACCGGCAGGACGGCCGATTCGGTTTTTCCTGAGCCGGTGGGGGCGATCAGAAGAGTGTGCTTTCCGTCAAGGATGAAGGGAAAGGCCCGTTCCTGCGGTTCGGTGGGTCTGGTGAAACCCAGGGTCTTAAGGGCTTCCCGGATTCTGGGGTGGAAGGAGTCGAAGGTGTTATTGAACGTCATTTTTCTGGGGTCTGATAGTTTTTTGGTAGTATCGGTTTAGCTGGTAGTTGGCAGAAGGGGTAGCTGGTGGTTGGGGAGTGATTAATGAGTTGATAATAAGTGGTTAGCATTCTTATTTTTAGAGATAAGTATACCAGGCTGCCGATTCGGGTACTTCTGCTTACCATCATTTTAGGCAATGGTACGGGAAAGGCCGCGCTTCGCGCGTGACAAAGACGACGGAAGACGGTATTCCGGTTGCTATGGTTTTTATTCCTTATCAGGATTTGAACCTTTTTTGGAACCTTTTCGAGATCTGCTCCGCTTTCCCGGCCTCGGCCTGGTATGTTCCAGTTTCCGGATGTTTTTGACCAGCCCAAGCCTGGTACCGTCCAGAAGGTAGACTTCAGCTGAATCGAGTTCTATGCTGCCCGAGGAAAATGCAGGTCCGAGCAGGTCTTCGTAAGAGGATTCGTTGAAAGGAACACCCCCGCAGAGTTCATTAAAGGCAGGAATGATGAAGACCTCCGGATTGGCCCAGGTAATCTTATCGTTAAAATCCAGGTTTTTAAAGCGTTCCCTGAGAACTTCGGGATTGAACCGCGTCCTTATCCAGGCGGGGTCGTTTGTAGAATAGCCGAATGAATCCGTGAAACGGACCGTCGGGTGGTTGTGAGCTGTGACAACGGACCCGGCACCGAGAAGTTCCGGAGCAGGCCAGGTATGCCCGTGGAAGTACCCGACCCCATCCAGGACCACTCCCCGTGCAGAATGCACCCTGATGTCCTTTTGCCTGTTGAAAAGGAGTTCGATTCCTCCATCGTGGTTCCCGGGCAAAATATCCACAGGAGCATACGCTGCAAGGGCTTCGAGGAAGCGCGGGATTTCGTCCCTCTCCTGCCAGGAGACCTGCGGGACATTGTGTTTGACATCCCCAAGGAGCACTATCCGGTCAGGGGCGCTTTCTTCAATGTAGCCCTCTATTTTTATCAGCCGCTCTTTCATCCGGCTGGGGAGGTTGATCCCGCTCCTGTACAGGTCCCACTCGATCCCAAGGTGGATATCGGCTATGACCAGCGCGGTTTCGGTGTTTGTGACGGTTAAGGCAGGTTCGTTGAGGATTGGGGTGATTTCGAGGGCCATGGTCTCCGGGGAAGGTTCAAATCAGGATTTAGCAGTTTGCAATTTATTGTCTGTGGGTTTATTGTCTATGGGTTTATTGTCTGTGGGTTTATGGTCTGTGGGTTTATGGTCTGTGGGTTTTATTCTTCTTTTGAAAGATTCTCTACCTTCTCCGACAGGTCTGCCATCATCTTTCGCATATCTGCAAGCTCATCCTGAACCTCAAGCAGCTTGTTATAGGTAGGGCTCCTGTTGTCTTTAACCGCCTGTTCCTGGGAAAAGCGCTGCTTGCTTGGCAGGATGTAAGTATAAATAAAAAACATCGCAGTCAGCCCGACAAAGCCCATGGCTCCGAGGAAGAAAATATAGTGCGGGAAGAGAGTCCGGATATAAGAGTCTCCCGAACTGTAGTACTGCAGGCGGCTGATCATGAGAAAGTTCAGAATCGAAAAGAGGAACATGGTCTCGCTCATGAGGATAAGGAAACCACCTACACGAGTGGACATTTTGCGCTGTCTGGGGATGATGCGGGAAAACACGATTTTCACCTTTTAGTTATTTATCGGGAATGCATGTCCTATGATATGAATTTTATGGCAATTAAATAATATTAAAACGATGTAGTCCGTGAGGACATCTTAGCAACCGGGACACGGATATGGCATATATGGCATATCGTGTCACAAAGCAGGATTTTCTGGCAAGCAGGAAAGATTCCATTTTGAAAAGATAGAAAACTCGCAGCCTGATCTGTAAAAACGTTTCCTGTAAAAACGTATGCAGAGCACTGTAGAATGAGGTAGGAACATGAAGAATAATATAAGAATTAGAAGGTGTTGAAAGAGACCAGAGGAGAGGAACGGGATGGTGGATAAACTACCTGCTCTCAACTACTTTTCGGAAAAATTCTCGAATAGAAAATTTTACTCCTTTTGAGAGGCGGTTTCATCCCCACGCTTCCACACCAGCGTAACCTTCATGTTGGTTTCCTTTTCGGATTTGGTGATGACCGCTCTTCCGTCGGTTGTAAGCCGCAGCCCGAAAGCCAGCTGTACCTGGGAAGGCCTGTGTTCGGCACGGCTCGCTTCCACAGTATCCATAACTTTTTTGGAAATCTCCTGAATGACAAACATTGCATTGTCAATGGATTCCTGGGACTTTTCTTCAACGGCTTTTGGAGATACCAGGACCATTTTTACCGTGCCGGGAGCATTGCCCAGTTCTGCCAGAAAACCCTCTTTCCTGACAGAACCTTCTACGGCTTTCTCATCACCTTCTTTACAGGTTGTCCCGGCAGCTTTCCCACCAGCTTTCCCACCTGCTTTTTCATTAGCCTTTTCACCGGCATTCCCGATTGCAATCTCTCTGATCATCGATTTAAACATAATTTGTATCCCCCCGGATTCTGTTCATAGCGGACCTTAAGTTAAAAGATAAGACCCAAAAAATGGGCTGCGTTAATATAAATAAAATAGTATACAATTTGATAAATAATTTATGGAGGATACGTAACAGAAAGAAACTAAAAAAGAAAAAAGAGAGACAAAAAGGGAATGAAAAGAGGAAAAAGAGAGACAAAAAGGGAATAAAAAGAGGAAAGAGAGACAAAAAAGAGAATGAAAAGAGGAAATGAAGAAGGAAAGAGTAGGAAATAAAGAGGAGGGAAAATACTCCTCTGCTTTTACCACACCCCATTATTCTTCAGGGTTGCCAGGATATTCGTGAATTCGGCGGTGAAGCGGCATTTTCCAAAATCGGGGGTCTCAAGGATATTCTGTTTGCTTGTCCTGAGGGTACTCATGAGCTCGGACCCGTTTTCGTATTCAAGCTTTTCCGGAAGTGGGGTGATGTTGTCGGTCAGGATTTCCAGGAAGCGCGGGTCAAGGTCATTGGTCAGGTAGGTGTCCAGGACCAGGAGGTTTACGATCCGAGCATAGAAGGCCTGGAGGTTCCGGGTGTTTTCGGAGGGGCTTGCGGCGTAGACCTGGCCGTGGATGTAGATAAGGTAACGGGAAATCGTGCTGATGAGGCTTTCGATGAGTTCATCATCCGGGAAAGCAATCGGGAAGCGCTTCAGGGCTGCAGGGGTCGTGAGTCCGCAGTTGGGGTTTTCCAGTTTGCAGATTGCGGGAAGGGTCCTTGCAACGGAACTGTTCAGGGCAGCCAGGACATAGTGATACCTGGAAGGGTCCTTCAATACAATCCCACAGCCTTCCTCAAAAATGTGTTTGCCGCTTGCATCATAGCAGGCCTGCAGCCGGAAAGAATCGGTAACAACAAGCCTGGGAGTCCCGACATACTCAAGCATTTTCCTCCCGTGGAGACCGTAGTAGCCAGGAGATTCCAGCGGAGAGTTGGCGTGGTGGAAAAGTTCCCTGAATTCGGTGATCCTGGAATAAGCCAGAGGGTATCTTTCTTTCAGCTCTTCAGGCGGGATGACCCTGCACCCCTTTTTAAGTCCTTCCCCGGCAATTTCGTAGGGCAGCATGAAGCTGTATCGGGTAGGGTGAACGGCGTACTCATTGGAGAAAGCACTGTCAATGTACGGATACATCAGCGCCTGCTCAATATTAATATCCCTGTAAAGGCCCCTGCACACGTAAGGAGCTTCCGGGTCCTGCTTGCCCGAAAGGCTAACCCTGTGCAAGCAGTCATTTTCCACACTTATGCCCCCGAAGATATCTTCCGAAATATCAGCAAGGGTTTCCGGGATCTTTCCGATCTTTTCTACGATACTTTCTTTGTTCCAGAACATGATGGGGTTCACTTCTTTGAGAGAGATATCTGAAATTTTTGAGTCTGTGTTTAAAGAGAATTATAATGGTTGATGCTGTTTTACTCGAAATACTCTATAAAACAGTGAAAGACTTTGAAGATGTTGTAAACAAATAATTTTAAATTACAGGAAGAAAAAACTGCGGATAAACAAACATAGTCCACGAAAAAACGCGGGCTATTTTCCGGGAAATGGATACCTCAACGCATCAGGCCAGGGTTTCATTTCCGAAGTAAGTACTTCAACACACATTTAGAAAAGTGTATAAATATATAAATGTTTGCTTAAAAATCTAAATAGAAAATCATGAACATTAGAGGTTAAACATAAAACGGGTTCTTCACAAAAAAGCAACATGAAAACCGCTTTAACCGACATAATTATTCGAGTATTTTTGATGAGTTATTAAACAAATCACGTTAAACAAATCACGTTAAACAAATCACGTTAAACAAATCACGTTAAACAAATCACGTTAAACAGATAACATGAAAAAAAATAATAATTATGTAGGAATAATCTGAAAATCACGTTAAAAAACCTGAAAATCATGTGAAAATAATATTAAAATCACATGAAAACAATCTGAAAACAAAATCACTCAACTTTCTTGAGGTTTGGCCCTTCCTTTGTGTCCTGGATGATATAGCCGGATGCCTTTATTTTATCCCTGAGGGTGTCTGCGCTTGCCCAGTCCTTTTTCTTCCGGGCTTCCTCACGTTCTTCGACAAGTTTCAAAACAGCTTCAGGGACCTTTTCTTCCTCCCCGGCAGAGGCGAAAAGCCCCAGGACATCCGCAAAGCTGCGGTAAAGGGTACGGGTCTTTTCCAGGACCTCCCTGTTTTTCCCGGTTTCCAGGTACCTGTTAGCACTGCGGGAGAGTTCCCGGAAAACCGTTATGGCTTTTGGGGTGTTGATATCGTCTTCGAGGGCTTCTTTAAACTGCTTTTCCAGTTCCGGGAGAACTTCAAGAATTTCCCTGCCCCCGGAATATTCTCCATCATCGGCACTCCTGAGGGCAAATTCCAGGTTATCCAGGGTTTCTTTTAGCCGGAGGTAGTTGTTTTTCGCATTTTCGGCAAAGGATTCCGAGTAGTCCAGCTTTTTGCGGTAGTGGACCGAAAGGAACATGAAACGGACAACTTCGCCCCCGTACATCTCGACGATTTCGGGCAGGGTGAAGACATTTCCTTTCGACTTGCTCATCTTCTCCCCTTCCACTATCAGGTGTTCCCCGTGCATCCAGTAGCTGACAAAGGGTTTTCCTGTAGCCCCTTCGGACTGGGCGATCTCGTTTTCGTGGTGCGGGAAGATTAGGTCCACACCTCCGGTGTGGATGTCCAGCGTGTCCCCGAATTCTCTCATGGACATGACAGAGCATTCCGTGTGCCAGCCGGGACGGATCCTGCCCCAGGGACTCTCGTAGAAAATCCCCCGCTCGATTTCCTCCGGCGTTGAGGCTTTCAGGAGGGCAAAGTCCCTAGGATTGTCCTTATCGTATTCGTCCACATCAACCGAAGCCCCGATTTTGATCTCGTCGAAATCGATTTTCGAAAGCTTCCCGTACTCCGGAAACGCCGAGATCCGGTAATAGACCGACCCACTTTTTTCGTAGGCCAGACCCTTTTCGATCAATTTCCGGGCAAGCTCGATCATCCCCTCCACGTTATCCGTGGCCCTGGGATAAAACGAGGCCTTCCGGATGTTCAGCATGTCAAGCCCCCGGAAGAACTCCTGCGTGTACTTCTCCGTAAAATCCTTCAGGGACATCCCCGCAATTCCTGAGTCCCGGATGGTCTTGTCGTCGATGTCCGTGATGTTCATAACAAGCGTTACCCTGTAGCCCAGGTATTCAAGGGTTCTAACGATGTTGTCCGTCATCAGAAAAGTCCGGTAATTCCCGATATGGGGAAAATTGTAGACCGTAGGACCGCACGCATAAATCGAGACTTCCCCTGCTTTCAGGGGCTTGAAAGACTCTTTATTTCTGGTAAGGGTATTGTACACTTGCAGCATTCCTAACACCACCGGAAAATTATGAATTGAATTGAATTGAATTGATTATGAATTGATTTTACGAATTGAATTGATTTTATGACTCTATAATTAAGATAAAACCCCTATGATATAAAGAAAACGAAGCAGGCCTCGAATAGACCATCTGGTTACAAATAAAGGAAAAGAAGGTAATTGCAGGTAAATAGAGCGGTTCAACGTACACAGAGGATTAACGCTCCAAATAAAGTGATATGATGTGATCATTCCTCCCCGAAAACTGACACTCCGAACTTTTCAAAAATCCTCCCCAGCCTGAACAGGGGAAGCCCCACCACATTGAAGAAATCCCCCTCGATCCTTTCCACAAGTACAGCCCCTTTGTCCTGAATCCCGAAAGCTCCCGCCTTATCCAGGGGCTCTTTGGTCCTGACGTAAGCCTCTATTTCCTTTTCGTTCATTTCCTTCATCCGGACATCCGTGATCTCGGATTCACTGATTTCCTTCCCTTCGTCAAGGTCCAGCACCGTGAGTCCAGTGATGACCTGTACGGTTTCTCCGCTTATTTTTTCCAGCATCTCTTTTGCTCTTTCCGAAGTATGGGGTTTTCCAAGTACTTCCCCGTTGCAAATTACGGAAGTATCCGCTGCGATAATGATCCCGGATTCGAAATGTTTTGCTACATCCCTGGCTTTTTCAAGGGAGTGGCGTATTAGAAGAGATTCGGGGCACAGGCCAGGAATCGGGGATTCCTCATAAGAACTGGCATGTACCTCAAAATTATTCCCGATAAGCTGGTTTAGCAACTCTTTTCTTCGGGGGGATGCGGAGGCGAGGATGATTCGGCGCATGAAGAGATTTCAGGGAAGGGTGGATTTAACCTTAATGGATGCGTGCACCGGGATAATAGAATTTAACCAAAAATAGAATTAAACCGCAGTTCCTAAATGAAGTTCCAACCCTGACAGAAAGCTGTCACTCAGATATCAAAGTTAACCTTTATTACCTCACACTGCGGCATATTTTTAATTTGTACGCCTTCCGGTGTTCCTGTTAGTTCCAGGCCATTAAATTCATTCGAACCGCACAGTACGTCCTGGTTCGGGTGCGTGCCGGGTGTGATATTGCAGCTTAGAACAGTCTTTTGACCAGCCGACACTACGATTGGAAGCCTTGGTGATGCAGGATGGCTCTTTGGCAGAACTATTAATGGTGACCTGATTTCCCGAATCATGAAGAGAACGCATTTAAGCCCCTTCTCAGCTCTCTCATCCACCGAAAAAGCAGAAGCTACAATCAGGTCATGGGGTTCCAGTCCGAGTACAATCTCTTCGCTTTCGGTTTCCAGAAAGAACTGTCCATTCGGACCTGCTTTTACAATAGCCACTGTTCCTGCTCTACCGCGCAGGAGAAGCATTTCACTTACCTTCAGTGAAATGTCTTTAAAAATGTCTTTAGAAGAGCTCGATTTTTTCATCGTAAAAAAAAGTATTTAAAAAATCCAGTTGATTATTTGGATTCTTCTACATTTGCAGACTGGCAGGAAGGACACTTCACATTCTTGCCAATACCTTTGAATTTATTGTCACAGTCTTTGCATACATAATTTTTAGGTGCCAGCTTACCTTCCAGCTCGATATCAAAAGAATCTCCAACACTACACATAATTATTACCTCGGGATTTTATCAGGACCTTCTGTAATCAAATAACCCACATAATATAACTCATACTTCTCCAATTAATACCTTTGCATAGTTATCCAAGGGCAATTTCCGACTGAAGATTTTCACATACGTAGAACTCTTTTCCACAAAAGAATTGTGACGGCGGAGACTTCCTTCAATATCGCCTCCATATATAATCTTCAAGGACCGGTTACGACAGGATACCCTGCTGCCATCCATTCATTGATGCCTCCTCCCATGTTATAAACATCAGTGTAGCCGGCATCTGCCAGCATCTGGCTCGCAACAGCACTTCTGCGCCCGGTCCTGCAGTAGACAAGTATCTTTTCACCTTTGGGAACTTCGTTTATCCGGGCTTCTAAAAGCTGGTCAGGACCCAGATTTGACCCATAGCCATTTTCAAGCGGGATCAGGACTGCCCCTTCGATATGCGATTCGTTGAACTCGACAGGTGTGCGGACGTCAAGCAGGAAAAAGTCGTCTTTTTCAAGCATTTCCCTGGCTTCGTCCACACTCACAGTTTCAAATCCTGACGGACTGGTTTCCGGCTTTGATACAAAAATCAATACTACACCCAAAATCACGAAAAAAAGGACGAGGTACGTCAAATTCTGTTTGTTCAAACTGGACCCCCAATTGTTACGTTTGAGATATGAAAAGTTATCTTTTTATCTGAAGCTATCTTTTTACCTGCGTTTCTTTTATCAAAAAAGGTTTCTATTAAAAAATGTTAATAAATCAAAAAATATTTGTTAATCAAAACAGGTTTTGTTCCGGTTATTCCGAAAAAGCGAGCAGTCCCCCCCAACTTGTAAAAAGTCATTAATTCACTATTGGAGGGGTAGGTACTGCTCGAAGATCCATAGTTCCTTGTGGTGTGGTTGCTAAAAAGAAGGAATTAAATCTCTCTTATTTTACCTAATTTTACCTTCTCTTTATTCCTATTTCCCTTTATTCTTTCTTCTCTTCTTCTTCCGCAAGCTTTACTTTTTTACCGCAGAGGTCGCATTTCCCTTCTTCAGTGATGCAGGGCTGTTTCGGAGCTTCTCCACCACAAATTCCGCACTTTACCATTCATTTCACCTCCCTTTTACGTACCTGAAGAGGCAGTAGATGCCTCATGTCATCTATTAGTCAGTTATTGATATATACTTAATCGGCATAAAAATATACTTAATACAGTCCCGTGCCCCCGGGAGATTTAATTAAAGAAATGACCTTGAAGGTTACAACAAAAACTATATCAAATAAAACAGGGAATTGTTATAACATGGGAAACAGCAGCAAGGTAAAGG
Organism: Methanosarcina sediminis; assembly: GCF_052056915.1. Lineage (GTDB taxonomy): Archaea > Halobacteriota > Methanosarcinia > Methanosarcinales > Methanosarcinaceae > MTP4. Next base: position 2,955,878 of record NZ_CP195119.1, on the reverse strand, counting down.
TCCACTCCGAAGCTTCCGGAACCTTAAAAAGTTCCGAAATAGCTGAAATGAAAGCTATCAGGACAAAACTTTCCGAGATGCACAACGACATAAAAAAAGTTATGGAACACTCGAACAGGGTTACCCTCGAGTCAGCTCTGGAAAGTTCCAGGAACGAATACTCCAACGTCCTTCTCAGTCACCTTTTCGAAGATATTGATACGGGGCTTGACCGCGGCATGGTCAAAAAATGCCCTGAAAACGGGGACTGCAGGTCCTCTTTCACAGCCCTCCTTCAGAACAATGCAGGGCTCATAAAACAGAAGAATGTGGACGAAACCCTTGTTTCGAAAACAAGGAAGCAGATTGAAGAAATGAGGACCGGAGCTCCTTACAGCAAATGCGAACGCTGCTTTTCCGAAGTATCGGGCCTCTTTGTAAAACAGGTAAACCTGATGCGCTCCATGCGGATCTATGAGGATAACCAGGAACAGAAACAGGATATTTCAACCCTGGAAACGGACACCGTCATCAACCAGATCGTCGAACCCGTCGCCAACAACCAGCGCCTTGAAATCCTGAAAGCCGTGGCCTTCGGAACAAAGAGCTTTTCAGCATTCTCCGAACTTACCGGCCTGCGGGGCGGAAACCTCCTCTTCCACCTCCAGAAGCTGACGGAAAGCGGACTTATCCTGCAGCAGCACGAAAGGGGAGATTACATGATTACCGAGAAAGGGTACAAAATCCTGAAAGGCTTGAACGACATTTCTTCTGCCCTGCAGGTAACGGCTGAAAAACTCACTTAAACAGAAAAAGAGTGAAAGAATTTTTCTGCACAGAGATGAAAGAAATTGGGAAGTTTCACAATTACTTATCCATTTATTTTCGAATCACGTTATAAGCGCTTAACAGGACAGCTAGCAAAGTAAAAATAAGGCCCAGAGTTCCCATGCTGAAGCCCGTGGGATCCTGGCCAAAAAAATAATACTTCGTGGCGGAAAAGTGCAGCATGAAAGCAATTCCCATCAAAGAAATCGTTATTGCCAGAACGTTTATGTTTTCAGTCATAGACTTTTTTATGAAGTTGATGCATTATGTACTTGACTGTATACTTGACCTGCCACTTATTGATCTGCCACTGCCCAAAAATCAGGTTCCGAATTGCCGGTTACCGGTTACCATATTTTAGGTATGAGCCTGTATGTCCTTTTTAAGTAATCCTTATAACCTTTAACTTCCCGGCTCAAAACCTCTTCTTCCAGTATAAGTCGGTATAAGAAAAGGAGAATCAGGACCGCCGAAACGGAAAGGGAAAAGTAAGCGTTCAGGATAAGGGGAATCCCCACCGCCTGCAAAATGTTACCTGCATAAGCCGGATGCCTGATAAACCTGTAAGGTCCTGTTTCGACCAGTTCGTGACCGTCCCGGATCTCGATATGAGCCGAGAAATATTTTCCCAGGGACCATAAACCCCAGGCTCTCAGGCCCGTACCGAATAGGGTTAGTGCCAGACCTGCAACTGCAACGACAAGACTGTAGTTCGGATAGAAACCGTATTCAGAAAACAGGCTGAGCTCTGAAACCAGACTGTATTCCAGAATCGGCAGAATTAACAGCGGCCACCAGAAAAGTAAAAGCAGGTATCTGGTCCATTTCTTCGTCTGTTTTCCCGTATTGTCCGGCCCATTACCCAATCCCCGGTATGAGATTCTTTCTGCCAGCAGGTAGACGGCAAGGACTCCAAAGTAAACGTATAGAGGCAGCTGGTCAAGGGAATTCCAGCTTTCGTCCAGGATTCTCCAGGTTTTAAAGAACAGTAAAAGTATCAGGAAACCTATGCTCCGGTAAACCCAGCCTTCGTTGTCCCTAGCGGATTTTCTTCCGGATTCTTTTTCTGGTTCCTGCCCCGGGACTGTCATTTCCATCCCTATATTTTACATAGGGGCTTTATTAACTTTTTTGAAAAATATTCGGCACACTTTTAACAATACCAGCAAGTCATACTGAATATAAAAAGTAGTAATCTACGGGTGACACCAGAGTTAAGAGACTTAATAGAAATAAATATATTGTAATAAATGAAAGAAGAATAGTGTTCTAAAAAAAGAAGAATGTTGGATTCGTTTTTTTATCATTAATTCCCTAAGCGAAAATTCCCCCACCGTAAGAAATCAAAATACCAGGATGTCGAAGCACAATGGACATTTCAAAACCTATCTGCTCTCGAAATATGCGTTCAATTGAGACGGCTTTAGTTATGGCCGATATGGAGGAGGCACTCGACGACTACCAGTCGACAGGCTGGCAATCAGTCCACATACTGGTCCCGGCTTACCTCAGGTCAATACCCTTATGCCCCTCAAAAGGCCGGTATTTCCTTATAGAAGACGGAAGCGGAGGCTTTGCACCGGTCTGTTCCTATCACCATCCTGATAAAGCCGTGATTTATTCACTGGTAATGGAGGCATACATAAACCGCCTGCTCATGTATGACGGCACGGACTTCGTAATGGGCGCTCAGGGCAAGCGCACCGGGATCGATGACATGCTTCATATAATCTACAACGACGGCTTCGAAAAAGGCTGGAATGTCTGGATGAAAGGAAACGCTATAGACTGTTCCGCCCTTTCGATTGAGGCTATACGGGACGCCCTGGAAATCATCTATCACGATAACACCCTGATTCCGGATACAAACGCCCTTAACCTTGGAAAATACACGGGAAAATACCCGTACACCGAAAGGGTCAAAACATCGGTCAGGCCCTCCGATATGACAGACCCCTGCCTCGAACTGAAGCCGGGGGATATGTGCATAATAAAAAATCTGCCTCACACAACTATTTTTCTGGGCCGATACAGGAAAAAAACGGGGGACAATACGCCGTACTGGATCTGGGCTTCTTCTTCCAAACACAAAGTAACGGTCTTTACCCATGATGAATTTCGTAAAGCTTACAAAGGCTTTAAGGAACAGGCAGTTTCCCGGTGGAATCTGGAAAAGTACGTACCGTAAGAAGATCTACAACGATAAACAAAAGAAATCCGCAACGATGGCTGCAGCGATAGCCGAAACGATAGCCGAAACGACACCCACAACAATACCGAGAAATAAAGGAGGAATAAAATGACCGGAAATAAAGATAAGGAAATGGACAAAAAGCGCAAGCAAATCGCTGACAAGATAATTGACGACATGACCGTGAACGGAGCATCGCAAGGAGATATAAATAGGCAAAAAAAGACCAACAAAGAGCATCTGGGACACGAAGGCGAAGTAGATATGTAAAAAATAGGGACCCTGTCCGGAAATAAGCAAATCAAAAGGGAAAAAAGGAAAATCAGGAACGGAAAGGAAATAAAAAACTGAGAGGAAAGGGAGTAAAAAATCCTGAATCCCAGCCTGCCCACTTATCTTTGAAAGACCAGAGCCAGGAAGATCAGGAGACCTATAATCAAAAGTTTTAAAGTAACGAGAGCCAGTCTCTTCTTCAGCCTTATTTCTTCTTCGGATAAGTTTCGGTAAAAATACAGAAAAACCCCAATTCCGATGACAATCAGAAGGGCTGCAATTATTGAAACGACTATTAGAAAATCCATTATATGAAATTGATCTGTTCAAAATATAAGAGTTTGCATGGAAGCAGGAACAGTGAGAAAACGAAAACATATATTTTAATAATGTTTTGCAAAATTGGAGAAACAGGCCATTTTCAGGGCTGCCTTCAGGGATTAGGGATGAAATACCCCTTTCAGAGTGCGAATTTTGCTGCGAGGGGCATAATGGGAAAAAAGCCCTATGACAATCTGGCGAAAGCAAAATTGATTAAAAAATATAACACTCAAAAAGGAACAGGTTTATTTTTGAAACGCTGGGCTCTCTGGCTCATCCATGTGCAGATCATTTATTTGCAACCAGCAAGAGGCCCCTTGAATTATTAAATATGGCATACAGGTGGACTTAAGGAAAATAATTATAAACAGGACATAATTTTAATAGTTTGAGATCATCTAGTATCATGAGTTTGTGGGACAACTGGGGGAAGGGAAATTTCAAATAAAAATTTTAGACAAATAATTATAGAGAACCTATTTTGTAATCGTGGCTGTTGTTGCTTTACTTTTATACACCCTATTTCAAAAGCTGAATTTCCGGCTGAAAATTAAAAAATGCTTGAATCGACCGATAAAAATCAAAAACTTGGTTCTAGATTCCTGCTTTATGGGGGGGTTGTATTTCTCAGGAGTACGTAAGAAAGCTGAAGCAGGGCAATTCCTTCAGGGATTGGCTGGTCAGTGTAGAGGGGCACAGGATACGGAATAAAAACTGTAACATCCGTGAGTTCAGGATCAGGCCTGCGTCCCACAGGGTCTGCAGATATGAGTTTGAGGGAGAAGGCTTCAGTGTTATTGCGAAATTCCTTGCAAAACCAACAGGGAAAATAAAAAAGTATGACACCAAAAAAGCCATGCTGAACGAGTATTACAAACTCAAGAAGCTTGAAAAAATAATAGAGATTCCACACCCGATTGCAACAAACGCCCATTTCGACTGCGTGCTCGTAACCGAGTACATACCGGGAAAACCCTTTTCCTGGTATCTGAAAAGGGAAAAAGACCTGGACAAAAAACTGAAGGATATAGCCCGGCTCCTGCGTAAACTCCACAGGAATACACAGAACCACTACGAAAAAGAAAAGGAATTTGCAAAAATCCGGAGCATCCTGAACCGGATGCCTCTGCGCAGTTCCACCAGGAAACGGTACGAACAAAGGCTTGAAAAATGGAAGAATTGCCCTCTCCTGGATACAAAGCACGGCTGCCTGGTCCACCACGATGCAACCCCTGCAAACTACCTTTTCCATAGGGGCAAACCCTATGCCATAGACCTCGAACTGGCTACAAAACACGGGCATTGTGTCCATGACCTGGGAATCCTCTGCGCCGAAGTTTTCCACCATTTCGCCCGGAAAGGCTCGGCTCGTGCATCCATTCCTCACATCAAACGCTTCCTCCGCAGCTACAGCCGGGACGAAAAAGAATACCGCCGGATAAAAAAGGTCCTCCCCCTCTACATGAGCTACGGCCTTTTGAGGGTCGCCTGGAGAAGTAAGGACCCGAAACACCGGGAATACCTGATAGACAAAGCTGTGGATATGGTAGGAAAATCGAATTATTAACCTGTTCGCAATCCTTCCAAAACGTGAAAGGTCCGCAATCTGGGGAGTTGCTGTAGAACTCTGGCAGATACCTTTATGTAAAAGTTTCTAACAAAAATAATATTGTGGATAAACGGACTGTAGACAGAATTTCGAAGTCTGACAGGACCTTCCTGACCCTCGTCTCATTAATGCTGCTTGGAAAAGCTGTCTGGACATACCTGGGAGTCGACCATTTTATTGTACAAAACTGGGCCGGAACCTGGGAAGCAATAATCCCGGCAGCAGTTTTCGGTTTTATTGCCATGAAACTGGCCGGGAAGACCGGTTTTCCGGACATCATGGACAAAAAGATCTCAAACAAAGAGCGGTTTTTGTATCCTGTCCTCCTGGGCATCGCTTTTGCCATAATAGAGATCCTTGTCGGCCTGGCAATGACCCTGCCCAATATCCATGTGCCGTTTCCATATTCCATCCCCGTATATGTAAGTGGGGGGATCTTCCTTGAAATTCTCTATCACCTTATACCCACAGTATTTCTGGTCTGGTTTATCTCAAATATCCTCCTGAAAGGAAAACGGCAGAATGAGGTTTTTGTAGCTGCTGCCCTCCTTGCAAGTTTGTGGGAACCGGTCATGCAAATAACGGGTATGTACCAGATGGGAATGCTGACAGACATGGTTTTCGGAGCAGGGCTCTTCATCTTCATATTTGCCGGAAACCTGATCCCAATTACCCTTTTCCGGAAATACGGCTTCCTGTCCCCGGTGGTCTGGAGGCTTACTGATTATAGCCTGTGGCATGTGATCTGGCCTATGATCTATTATTGACCGTTTCTATTTTTGGGAGAAACAGTGGACAAAAATGTTAAGAAAAGGCAATTCAGGTTGTTTCTGAATATTCTGAATAATATGAACTGATTGAAAGTGGAAAACTCAATTCATTATCTCTTATTTTTCAGTCCCACCATGCCAGCAATCCGGTTCAATTGCTTTCCAGCCAGCAATTAATCTCTGACCACAACTCGGGAGAATTGTAGTCAAGCGCTATACTGCCGTGCCCCTGGTCATTCCAGATTATGGATGAAACCTTCTTATTTGTTTTCCCAACCTCGTTTTCGTACCACCAGGAGCCATAATTTCCAAAACCGCCCCCGAGTCCGACATAAAGCAGCGGGGAGTCAACTCCGGAAGAATCAATTTCGTATCCGTCCACATTGCCCATTAAACCGGCCATATAAAGGTCCAGATTTATTGGAGCATAAGGAACCGCTCCTCCGGCCAGAGCTGCGCTGAGCACACGGTTTTCATCAACGTAATAGAGCCCGCCAAGGTCCCCGCTCCAGTAGTGGTAATCCGGGGTATAGGGGTATGCACTGAACATGTATGTCTGGCTGGCCATAAGCCTGAAGACCTGCCTGTTCGTAAGCCCTGGCTGAACGGGAGATTCGGCTTCGGGATCTGAGGAAGCCAGGGAGGCAAGCTGCATCATTCTGCCCATATTGTCAGCGTTATACGTTCCATTTTCCATCTTTTCGGAAATGTCCTCAAATTGCAGTGCCTGCGTCTGTATCAACTCCGGAAATGCGGGGTCGTACTTGATGATAATCTCAACAGGCACAACCTTATCAACCCCACCCAGGAACAAATCGTCGTATTCACTTGCCTCGTAAGCGGTAAGAATCAACGCCCCGTGGCTATGCCCTATTGCCGCGACCTCTACCTTTTCTGCAAGCTTATTGTAACTGAAATGATTTTTATTGTTATCGAAATTATTATTGAAATTATTATTCAGGAGAGCTGTGTGGATTCTTGATACTGCGACACCGTAATATGTGTCATTCAGGTATTCATCGACGGTCCAGTTTGCCATGCAACTGAAATCAGTTTCAGTCACCGGGACATTTGTTTCTCTCCGATCCAGGACGTATACACAGTATCCCTCCCGGGCATAGTATATCGCCATTTCAGAATAGAAGCTCTCAGTTAAAGACTGCCCCGGCAGGATTATTAAATTCTGATTTGCCCTGCTTTGCCAGGGGCCTGTCTCCCTGACATAGTTGGTAAGAATTATGCGGTCATATTCCCCGGGTCCAACATTTATCTTAACTCTATATTTTGCCACATCGTCACAAACAATGCCTATTCTATTATCTTCAGTTAAAGTTTGATAGAACTCTAAAACCGCAAATACAGATGGTATGTAGGAAATTCCCAACCCGATAAAAGGGTTAAACCCTGCAAACTGGTTATTTATACAATCTCGGTCCTCAGGCTTTACAGCCGAGACTGGTGCAGAAACTACTAACATAACCAGCAAAGCCACTGTGAGTACTGTTCTAATTTTCATTTTTACACCTTTTTGAGAAAATCCCAATCAGGATTAGAGCTCAAAAATCCACATTTTTTCGAGCCAAACATCCCATTTACCAGCCTTTGAATTTTTTAATCAGAGCAAAAAAAATCGAGCTTAACAATTTCTGCGCATGCCGTTCATTAAATACCAAAGTATATAGAAAAACAATCTTAATAAAGATTTTCATTTCTAACTTAAAATTATATATTAGAGAGAGGTCATTTAAAAAGAAAAATAGATTATTTTCCGGAAGAAACAAAAGGAAATAAAAGCACCAATTATGTTTTATGCCCCGAAAATGCCTCTGAACCTCCCAAACTATCCCGAAACTGTCCTGCGACTGTCCCGTAACTAATTAAAATAATTGGTTACGAATTTTTTAAGTAATATGTAATTAATAATCATTATATAGGGGAGATGACGGTGGTATTTCACAAATTTCAGGTTTTTTTGCTAATGCTAACGACAGGTACATTTTTATTTTTTGCAAAATTATTGCGTAAGGACCTGTTTGAGGCATTGAAGCTCGGGCTTTACCCTGCTACATTCGGTTTTTTCTCCGGGAAAATTAGAGCTTACTTTAACCTGCGGGCTTCCGGAAACAATGCCCTTTTTTCGGCTTATGCCCCGATCAAAGTACTATTCGTTGCAACTCTCACCGAAACGGCTTACTGTCTACTGTGTCACAGACATTCAAAACCCGAAATACCACCAACTTTCCCTCAAGCCGACTTAGTTCCGGTGCGTATGGCAATGAATAAGCCCCGGTTTTTTTATCCAGGTTTTTCGAAAAGTATGGCTGGTGGAGCCCGTACCGGTCAAACGTCACCTGTTGTTCATATTTCTAACATCCGGAGGAAATATGAGACGAACAAGTCTGTTACTAAATGACCTGAAGAGCTTTCAAAACATAAACGGAAACAGGGGAGAAATTATGCAAGCGACAGGATTCAGGGACCCGCTCACACAAAAAGTACTTGTGATGCTCGCGATTCTGGTCATAATTTTTTTGACTTTGTTTGCTAGCACCATGTAATTGAGACAACATGAAAAAAATCACTGGAAAAATCACTGGAAAAATATCGTCAGCTGGCTGCCTGGAAGTTCCGGAAGGGGGGAATATCAGCTGGCAGCCTGAACCATAAGTTAGATTTCACCCGTGAATTCAACTGGAGGATTCAAGAACGAGAAGCCTCCAGGGACATCTTTTTTAATTTATTTTGGCTTGCCGAGCCATGGGGAACCCGGCACATATTTTGGAAAAAGCCAGATATACTTGAGGTGTGGCAGGTATTATGAAAACTGTACGACATGTAAAATTTAACCAGCAGCGGATTTTTAATGTTGAGATAGAGAAATGTGAGGAAATATTGCTTAGTAGAACTCACTGTGTCCCCACTTCACTTTTAAATTTAATGCAATGTAATAGTTAATAATTATGAAAATTTTTTCACAATAAAATGTCCTTCTCCTTTTGCCAATATAGATGTCCTTGAAAGAATTCCGGGAGAAAATGAACTCCAATAGAACGCAAAAGTGGTACCATTTTTACATTTTTACCTGCCGAGAAATATCATTTATAGTCATCTAAATTTGAAATTTATTTATGGCACACAATATAAAAATAATAATATAATTATGTTTAAATACATTCGGAGATAATATAAACAAGCTGATGAGGGGGAGAACGGTTTGTTAAGCTAGACAATGGCCGGATTCATACCCTGATCTGATTTTGACGAAAAACCAAAAAAGGCACATAAGGGGATAACGATTTGAAAAAAAATTGCATAGCAGCTCTAGCGGTAGCTCTGGCTTTATTGCCTGTTATGGCGATGGCACATACAGAGTCAAATCCGTATACGACTGATCTGACAGCAGGACAGAATATGGATGCTGGTGATGTAAAGGTATGGAATGACGGGGACTATCTCTACGTCATGTACGACACCAATGAGGACTGGTGCCTGACCGAAACACACCTGCACGTAGCCACTCCGGGGGAAGAGATACCAAAGACAAGTAAAGGAAATCCCATTCCCGGACAGTTCGAGTATTCCATGGAACACGACTGTGTTGATAATTACATCTACAAAGTGGACCTCTCCGGAGAAGGAGCAAATGTAGGGGACCAGCTGGAAATAGCCACACATGCGGTTGTAATAAAAACCGAAGTTATTACTCCGGCTCCATATTATGCATCCACGGTTATTGATTATAACCAGGGACTTAAAAAGGACGGGACCGCAGTCTTAAGCGTACGTTCCGTTCCGGAACAGGGACTGGTATATGAAACCGGACAGGACGAAAGCAATTTCTTCAGCCTCGGGTTTGGCGGCAACATCACCGTTGAATTCGCATGCCCCATCAGGAACGGTGAAGGCAATGACCTGAAGATCATCGAAGACACCTGGGGTTCCTACCCGATTGAAAAAGCTGCAGTCTATGCGAGTCCGGATGGTGGAGCCTGGACATACCTTGGCGAAGCCGACAACACTCAAAGAGACCCGGACTTTAACATCCACACTATTGCCGAATTCGACCTGGGGGAACTGGAAGAAGCAAAATACATCAAAATCGTTGACACTACCGATCCCGCCGTACATAACAACGCGGCAGACGGGTACGACCTGAACGCCGTACAGTCCCTGCAGGACTGTGTTGAAGTTACGGAAGAGACCGCCTGGGGTGCAGGCACCAGATTCGTAGATAAAGGAAACTGGGGTATGTACTTCCCCTACACGGTGCAGAGCGGCGGCACTGCAGGGGATGGAGAGATTCCTCTGGACGGAGCAGGAGAAGGTGATAACTACAAAGTCGATAGGGATGGAGAAGAGATCACTTATGATGTGGTCAGGGATGACCCCGGATGCACCATCAAATTCGAAGGAGCAACAAACAGCACCGGAGGAGAAGATAATCTTGGGGAAGACGGAGCCGTTGAAACCGACACATTCAAGATCCGTACCGATAAGGACGTAAGTTCGGTCAACGTGACAACAAAGGCAGGGACCGGGGAAGTTACAAACACCCTTCCTGTGGGAGGTCAAGTTACAGATGCAAATGGCTTCACTATAGATCTCAGCAAAACGGATAACGGAGACGGCACCTACACCTACACGTTCACAGTGACCAGTGACGGCGACAGCAATACGGCAGCGTTGAGCCACGTTGAGTTTGACTTCTGCATAACACCTCCCTAATGAAAAGAAGGGCTTAAGAGCCCTTTCTCTCTTTTTTATTAAAAAATGTGTTTTGGCCTTCAGCACAGTAATCAGCAAAATAAATATTTTGGTAATTTTTTATAAGTCCCAGTAAATCTCCGATTTTTTCAAAACCTTAACGATTTTAAAATGCAATTAGAGGAGCATAACTTTAACAGGGAACATGTAAAATTAACAATAATCCACCAACAACTCCCGGAGCTACTACATGGAAGATCTCAAACGTTTTTTTAAAAAAGATAATTTTGCCGCACATTCGGGAATAGAACTGCTGGAAGTCTCCCCAGGATACGCAAAAACCAGGATGGAAATCAAAGAAAAGCATCTCAATGCTTTAAGGGCAGTACAGGGAGGGGCAATATTCACCCTTGCAGACCTTGCTTTTGCCGCAGCCTCAAACGCATACGGGAATGCTGCAGTAGGGATCAATGCAAATATATCCTATGTAAAAGCCGGAACAAAAGGAACTCTCACAGCCGAGGCTAAGGAGACATCGATAAACCCCAAACTCGCCACATATACCGTAAACGTCACCGATGATGAAGGGGACCTTGTGGCAATATTCCAGGGGATGGTCTACAGGAAAAAAGTTCCGCTAGAGCTTTTGGATTAAAGATAAAAAGACATTGTTCTCATTTCAGCAAAAAAGAAGTTTTAAAAAAGCTCAGAATGCGACCGCCGGGATTCGAACCCGGGTTCTAAGCTTGGGAAGCTCAGGTCATAGCCACTAAACCACGGTCGCTCAATGTGTTGGTATTTGCTTTACATGTCGTTTTTTGTTAAAATAGTTTTTGGTACGGGTAAATAGTGGTACATTGCAGCTTTGTTATTATATAGTGGAGTTTAGACCGGAAGAAAGGAAATATATGTTGAAGTTGCGGATCTGTTAAAAGCCGGTAATTGAAGCTGCAAAATTGAAGCGCATTTGAATGGCTGGCAACTGAAAAAGAAAACAGGGCGGTCAGTTTCATATCTCTTTTTCCATGATTTTTATGGAAAAGCCGGTCGTGCAGGCACGACCGGTGAGAGTACGGGGTTCTGAAACTCCCGGTTACCCGGAAAATCAAAGAAAAGTTAATAAGGGAACAAAAATTCAAATGGGTACAGGTCCAATAAGCAAGAAAATTCGATAATAGCAAAAGTCAGGTGGATAGAAAAATCCGACAGGAAAGAAAAGTCCATCAGGACAGAAAAGTCTGTCAGGACAGAAAAATTTGACAAAAGGTTATGATAATGGTTTCAAAGGCCCTGCCGTTCACTAAAGAAGAGATGCAAAAAATTATTGAAAAATACCCGACCCCTTTCCATATTTACGATGAAAAGGCCATACGGGAAAACGCCCGGAAAATGAAGGAAGCTTTCAGGGACGTCCCCGGCTTCAAGGAGTTCTTTGCCGTAAAGGCTCTTCCGAACCCCTATATCCTGAAAATCCTCAAGGAAGAAGGCTTCGGGGCGGACTGCAGTTCCCTGCCCGAGTTGATCCTGGCGGAAAAGGCGGGGATGACAGGGGACGACATCATGTTCAGTTCCAATGACACTCCTGTCGAGGAGTTCGTAAAGGCAAAAGAACTGGGTGGCTACATCAACCTGGATGACATCAGCCACATCCCCTACCTGGAAAAGTATGCCGGGCTTCCGGAGATCGTCTGCTTCAGGTACAACCCCGGCCCCCTCAAGGAAGGAAACGCCATCATCGGAAAACCCGAAGAAGCAAAGTACGGGTTTACCCGGGAACAGCTCTTCGAAGGGTACAGGACCCTCAGGGACAAGGGCGTAAAGCGCTTCGGGATGCACACCATGGTCGCCTCGAACGAGCTTGACCCGAAATACTTCGTGGAAACCGCCCGGATCCTCTTCGAACTCATCGTGGAGATCTCAAAGGAACTTGACATCACTTTCGAGTTCGTGAACCTCGGCGGCGGGATAGGCATCCCCTACAGGCCCGACCAGGAGCCGGTCCCCTTTGACGTCATTGCAAAAGGCGCAAAAGAAGCCTACGACGCCACAATCACTGCTAACGGGCTTGCTCCGCTCAAGGTCTACCTGGAATGCGGAAGGGTCATAACAGGCCCCTACGGCTACCTCATCTCAAAGGTCAGGCACCTCAAGAGCACCTACAAGGACTACGTTGGCATGGACTCCTGCATGGCAAACCTCATGCGCCCGGGAATCTACGGAGCATACCACCACATAAGTGTGCTAGGGAAAGAAAACGGAGCCCCTGCCCACAAATACGACGTAACCGGCTCCCTTTGCGAAAACAACGACAAGTTCGCAATCGACCGGATGCTTCCGGAAATCGAAATCGGCGACATCCTGGCAATCCATGACTCCGGGGCTCACGGGCACGCCATGGGCTTCAACTACAACGGAAAACTCCGCTCAGCCGAACTCCTCCTGAGGGAAGACGGAAGCGTCGTGCAGATCCGGAGAGCCGAGACCATCGAGGACTATTTTGCAACCCTTGATTTCGAGGGGCTGAAGGATTTCAGGTGAAAGCTTAAAAGCCTAAAAGTTTAAAAACGGGCAAAGCTCCTGAAACTTTCCTTTTCTTTTTTACCTTCTCCCTATACATTCTCATTTTACCTTCGCTTTTCAAGATCCATCTGTTGATTCGGAAATCCTTTGCCATATCAAGCCCTGAGCTGCCCCATTGTCAAGGTACTTGATCATCCATTGAAAAAACACATGATACTTGTGAATTGTTTTTTATTATAATTATTGAATATATTTTTGAATTTCAATAAAACATATGATACGCCAGGAGTGAAGTTAACCCACAACACTTAATCAAGACAAAACGAGTGTGTTTCAATCTCTAATAATATAGTGAGAATTATATATAAAACATAGAATTGTAAACTTGTCCCCCGTTAAATTTTCCCTTTTTTCTTTAAGTACTGCCCGATTATAATCTCCAAAAAATAAAAATGACGCCATAATAAATCATAAATTTGTCAATGGTTCGCGCTGCTAAGTTAAAATTCATTGAATAATCAGGGGTTTGGATATTCCTAAAAAAAGTAATCATTAGACATCATACCAGAATATTAAATACTGAATATAAATTCCAAAATTATATTATAGGAATGAACAAAAGGGAATAGCGGCACAGATCAATTATCATATGGGGAAAAACACGGGGGTGGTTCCAACAGGACTACATGAAATGAAGCGATTTATTTTGGATTTTTAATGGTTTTACGGTCACATTTTCACGATTAACTTTGCAAATAATAGTTCACCTTGCAAACACAGGCTAAACAGCGATTATCTCTGATTCCAGATAGATATCAGTCTTTTTCAATACAGTAGAATTTCAACAGCAAATCAGAGACATCAAACAGAAATTTCAATTCCCAGAGACTAAAAGGAGATGTCAATAAATGATTACATCCAGAAAAATAACCTTTTTGTTAGCCATGGTAGCCCTTCTAGCTATGCTCTCCGGGACTGCTTCGGCACAAGAACCATTCCCATGCGATGAAACGGCGTACGTCATCCAGGGCACGGGCGGTAACCCGACGGGAGGGGTCGAACAGTCCTGGCTGACCAAGGTTAACCAGTCAGTCAGCCCGTTTGTATTCACCAAGATCCCCAACCCTGCCCCCATCCCCGGTGTTGATGCGGGCAATTACAGTGGCAGGATCAACAACCTGGGCTTTCGGTTTACAAATCGCCTGCTCTACGGCTGGCGGATTGCGACTACCACTCCTGATGTATCGGCCGGACTCGTCACGATCGACGCAACCGGCACCCTTACCTTTACGCCAATTCCTGGCATGCCGATAAGCCCTGAAGCAGGAAGCGGTGTTTTCAGTTCCAACCTGAATGCCGGGGACATCTCGGCAGACGGCAAATATATGTACCTGACCGACTCCGGAGGGGGCACTTCCACAGGGAATCCGAACCTCTACGTGATCGATCTCGATACTCTTACCCTGGTCGCGACCATTCCCATCACAGGTGCTGGCACAAATACTCGACCGGTCGGCAGGGTAAACGACTTCGCCTACAACAGGTATGACGGGCTGCTCTACGGCGCCGACCAGGACTACGGCGAGCTCGCCATCCTGGACCCCACAACGGGCATCCGGACCGATGTGCCCCTAGCCGGCCTTCCCGCAGCTCTAAATGGGCCATTCCGATACGGTGGCGCCTGGTTCGGTTTTGACGGGACACTCTACCTTTACGAGAACAACCAAATTGGCGGGATCTTTCCGGTGTATGATCCGACAGGTACCCCGACCCTGGGCATCTTCATCGACGGGCCAAATTCTGTCGACGTCGACGCGACGGCCTGCGCGGGGGGGCCAGTGGCACCGGCATTAACCATAGAGAAATCAACGAACGGAGAAGATGCAGACACATCACCGGGACCGTCAATTACGGTTGGAGACACGGTAACGTGGACGTATAACGTAACTAACACAGGAAATGTCGACCTGACGAATGTACTGGTAACAGACGACAGGCTGGGAGTCATATGTACGATTGCTTCTCTTCCGGCAGGAACATACAACAATACATGTACTGAAACAGGAACAGCGGTGGCAGGACAGTATGAGAACATAGGAAAAGCAAACGTAACAGTCAACGGAGTAGAGTATAACGATACGGATCCGAGCCACTACTTCGGAGAAACTGCTGCGGCCGAACCATTCACCTGCGACGGCAAGGCATTCGTCGTCCAGGACCAACTAGCAAATCTCTACAATGTCACCCTGACGGACGGATCAGCCACACTGACCCAAGTTTTTCCCACCGCCACAATAGAATACAATAACATGGGTTACCGTTCAACGGACGGACTCCTGTACGCCGTCCAGCTTCAGGGGACAGGATATGGTGACGGAATTGTCCAGATCATCCGGATCGATGCCAACGGCAACATCGAAGGCCTTGGTCTTCCACCGGGCCTGCCGACGGGCGTACAGACGCGGTTCGATGCAGGGGACATCTCAGCCGACGGCAACACCATGTACATCACATTCGGCGCGAGAAGTGATGATCCGCAGACTACACTCGGATACAACCTGAAACTCTACAAGCTCGATCTGGGAAGCTGGGCAGGGCCGCCAAACCCGCTGCCCGCCGTGACCAACGTCAGCATCACCGGGGACAATGCCTGGGTCAACGACTGGGCCTACAACCCGAATGACGGGCTGCTCTACGGCGGCGACCAGTGGGGAAATGGCTCCGGAACACCTGCTCAACTCTCCGTTCTCAATACCACAACCGGTGATCGAACAGATTATGATTTAGTAGGTACTCCTCTCCCACGTGGCCCCTATGGTGCCGCCTGGTTCGACATTGTCAGAGATACCGTCTTCCTCTATAAGAATACAGGCACAATCTACGAGATCGACGTGAGTGATCTGGGAGGTGCAGGTCCGTCTATCCTCAACTCCTGGACAGCGCCCGCTTCTACCCGTAATGACGGCACTTTCTGTCCTTCAGCTCCACAGTTGACGTTGCAGAAGCAGATCAGTGATGACAACTCGACATGGATAGAATACGACCTTGGGGATGTCCTGGTGGGAAGTGACGTGTATTACAATTACACGGTGACGAATACAGGAACGGTGACGCTGACAGGAATTACACTGGCAGACGACCTGTACCCAACGGAAGTAGCGGCATGCAACATTGCAGACCTGGCACCGGGAGAGTCAGCGTCATGTTACGTAGGACCAATAACAGCGGAAGCAGGGGAACACATTAACACGGCAAATGCGACAGGGACGTATGAAGGAACGGATTACACATCCAATGACGATGATGCAAGGTATTTCGGGATAACCCCAGAATTGACGTTGCAGAAGCAGATCAGTGATGACAACTCGACATGGGTAGGATACGACCTTGGGAATGTACTGGTCGGAAGTGAGGTGTATTACAATTACACGGTGACGAACACAGGAACGGTGACGCTGACAGGAATTACGCTGGCAGATGACCTATACCCAACGGAAGTGGCTGCATGCAATATTGGAGACCTGGCACCGGGAGAGTCCGCGTCATGTTACGTAGGACCTATAGCAGCTGTAGCCGGGCAACACATTAACACGGCAAATGCGACAGGGACGTATGAAGGAACGGATTACACATCCAATGACGATGATGCAAGGTATTTCGGGATAACCCCAGAATTGACGTTGCAGAAGCAGATCAGTGATGACAACTCGACATGGGTAGGATACGACCTTGGGAATGTACTGGTCGGAAGTGAGGTGTATTACAATTACACGGTGACGAACACAGGAACGGTGACGCTGACAGGAATTACGCTGGCAGATGACCTATACCCAACGGAAGTGGCTGCATGCAATATTGGAGACCTGGCACCGGGAGAGTCCGCGTCATGTTACGTAGGACCTATAGCAGCTGTAGCCGGGCAACACATTAACACGGCAAATGCGACAGGGACGTATGAAGGAACGGATTACACATCCAATGACGATGATGCAAGGTATTTCGGAGTAACTCCAGAATTGACATTGCAGAAGCAGATCAGTGATGACAATTCGACATGGATAGAATACGACCTTGGGGATGTCCTGGTGGGAAGTGACGTGTATTACAATTACACGGTGACGAACACAGGAACTGTAACACTGACAGCAATTACGCTGGCAGATGACCTCTACCCAACGGAAGTGGCTGCATGCAATATTGGAGACCTGGCACCGGGAGAGTCGGCATCGTGTTACGTAGGACCTATAACAGCGGAAGCTGGGGAACACATTAACACGGCAAATGCGACAGGGACGTATGAAGGAACGGATTACACATCCAATGACGATGATGCAAGGTATTTCGGGATAACCCCAGAATTGACGTTGCAGAAGCAGATCAGTGATGACAACTCGACATGGGTAGGATACGACCTTGGGAATGTACTGGTCGGAAGTGAGGTGTATTACAATTACACGGTGACGAACACAGGAACGGTGACGCTGACAGGAATTACGCTGGCAGATGACCTATACCCAACGGAAGTGGCTGCATGCAATATTGGAGACCTGGCACCGGGAGAGTCCGCGTCATGTTACATAGGACCTATAGCAGCTGTAGCAGGGGAACACATTAACACGGCTAATGCTACAGGGACGTATGAAGGAACGGATTACACATCCAATGACGATGATGCAAGGTATTTCGGAGTAACTCCAGAATTGACATTGCAGAAGCAGATCAGTGATGACAATTCGACATGGGTAGGATACGACCTTGGGAATGTACTGGTCGGAAGTGAAGTGTATTACAATTACACGGTGACGAACACAGGAACGGTGACGCTGACAGCAATTACGCTGGCAGATGACCTCTACCCAACGGAAGTGGCTGCATGCAATATTGGAGACCTGGCACCGGGAGAGTCCGCGTCATGTTACATAGGACCTATAGCAGCTGTAGCCGGGCAACACATTAACACGGCAAATGCGACAGGGACGTATGAAGGAACGGATTACACATCCAATGACGATGATGCAAGGTATTTCGGAGTAACTCCAGAATTGACATTGCAGAAGCAGATCAGTGATGACAATTCGACATGGATAGAATACGACCTTGGGGATGTCCTGGTGGGAAGTGACGTGTATTACAATTACACGGTGACGAACACAGGAACTGTAACACTGACAGGAATTACGCTGGCAGATGACCTCTACCCAACGGAAGTGGCTGCATGCAATATTGGAGACCTGGCACCGGGAGAGTCGGCATCGTGTTACGTAGGACCTATAACAGCGGAAGCTGGGGAACACATTAACACGGCAAATGCGACAGGAACGTATGAAGGAACGGATTACACATCCAATGACGATGATGCAAGGTATTTCGGAGTAACTCCGGCAATTGACATCGAAAAGTACACCAACGGCGAAGATTCAGACGAACCGCCGGGATCATCATATGTGGTGGGTGCGCCCATCGAATGGACCTATGTGGTCACGAACATAGGGGACGTCAAGCTGGAGAATGTCGTGGTAACTGACGACCAACTGGGTACGATCTGCACGATTGGCTCCCTTGATATCGGGGAGTCCACTACATGCACAGCCACGGGTACTGCAATGGTAGGACAGTACGCAAACAACGGAACTGCAACAGGCGATTACGACGGCATGACAGCCACTGACACAGATCCGAGCCACTATTTTGGTATCGATGCACCGGGAGTCGGAACTCCGGGATACTGGAAGAACCACCCGGAGGCGTGGCCTGTGGATGAAATCGAGATAGGAGGAATAATTTACCCGAGAGATGATGCAATAGATTACATGATGGATCCGGTGAAGAAGGACAAGACCTTCACCATGTTCCCTGCTCTTGTGGCTGCCAAGCTGAATGTGCTGATAGGCAACGAATACGATAAATGTGCAGAGGAAGCAGGCATTGATTTCATTACCGAGGCCGATGCATGGATGGAAGAAAATCCAATAGGCAGTAAGGTAAAAGGAAACAGTAAAGAATGGAAGGAAGGTGAACCGCTCTACGAGTGGCTGGACTGGTACAACAACGGGTATTGCTTCTGGGCACCGGAAAGGTACTGAAGCAGGATAAGAAATTCAGGGTTCAGGCATTGCCTGTGCCCTTTCTTTTTTGTGAAAAGCAGATATTGTCCCTCTTTAAACTGCCTTTTAGTTCATCTATTTCTTGAATAATTGATCCATTTCATCTAAGGAAAAGGTTAATAATCCAGGGTTTTCTTCCGGAAAACAAATATTTCGAGGAACCGAAGGATTTCAGGTAATGACAGTAAGTAATACCTGTCAGAAAACGCTGACAAGGTCCTGAAACTTTCAACTTTCTTTTTTACCTTAAATTTATACCTTCAACTTTCACCATCAATTTTCTTCTTTTTACCTTCAATTTTCTTCTTTTTACCTTTTTTGTGGCTCATCCGCCGATACAGCGTTTTTATGTAGAGAAACCTTTCTTTGCCGCAACGTACCGAGAGCAGAGCTAGATTCCCGGATATAATACTCATCCGGTGGGAGCCAAAAAATTCCTTTTTTATATTTTTGAGATAGAGAATCCACCATGGGATTCAAAAAATCGCATGCAACAGAAGCATTGTGCATCAAGAATCAGGAAACATAAAACTAAGATTGAAATTGTGCTTAATACACACTGATTTTTTGTGCATAAAAAAGGAAAAAATATGAAACTCCCGACCCTGTTAACTATTCTATTTTATCCTCATGCCAGGCCTTTTTATCATCTTCAAGAAGACCGGAAACGATGCCGAAGTCACCTTTCACTTTTTTGACATCTCCGGCTGCAAAATATAAATTTACAGGAAAAGTGAGGAGTTGAGATTGCATCAAAAAAGCGATCAAGAGGCACATTAACAGGACCATTATTTCTGAACATGATTTCAAAAATTATATAATTAGAAAGAATTATTCAAATCCGGAATAACGGTAAAAAATCAAGTACGGTAAAAAATCAAGTGGGAAAAACACAGGGGAAAATGAAAATGGGAACTAAAAGAAATATAACAATTTGCTTCGGAATTTTACTTGTTTTAGCAAGTATGTTTTTGCCTGCTGCAAGTGCATGGAGCAAATATGTAGTAGGCGAAAATCTTGAGAATGTACTGATTGTTGTAGACACGAAGAAAAATAAGTATTCAGTAACTCCATTAGACTCCAACGAAATTGATCTCAATGTCTATGTCAATGATGAGCTTAAAAAAAGTGACGTAGAATATTCAAGTGTAGAGATTCTGGATGATGAATTGATATTGATTTACGATGAATCAATAGTTCTTGAAGGAATTGAACTTGAACCTGGAGACACGGTAGAGTTCACTGTTACCATTGATGGAAAGGAAGTGAAGGATAAAGAATCTAAGGAGACTCCGGGGCAAATTAAAAAAGCTTGAGTGAAAAGACTGAGTAAAAAAGATAGAGTAAAAAAGATAGAGTAAAAAAGATAGAGTAAAAAAGATAGAGTAAAAAAGATAGAGTAAAAAATTTTATAACTTTCAACTTCCTTTCATTATTTTTAACACTTTTTACAGCAATTCAGCCCGGAACTTATCTTGTGGATTTCCGGTCAAAGAAAATGTTCTTTCCTTTCACGCTCAGCGGAAGCCCCATTGCCACATCAGCATCGATCATCTTGAAGTAGCAGGCCGCTGCCCCTGCCGAATACAGCACACGGTTATCGATGCAGAGGTCTTTTGCCTTTGCGGCGGCCGAACCCACGGCAATCCCGAGGTCCAGATACTTGATCATGCACTGGGGCCCGAGAAATTCCTTCTGAACCTTTTCATGCGCGAGCATCTCTTTGCAGGTCGCAAAGCCGCAGGCTCCGCAGTCCAGGTTGCTCACACCCGAGGCCTTCATGCCAATCAGGACAATGGAATCCGAGTCCCTGACGTTCTGAGCGTCCCGGAGCAGGAATTTGAGGCTTTTGATTTTGCTCAGCTCTTCCATCTTGCCTGCGAGTTCGGCCTTTTCTTCAGGGTCAAGGAGACAGGTCACGATGTCGTCTATGCCCTTGCCTTTCGGGGCAGTGCGGGCGGCGGTGAGGATGACTTTTGCAAGGGTATCCAGGGATTCGAGTTCGGGATTTAGCTTCATGGAAAGTAAAAAAACCTTCAGGCTATTTATAAATTAAGCCAGATTGAACCCGGGGAATTAGGGAAAAAAATAAGGAAAAATCCGGAAACTCCATTGAACGGTTCGAATAATTAAAAATGTATTTAATTGTTCTCGCAAATATATTACTGATCAGATATGGATCCGGAAGAAAATGCCAGGAAAAAAGAAGAATGGCTCGAAAGAATGAAGCGTGAAGGAAAATTAACGCGAAACCCCACTGAAGACCACAAATTCGGGTTAAAGACTCTCCAGAATAACACCCGTAGAAACATCCTGATCACCCTTGGGAGCGGCAAGAAGTCTTATGAAGAAATAAAAGAGGAATTCAACCTGAACAGTTCCATGGCCAATTTCCACCTCAGCATGCTCGAAGATGCCCTTTACATCGAAAAGGAAGAAAAGGAAGGGACGGTATACTACTTCCCGACACCAAGGGGAGAAGGGTACCTGGAAAACGTTGAGATGAAGAAGTAAGAATCAAGCTGGAAAGGCCAGCTTTAAAAAATAAAAGCTCAACTTTTAATCTTTTGAATTTTTCCATGTGACCGGAAAACGATGGTTACACGCAAGCAAAACTCTTTTAGCTTTGCTTATCTAGGGTCCATGGTTTAAAATAATTCCAGAAGCCATTTCCAGATTGGTTTCACCACAATAGTTTTGCCCCGGGAAACCTCTTCAAATTCATCATTTTCAGTCAGGATCAGACCGGAATCCAGGTCATAAGCTTCCAGAGCTTCAAGGAGTCCACCGTATTCCCGTTCCCTGTTATCATCCAGAGAAACGCTTACCTGGATGGCTTCCACAGGCTGCTTATTTTCGGTAACAATGAAATCACATTCCTGCTTACCCTTATGAAAATAGACCTCCCGGTTTCTCCTTTTGAGTTCCAGAAATACCAGGTTTTCCAGCAATTTTCCCCTGTCCCGGGAAAACTTGAAGGATACGAGGTTTATGAAAGCCGAATCGATTACGTATACTTTTTTGGGAGAATATATCTGCTTTTTCAGGGAATAATCATACCTGGGTATCGTGAAGACCATGTAGGAGTTTTCCAGATAGCCAACGTAGTTTTTGACCGTGTTCGCACTGCCAAGGCCCAGAAGTTTTTGGAGTTTACTGTAGTTGATCTCGGAAGTATAGTTGGAGAAAAGGTAAAGAGCAAGTTCCCTGAAAGCCTTTTCTTCACCGAGCCCGTAGCGGACCAGAATGTCCCTGTACAGGATGTTGTCATAAAGGGTCTTCAGGAGTTCGGAATTTTCAAAACGAAGGTACTCAGGGATGCCTCCTTTTTCCAGGTATTCATTGAAAGCACCCCTTATCAAACCCCTCTCTTCGGTTAATGGCTTTTCAGGCACAGGAATATTTTTGAATTTCAGGAATTCCCCGAATGAAAAGGGAAAAAGTTCCACTCCGACGTAACGCCCGGTCAATTTGCTCCCGAGCTCCCGGCTTAACAGGGAGGAATTGGAACCCGTAATAACAAACTTGAAGCCTTTATCATACATCCTTCTGACAAAGTGTTCCCAGCCCTCAATATTCTGGATTTCATCAAAGAAAAAAATCCGGTGTTTCCCGAAAAGTTCGATAAATGTCTCATAAAGAAGATTAAAGTCCCCTGCGCTGAAACCTATAAGGCGCTCATCCTCAAAATTAAGGTAGTAGACCTGTTCATCCCTAAAAAAATTATTACGGATCTCCTTTAGAAGAGTACTCTTTCCGGAACGCCTCATACCAGAGATAACCAGAACATGAGGGAGTTTTAAAAGTCCCGAAACCTTTTCAAGGACGTCCCTTTCTACAAGCCTTTCCACAAGTCCTTCAGGTCCCGGGGATTCAAAATCCACCTTTTGCTCACGTATAAGTTCTCTCAATATCCTTGCGTCCATAGAATTCACCCTCTGCCGGCGTTAGTACTTCATTCCGAAGAGATTTTCAAAATGTATCTCATCAAGAATGAGGGTTAGATTGACAATACCCTCATTCTGAATGAAGGTAAAACTAATAAAGTTCTCAATCTAAATGAATATATAGGTAATAAAAATTTCATTCTAAATGAGTACATAAGGAATAAAGATATCATTATTAATGAGTATTTTTGCGACAAAGACCTCATTCCAAATGAAACGTTCTTCGAATTCAGGTATTTTCAAAATCAAAATCTTATAGAAAAACCGATAGTCCTTTGTTATTCAGTTGATGTTATTAAATCGAATAAAGGCAAAGGCTGGCTCTAAATTCTGGACTAAGACCCCGTACAACCGGAATAACCGTATTTTGTCTTTCTTGTCCACGGGCGACGAAGGAGCCCGGCCTTTACAAAATAAAAGTTGGACAGGACAAAAAGAAGAAAAAAACAAAACCAAGAATTTTAAACTCAACTAAAAGAACATTAATTTTTATTTTTTTTATTTTTGTTGCTTTTTTGTAAGGGCCGCCAGGCAAGCTGGCGAAGGCTTTTGAATCTCTTCGCGGGAAAAATACGTTTTCCGGGGTCAGATGGGACAGGTCAAATTAAAGTTTTCCCAGACTAGCCAGTTCCTGGACTAAAGAGAAACAATATCAATCGAAGAGTAAGGGAGCACTGAAAAACCATAAACCGGAAAAATAAGAAAAGAAAGAAACAGAGAATTCATGTTACCCGGGATTCAGCACATGGTCATAGCTGTTCCCGGGATTCAAAAATTAATCGTCCAAATACAAATTGACCACTAGAAAACAGGCTCAAACGTCCTCGTATTTCTTGAGGATCTCCTCAAAGGAATCAACAACAACACCGAGCTTTTCCCTGCCAACCCCGAAAGTGCTGAGCTTGAAGTACCTGGTGAGCCCGGACTTGATGCCGTGGATTTTCCGGCTCTTGAGTTCCTTGTAGAGGAAGTACCTGCCCTTTTTGACTTTCTGGGAGATCTCATAGAAACCGGGCGCTTCGAAGAACATAAGGTCGTGGGAATGGGGGTTTTGCCCGCGCTGGATAAAGCCCATGTCCTGAAGCTTTGATGAGAACCAGCGGGCGTCTTCGACTTCCTGGTCCCAGTTCCGAACACGCTTTACGACTTCGGGGAAAGAAGCGATCATGGTCATGATGGTGGCTCCCCGGGCAGTGCAGCCGAGGAGTTCGATTTCCTTGGCCTTGTTATGCACGGATCTCCTGAAGACGGTGGGAGCATACTCTCCGCTTACGCCGAGGACCCCTACCGGTCCAGAAGCTGCCATGGACTTGTGCCCGCTGCCCACAACGAAATCCGCCCCGATTTCTTTTCCGTTTACAGGCATCCTGCCCACGGCATAAGCCCCATTCAGGAGCAGGGGGACATCGTACTCATGACAGATGGATGCGATCTTTTTGGCATCAGGCACGTTTCCGTAACTCCCGTCCGGATAGGTTATAAGGGCAAGGGCGGGGGGTTTTCCGCTTTCCCTGATGACCTCTTCGATTGCTGTCCCGTAACCTTCGGGGTCAAGCTTGTATTCAGGGCTCCCAGAGTGGGGAACGGCTTTGATGTTCAGACCGGTCCGCTCGGCTGCAACATAGGAAGAGTAGTGGGCAAGCCCGTCAAGGACAAGCCAGTCCCCGGGTTTTCCCATAGAATGCATGACTGCAAACTTGGACTCCCTGGCTCCATTCGTAACCCTGGCTTCGTCACAGCCCAGGAATTCAGGGAGTGCACCGTGCACAAATTCCTGGATGGGAGGCTTTTTAACAAGGTCAAGGACCCCGGCGCAGTAGTCGCAGACCGAATACCCGTCCCCCCATTCCATGAGAGCCTGTTTGGCAGCTTCGGTTAGTAGCCCCCCGGTCTGAAGAGGGTCAATGTTAATGCTGCCCAGAGTTTCTCTTTTGATAAAACCGAATTTCTGAAGATATGAGTCGTCAAGTGTCATTTTCCCAATACCTCGAAACAAACTGATAATTGGTTGTACCTGCTGTACGCTGCTGATTTACCTAGTGATACACAGGGCACTCATAAAAACGTATTGCAAAAAAAGTATTGAAAAAGCCCCAAAGCAGGTTGGAAAAAGCTCGACGGACAAAAACGGGCTAACTAACAGGAAAAAATAGTCAAAAGAAAGGTTATCAAGGAAGAAAAAACTAGACCGAAGAAAAGAAAACGGAATAAAAGAAACGTGGTCAAAGAAACGTGGTCAAAGAAACGTGGTCAAAGAAACGTGGTCAAAGAAACGTGGTCAAAGAAACGTGGTCAAAGAAACGTGGTCAAAGGAAAAGTAGCCGGAAAAAAAGATAGTCAGGAAAAAATCAGGGGCAAGGCTAATAAGCCAAAAGCCCCGGCTTTTCAAGCCTTTCAAGCGTTTACGGCCTTGCTGAAGACTTCGGTAAACTCTTCACACTCCGAGACCAGAGTTGAGGCTGCATCCCTTAAAACCTGGATCGGGTCCGTACCGTCGGTCTTAATGAAGAGAATGGGGTCGCTGATGCTCACGTGCTTCATGTCGTAATAGACGATCTCAACCCTTTCATCCGCAACAAGGTTTGCTCTAAGCATATTGAGGAGGGTGTGAGTCTCACCTTTAAATTCGACTTCCAGCTCTTTATCTGTTTTGGAAAGAATGTTCAGTTCCATAGGTGATCACCTGTAAATGGTGAATAAATCATACGAATTTTCCCTAAATACGGTTCGGAAGAGAAAAGAAAACTTATTTAATTCCCTTCCCGTAGTCAACCGCAAGTTTACGGGTTTCAGTTCTATCGCAGACCGGGCATTTAAGCTTTTTCCTGTCTTTGTCTAGTACGAGTTCCCCTTTGCAGTTTGAGCAGTAGGCTTTCATGACACCCAGGGAGTTCTCGGCTGTTGTGAGGCGAAGCCTATCGAGGTCAATTACCCTGGCCCGAACGATATCCAGGGGCCTGAACTCGTTAGCAAGCCTCTTGACATAGGAGTCACGCACATTAGAAACATGGATATCTCCAAGTCTTGTCGCATTAACAATTTTCCTGTCGGCTTTGCCTTCGATCCCTGCAAACTCAACCATTGCCCCGGATTCCCGGACATCCGTAATCTTCCCGAAAATGATGTCCCCTACCTTCATTATGTTAGGGGTGTTTGTGGAAGGCCGGACAGTGACAATCCGGGATTTTCTGTCAATGTATACGTACCCGGTAGCGCTGGAATAGATGTCACCCGTAATTACGGTTGTACCTTCTCCTGCCCTGAATTCCTCGGTAGTCCCGACAAGTTCCCCGGGTAAGACAAAAGCCCCCTTTTCAAGATCCTCTTCCCTTACTTTGGGTTCTTCCGGAAACCTTGGAGAAGGCCTCGTATCCCTCTTTCCTCTCATATCCTTCTGTCCTCTCGAATCTTTTGAGTAGGGGAACCTTCTTTTTTTGCCCTGCTCCTTATTTTCTGTGGCTTTTGGCCCCGCTTTCTCGGCAACTGGCTTTCCGGTTTGAGGACCGGTTAATTTTTTTCGTGTAGTTTTATTTTTTCGGATTCTAATCATAATCCCTCATTCGAATGATAGTAAATAGTAACTTTCCCGGTATGATATTTCTCTCCTGAAGGAGAGTTTAAAGGGAAATTCAGCGATGCCTGAAATATCTCTTCTCTGCAGGTACGGCATCCGGGTAGGTATCCGGCAGGCATCGGGTTAGGCGCACGTATATAGGTCTCGAAACACCCTGGCACACATTGACATGCATTCACGACAGAATGCACGTTTCAGAGATTATATATTTAAGAGATGGGTATCCCAGAGATATGCATTCCACATTACGCATCTGATGCCTCCACATTACACATCTGATGCCATATGATTTTGTGGATTTGATGTAATGTATCTGACTTTATGCATCCTATAGCACAAATTAAATACTCTACGTAAATACTCTACGTATACATTCTATGTATACATTCTATGTATACATTCTACGTATGCATTCTATATTGTGAATTCATGCTGTATATTTTCGACCCGCATTCCCGTAAAACGGCTCAGAGAAAGGATTTTCGCATTATGGAACAGCAATCCTGTAAATCTCCACTTCGATAATTTCTCGCTCTTTTTTGTGGAAATCAAAAGTCCGTTTGATGGGAAACTTTGCAACGTAAGAATGTGTAATGACCGCAGGCTTAATGAACTTTTGGATAAAAGCAAGACTCCCGCGGTTGTGGATTGAGTATATAACCTCGCTAGTTCTTAACGCTGCCGAAAGAAAGGGCCTGTCCTTGCCTTTGACCCTGGCCCCGAAAGGAGGGTTCATAAGCGTTGTTTTGACATGTTCGGTCACTTCCGAAACGTCCGAACAGACAAATTCGACCTCTACTCTTAACTTTTCAGCATTATTTTTTGCAAGCTCGATGGCTTTTGGGTCCAGATCATATCCCACGGCCTTTTCCGCTCCCAGGAGCTTTGCCCCTATTGCCAGGATTCCGGTCCCGCAGCCCAGGTCCTGAACCGAAGTTGCAAGATCCCCCTGCATATAAGCAAAATGCAGGATTTCCGCAGCCAGGAGAGCAGGAGTCGGATACTGCTCAAGCTCGAGTTCGGGCTCTGCAAAGCCCTCGATTTCCTCCAGCAGCATTTCAAGTTTTCTCTGTTTCATTTTGCTTCATCATACATTATAAATATATACCTGTCCACCTGAAAATTAAGGGTAAAATCCAGGTTATGTTCCAGCTTCGATGCTTCTGTTTCAGCTTCGATGCTTCTGTTTCAGCTGCAACGGCTCTTCCGTGATTTCATCCAGTACGAGATCTTCCCATTCCCGGACTCCCAGTACGATCTCAAACTCCTGGGGAGTTAGCATCGGGGCGGGAAAGCGTCCGACCTCATCGACAGCCAGCCTGGGACAGGCGGTATTTATGAAAGCGCCTACCTTGAACTGGAGCATCTGGTCGGGCGTCACAAGGTCGATCAGGATAAGATGAGCCTCTTTTCCATGCTTTTTTGCAAGCTTTTTAAGGGAAGTTGCAAGGTCCATTCTTGCCTGTCCGTTTTTGCTTGAAACGATTATCCCGAAAACTTCCGCGTCAAGGGATTTGGCAATAACCGCACTCCTCTGCCTGAGCACCCTGGAAGGGTCGACTTCCCGGACTTCCCCGGAGAAAGGGTCTGCAGCAAGAACGCGCTTTTTTGTGGAAAGGGCTACGCCCAGGGGGTGGAAATCCCCACTTCCTATATATAAGTACTCATCACAGGCTTCTGCCCTTGCAGTCGAAAAATTGCAGCCCAGCACCTGTCCGGGGTAGGCAAGCCTGGAATCCCCGCGCTCGAGCACGCAGGTCTTCCCCCGGGCTTCGAGCACTTTGCAGGCCCCTTGAAGCTTATGGACATGCTGGACGGTGCTTATCAGCCCAATCCTCTGATCCCGCAACTCTAAAAGAGCTTTTTCAACCACAGGCAGGATGTCCACCGCAGAGCGGGCCTCGATGAAGTAGATCTTTTCGGAGAGTTTAGTGTCCTCAAGTTCGGCATGCCCGAAATGGAAAAGGAGGTCCACATACCCAAGCAGGGTCAGGTCCAGGTCACAAGCCCCGAAACAGGGGTCTCCGGAAATGATAATTTCCACTCCGGTAGCCTCTTCGACCAGCCTTGCAAGTTCCGGACCTTTGCGCTTGAGCCCTTCGGGGAACTGGAAGCCCACGACTTTTGCGCCCGTATCCCGGATCACATCGATGAGATAATCAAGCCTGAAATCAAAAGCTTCACTTATCGCAACAGACATCCTTGATCTCCACACCTTTCTCGCTAACATCAATGGTGACGAGAATCTTGGGCTCAACACCCAGTTCCTTTAACTTCAGGAAACCTTCCCCACGCCCGATAACCGAGACAACGTCCAGGACTTCGACGCCCATCTTCTTGAGGGCATTAACCAGGGCAAGGAGAGTTCCCCCGGTACTGATAACATCGTCCACAATCAGAACCCTATCCCCTTTCTTTAATCCGTTGATGTAGAGTGCCCCTTTCGAGTATCCGGTACTCTGGGAAAGTTCGACCTCTCCTTCAAGGAAATAGGGACGCTTACGGACAATAGTTAGAGGCAGTCCCGTTTTCAGGGACAGGGCATTTGCCACCGGGATGCCCATGGCTTCAACCGTGAGGACGGTGTCCACATCCATGTTGGCGATTTCCAGGATATGATCGGAAATTTCTTCCACCAGAAGGGGGTCAATTGACGGTACGCCGTCCGAAATGGGATGGATGAAGTAATTGTATTCTCCTCGTTTGATCACAGGAGCATTCAAAAGTGAACTTGTCAGTCTTTCAAGCATGGTCTTAGCTCTTTTTGGCTGTCGGAATATTCGCTAGATAATGAAGATGAGATATAAATGATATTGCCCTTCGGACCTCAAACATATTTTTATGTCTCAGGGAGTATTGCCTTCCCGAAACTATCCCGAAAACAGAAAGAACGGATAAGCTATCAGGGAAAACAAACCGAACTCAGGAAACATCTAAGTAGTTGATATAATATTCGGGAAACATCTAAGTAATTGATATAATTTTGGATTTCCGATTCCTTTCTACTTTATGCAAGGAACTTATATTAAATAATTATTTCAGTGCCAATAAATTTAAAGACACCGGGGACAGAGGAGTTCCAAAAGAAACGTGGAGTATAAAGTAAAAAAATAGAACCATGAAAAGAAAAAGCAAAAATCAGGGCGAAGAGAAAAAAGGAAAAAGGAAAAAGGAAAAAGTATCCAGGCTACCAGCCTTATCGATTTCAGGCCTTTGCCTTGATTTTGGGTTCATTCATCCACTGCCCGACTCCGGGAATTCCATTTTTCGAAGGATTGACTGTCCCTGCAGGATTGAGCAGCCCGAGTACCACGTAGGGGTTGGTGTCTGCCTGCTTCATTTCATTCAGGGTGTCGGCATCAATGTCGATAACCTCAATTTCGTAAACAAGCTCGTCCCAGTTGTCCTTATCCATAAGATAGAGGTCCATCAGGTACTTTGAAACCCAGAAAGGATCATCTTCCTGAGCCCCACATTCTGCACGGACAGGATCAAAATCAAAGCCCAGCACAACTGCCTTCATGTTTCCTGAATCCGAGACCACGAAAATTCCAGCGGGAGCCCCACCAAGAGCTTCTTTTTCTTCATCAGAAAGTTCGGATGCCCAGAGACCCCGCTTTCCGGGAGTTGCGTCCCAGCGCTTTACGAAGACATCTTCCTTACACCAGGTAGGGCAGGAGAAAACAGTGTAACTTACGCCTTCATTAAGCGGATAGTTCTTCTCCATCCAGTTTGCAAGCACATAACCGCTGGAAACTCCGGGGCAGAAATGGTTGTGAATTTCCAGGCACTGCATCAGTTCGTAATCGAGATTTCCTGTAGCCCAGGCGTTGGTGATTGTAACGATTGCAAACTCGCGGCCCCTGAATACCTTTTCATCCATCTTAGCATTCCATTCATCCCTGGAATCCGCATTACCAGAAAGTTTCTCAAAGTTGATATTTTCAGTTACCTGATAAATGATACCTTCTTCTCCTTCCCCATAGGAAACTTCAATAAAAGTACAGTTTCCACTGTTCTTATCAAAGAAAGCAAACCATAGAGGACTGTTTCTCGGGTTCTGGACGACCAGGAGATTCTTCGTATACAGGAGTCCGTTCCCGTAAAACTCTCCATAAAAATCATCCATGTAAACATAAGATTCGGCAGGGGAACCGATGTCCGTTATGATAAGAATATTTTCTGCATCAAGCACTCCGAGTTCTTCTTCGGCAGCATCAAAAACATCGGTCATCAACCCGTCATCTTCCGCCGATGCAGGCAGGGCAAGCAACAAGAAAACAAGTGCAGCAAGGCACGTAAAGTGCAACATTTTCAATTGTTTCATAATAATTCTCCAAATATTCAAACATCAAATCCACAGAATGAAGTTTCAAGACCCTGGAACCATAAAATGACATGAAACCAGGAGTAACATATGAACAATGGATAAATTCGCAATTATGCATATTAAAAAAAGAAATAATATGCAGAATTATTACAAATAACTGATAAAGTAATACATAAACATTACTAATTTATCCATAAATATGTCACAGCGAAAAAATAAAAAATAAAAAATAAAAAATAGAGAAATGTAGATAAAAAGTACTAGAGCAAAAACCAGAGAAAAAAAGGGAAGGTGAAGAAGGAAAGGGAAAAATAAGATATAAAGAAACTTTTCAGGCTTCAGCCCATTTCATCGAAGATTTCCAGCACAATCTCTGCAAGTTCCATGCTCTTTTCCCGCGAAGTCATGAGAGTATCCGCCCTGGAAGCCCGGCACCCGATCTTTTCGAAGGCGTACTCGTCTGCGCTGTCCCTTTCATCGAAGATGAAGGCATCAAGGAAGTCCTGGTAGTATTCCGCAACTCCGACAGAGGAGACCTCAAGCCCGCATGCTTGCATGAGTTTGCCTGCAGGTCCGCTTACCGGAGCGTTCCCAATTATAGGGCTGAGAGCAAGGACTTTTTTCTTTTTCAGGAGGTCTTTCATCCCGGGAAGAGAGATTATCGGGCCGATGCTCGTAATGGGATTGCTCGGACCTATCAGAACCTGTTCATCGTTTTCAAAGGCTTCGAACACTTTTTTCGGGATTGAGGCATCGGAAACTCCCCGGATATCCACGCCAAGAACCTCGGGTTCCCCGTGCTTTCCTACCCAGAAGTCCTGGAAATGCATTGTTCCTTCCGGGGTCTCGATGTAAGTGGAAACATGGTCATCCGACATTGGGAGGATTTTTGCCCCGATATTGAAAAGGGAGGTGAGCTTTTCGGTTGCCTCACTTAAGGTGGCCCCGCCCCTGAGCAGGTTAGAGCGGATGATATGGGTTGAACGGTCCCGGTCGCCGAGCTTCATCCCCTCATCTATCCCGAGTTCCTGCATGCGTTCGTGGGTCCGGAAAGTGTCGCTTTCAATTCCCCACCACTTTTTCCGGTCGATCTGGTCTGAGAAGAGGTAGAGCACTGTATCCAGATCAGGGGAAATGAGGTTTCCCGAGACCCAGAGGTCTTCGGCAGTGTTCACAACAATGGTCAGTTCATCGGGAGGGAGAAATTCCCTGAGCCCGTCAAGGAGTTTAGGAGTTCCGGTGCCGCCTGAAAATATAATCATGATAATTCCCTTATTCCTGTTACCTTTTCTGGATTGGTTCAACTTTGGATTCAAAGCTTGATCAATCATGGAGTGAACTTTTGGATTTAATGATCTGACTTCCGGGATTCGCCTTCATTTTCGCCCGGGGCAAGAATCGATTGCAAAACCGATTGTACTAGGAATAATAGAAACGGCAATATATAATGACATCTGTCTAAAGAATGATGACGGTCGTCCTTGATCCCGTGCACGGTTATATCGAACTGGACGAGATTGTCCAGGAAATTCTGGCTACCCCCCAGATGCAGCGCCTCAGGAGGGTCAGGCAGCTTGGCTATTCCAACCTCGTCTACCCCGGAGCAAACCACACCCGCTTCGAACACTCTCTCGGGGTTATGCACCTCGCCTCCATGCTCATGAAAAACGTCAACACCGTAGACGAGGAGAAGAAGAACGAACTGAGAGCAGCGTCCCTTCTGCACGATGTCGGGCACGGCCCCTTTTCCCATGTGACCGAGAATATCATCGACAAATACACCCGGCGCAGGCACGACGATGTGAGGGAAATCCTCGGGAAAGGAGAAATCAAAGATGTGCTGGACAAATACGGGATCTCCTCCGGGAACCTCGCAAAACACATCAAAGGAGAGACCTCAATCGGGCAGATCCTGAGCAGCGAGATTGACGTGGACAGGATGGACTACCTGGTCCGGGACGCCCACTATACCGGGGTTGCCTTCGGGGTCGTGGACTACAACCGCCTGATCAACCAGATGCAGTTTTACGAAAACAGGCTTGTCGTGGCCCAGGGAGGGCTGAAAGCCGCAGAGTCCTTGCTGGTCTCCCGCTTCTGGATGAACACTTCAGTTTATTACCATCACGTGACCAGAATCTCGGAAGCCATGTGTTCTACAGCAGTTGAAGATATGATAGAAAACGGGGAACTGGACCCTGTTGGGCTCAGGCAGATGGACGACATTGACCTTGTAGCTGCCATGCGGAAATCCAGGGGACACGGGGGAGAACTTGCAAGAAGGCTGGATTCCCGCCAGCTCTACAAGCGCGCACTCTACGCAGGCCTGGACGCGGTTGGAAAAAGCGTGCTCAAACACCGCGGCAAGACATCCAGGGTAGAAAACGAGATTGCCGAACTCGCAGGTGTGGACCCGAAAGATATCCTGGTTGATATCCCTAAAATGCCGGAGATGCTGGAAATGCGGGCGCTGATAAAGACCGACAGCCGGATGGTCCCCCTGAACGAAGCATCTCATTTCGTATCCATCCTGCAGCAAGCCCACATGGACAACTGGAGAATGGGAGTTTACACCCCGAAAGAGCACTGTGAAGCTGTTGGCAAAGCTGCAAGAGAAGTTTTTGACGTCAAAAAGACTATAAAACAGTTCAAACTGAGCGACCTCTAAGAAAGTCCTGAATATAAAACCAGGCATGAAACCGGGCATGAAGTCGGAAATAAAACCATCCGGGATAAAAACAGGACAGGTCAGACTTTTTTGAAAGATTTTTGCAACCAGTGTCCTGAAAGGTCCTGAAAGTCGGGGTCTCAGAGCCCTGAAAGTTCAAAACTCAGAAAGAGAAATAGAATAGAAACCTGAAAGCGAAAATCTGAAAGCGAAAATCTGAAAGCGAAAATCTGAAAGTTAAGGACTCTTGAAAGCCGACCCCTCAAAGACCCTGATAAACTTAATAACCTTTTGTGGTTAAGATTCCCTTAAAGAAAAAAGATTGGAGGGGCAGATTTTTGTTCCAGATTACAAGGAAAGTAGGCCGAGCCGAACTCATACTTGATGCGAAAAAACTGGGAAACGACTACCTTCTGACCCTGATGGGCGGAAAAGAGCATGCTGGGGCAGTTGCCGTAGGAGTTTTTGACGAAAAGAGCCAGAGAGCAAGCTCGTCCGTGATCAGCCTCCCCGGACACCGGGAAGAACAGATCGCCCTGCAGGGCGCCAGGCATGTTAGTAAGGCGACCCGGCAAACAACGGTGTTCATTGTCGGGATCCATCTGGACGACATTACCCCGGAAGAAATAAGGGATACGGTATCGATCTCGGACGAAATGGTAAAAAGCTTCATCACCTTCTACAAAAGATCAAACAACACAGTGGGGGAGAAGAAATAATGGAAATCACGGTAGGGATAAGCGGGGCTTCGGGAGTCCAGTACGGAATACGCCTGCTCGAAGTCCTGGCTGAAAAGGAAGTTAGGACCCATCTGGTGCTGACAGAAGCCGCAAGGCAGATCATAGAAATCGAAACGGACTATTCTCCCGGAGAGGTAGAAAAACTTGCAAGCTGGAGCTATGCCCAGAAAGACTTTTCAGCCCCGATTGCCAGCGGGTCCCACGTAACGGGAGGAATGGTCATCGCTCCCTGCAGTATGAAGACCCTTGGGGCAGTAGCAAACGGGATTTCGGACACCCTCCTGACCAGGGCCGCGGACGTCTGCCTGAAAGAGGAACGAAAACTCATCCTTATGACCCGGGAAACCCCGCTGAACCTGATCCATCTCGAAAATATGCTCAGAGCCAAAAGAGCGGGAGCAAGCATCCTCCCGGCCTGCCCTGGCTTTTATTCCAGGCCGAAAACCATCGAAGACCTTGTAGACATAATGACCGGAAGAGTCCTTGACCTGATCGGAATAGAAAACGACATCTATAGACGCTGGGAATGATAGAAAACAGGAAAAAAGATGGAAAAAGAAGACAGTAAAGAGAGAAAGGAAAGGTAGAAGGGAAAGGTAAACGGGAAAGAAAAAAGAGAAGAAAATGGGAAAGATAGGGGAGGTAAAGGTACACATATGTCCTGAAGAGAACAAAAAAACGCAGGGAACAAACCCGTTTTCTAACGAAAGATATATAAAGGATAATATCCTTTGAGAGCAGGTACTCTGCGGGATAGTAGGGTAGCTTGGTCCATCCTCGAGCGTTTGGGACGCTTGGACTGCGGTTCAAATCCGCGCTATCCCACCAGATTTCTTATACTTTTTTAATGAAGCTGAAGCTCCAAAAGGCGACGTTATATACGAGCTACATAATAAAAATAATTATATTTAACTGTTATCTTTATAAATGATGGATAATTTTAATACAGAAAACTTACTATCTTATTTTAGAGGAGTGGATTACACTCTTTCTCATTCATTGAGACCTTGTGCCATTTGGGCCTTTTTAACTAGGGGTAGAATACCATGGAAGAACAGATGAAAGCTTTAAAAGAAAAATTAGCCGACGACACCCTAAAATCTGCTGAACTCTTTGCCTTCATTGACAGGCTGAAAGCCAGCATGAGGGAAGGCACCCCGATTGTCAGGAATATCTCACACATAAACATCGAACTCCTCGAGACCTATTCTTTTGCCCTGCAGAAATACGAGATGACCACGGAGGACAAGGACAGCGAACTCAGGGCTGCGGACTGGAGAGAGAGAATCGATGACTTCAGCAAGCTCAAAGAGTTCGTGGACGACCTGCAGAAGAGTGAACTTATCACAAATGTCGCCTGGAACGTAGGAGGCATGGCGATTTACGACATCCCGAAGCCAGAGGCTTACAAAGATTTCGTCTACTGGAATATAAAGAACGTCCTGGATAACATAGACCTTTTCGACCAGGTTTGAAATAGATAAAAAGAAAGAGAAACTGAAAAGTCAAAAATAAATAGCTGCGTCGAAAAAAACGTTGAGAAAAGGACGCGAAAAAGGAAGACAAAGCACATGCCTGTTTTCATTCAGGCAATGTGCAAAACCTTCTGCAAAAATTATATACTGAAGTTGATTTATCCGAAACTGCTTCATATGAAACTACTTTTTTACTGGTTCTTCGTCCTGCGGACAGTTTTTTCAGAATTTAACTGGTACTTCACAATCACTGATGTTTCACAACGCAGTTCGAGAGTCCGATTATTTCCACGATATCGCTGTTGTCAGGGCTGTGCACTACCATCTGACCCTTCTTGAGGTAGGGGATTCTCCTCTCGTATTCTTTGGGAACTTTCAGGGAGCTGATGGCTGCATCATTGTTGAGGTTCAGGATCAGTTTCGTGTTGACCTGCTTGAAGACCGTGTCGTCGATGTCCTGGGGGTCCTGGGTGATCAGGAAAAGCCCGAGGCCCTCTTTTCTCCCCTGCCGGGCTGCATCTGCGAAGCGGGAGATGATCAGCCGGGAATGTTCGCCTCCGGCGCGGGAGAGGTAACGGTGGGCTTCGTCCAGACAAAGGATGATGGGCGTGTTCTTGATGGCGTCAGTCCCGGTTGTACCGAGCTTGTTGTCCACGGTTAGGCTCATGATGGTGAGCACGATAAGGTCCCGGATGCGGGGGGTGCTGATGTATTCGGTCGGGAAGACAGAGACCTGTCCGGGTTTGAAGATCCGGTCAAGTATCTCGGTGATCGGGGTTGCTGCCTGGTCAAAAACTTTCGAGAAGAAGCGGCTCTTGACCCTCCGCACAATCCCATCATAAGAGGCCTCATGGAGTTTTCCGCTGTCTACATAATAGGACCTTGTACCTTCGTTGTCGATGTGGGAGATGAAGTTCAGGTAGGTATGCGGCACACTTGATTTGAAGAAGTCCCCCAGAAGCAGTTCCAGCCCGATGTACTGGAGTTCGGACATCCCGGTGGCGGCAATCAGCCAGGAGTTGTGCTCCACAAGGGAGAAAGGAATGGTAAACTCGTGCTGTTCGGCCCTGGACTTGTCTCCCGGATAGGTCTGCCCTTCCACCTTTGCAACGAAAGCTTTAGTGGACGGGACCCGGCCGTATGCAACCTTTTCGGACTCAAACCTGAACCTGTCATCCTCGGTCAGGGTCGCGTTGTCCTCAAAAATCTGGGAGTATTCGTCCTGGGGGTCCATGATTACAAGGCAGGGGTTTTTCCTTGCCCTGTCGTCGGGAGAGTTCCGGAGCCTGTATCGGTTGCTTTCGGTCATGAACTGACGCAGGATGTTTTTGGTGAGGAAGGTCTTTCCTGTCCCCGTGCTCCCGCAGACGAGCATGTGCCGGAAGACCAGGGGATCGCCCATGGAGTAGTCGTTTCGCAGGTAGTAGGCAACGGTTTCGGGTTCGGAATGAGTCTTTACAAGCTCTCCCCCGACGCTCAGGTGCCCGAGGAAGATGCCCTCTTCGGGGATGTTGAGCCCTGTCTGCACTTCGAGCCGGTCCCGGACTGGCAGGATCGGGGTGTTCGGGCGGGGGATCCTGTCTGCCATCCTGCGGGAGAGAGGGGAAGCCTGCCCTTTACGGTAAAGGATGCAAAGGGGGTCAAGGTAAGCCAGAAACTTGTAGTCCTCCTCGTTTACCGGGCTTGCCCTGCCTCCAAGCATGCGCCGGGAATGGAGTTCTGTTGCGTCGTCCACTGCAAACTCCTGCCGGTACTGAAGCTTTCCTACCCTGGCAAAGAGCTTTTCCCCGCCCTCGTACGGGACGACTACGTAAGCCCCAAGCCTGATTTCGTTTCTCCGCAAAGAGGAGATGTAACCGGTAATCGTTGCGCCGGCGGGGGTGATTTCCAGAGGGTCGATTCCGGCGGTCACGATCCCGAAAGCTTCGTCCGCGGAAGCGGAAGAGGGTGCGAGGCCTTCATCGTAAGCTCCAAAGTCCTCGAAGGGTAGATCTGCGGGATCGGAACCGGCACCGGAGCCGGAACCTGAGACCCGATCGGAACCGGCACCGGCACCGGAGACCGTACCACCAGCCCCACCGTAAACGGAAGCCAGAGGGTCTTCGGGAAAAGTGTCCGGGCCTTTTCGATATGAACCGGTCGGGGAATTTTCACTCCCGGTATTGGATTCCATGCCAGTGCTTTTTTCGGCCCCTTCGTCCTTATCGGGAGCCGGAGTTTTTTTCGTCTTGCCAGAGGCAAAAGCCAGGATGTCAGCGTCTTCAAATTTCACTTATATTACCCCACCGCAGGTCATTGTAATCAGTATCTGGATTCATGTTTTCAAAGAATTTGTCGATCTCTTTCCGCTCCACTTTCCGGATTTTTGCGACATGGTCCGCTTTCGTGAGGGTCAGGGGAAAGCCGTGCAAAGAGAGGTCGAAGAGAACTTTTTTGGTAATCTGCATCCGCAGGAAATCGTCTTTTACAAGCCCGTAGGGGGCTTCCACTTTGAAGACCACGTCCTTTGAAGGGACGTAGAGCATGAAAAAGCATAAAGCGTAATCTTCCGGCGGGAATTTGTGCCGGAGCCCGTCCCGGAGCTTGTCACCTGCCGCCAGGGGAGAAGTCCCGTTGAGCAGCTTCTCATAGAACCTGTTGGGCTGCTGGAACCAGTTTGTATAAGTGATGTAAGCGTTTCCGGAACCGTTATTTGCATTTCCTGTTTTGCCATTCCTGCAATTTTCAGTTCCCTGCCCAAACCCTCCATTGGCACCTTTTTCCAGGGAGAGGACGTTCCTGAAGAACTGGGTATCGAGCATCCAGGGCAGGTCAAAGCCCGCCCCTTTTTTCCGGACCGTGTCCATAATCTGCATGTCGAGGGGATTTTTCACGAACCCGATAACAGGTACCCTTTTTTCCAGGAAATGGTCCATTATATCAATATAATTCTGGAGGATCTTCCGGGCATCATCATTCCGGCGGAGCTGGACTTCCTCGTCCCCCATAACCACCCAGTACATGAGCTGCTTCGGGTAAATCGGCCCGTCCATGATGAAAAAGCCTGCAGGATCCAGCCGGTCCTTCATATGAAGGATGTGCTCGGACTCCGCCAGGTACATGGCCAGGCTGTGCACCATATCCGAAGCTTTTTTCTTCAGCTCATCCGGTGCAATCCTGACCAGCTTTGCCCGCCCCATCCCTTCATCGAATTCTTCCCAGCCCTCGGTCGACTGCATTGCCACCTTCTGGGAAGAAGAATAAGCCGCACACACGATAGTCCTATAGCGCTGAACGTCCAGGTCGGTAGGCGTTGCCGCCAGCGCACAGTGACAAAAATCAACAAAAAGCCCGCTGTCATACGTCTTGGGGTTCGTACTCCCGCTGTCGCAAGCATAAGTTACCGGATACGGATCCTCACACTGCGCCATCAGCGCCGTCCTGACCATCCCCCGGTACAGCCTGTCAACCGCCTTCAGGATAACCTTCCCGTCAAGCTTCAACTCCTCGAGCAGCTTATAAATATCATCCGCCGTCTTTGGCTCCTCATACTCAAACGACCGGTCAATCCGTTTTGCCAGCTCCGAGATCTTACGCATATGCACGGGCTCAAGGGTCATGGATATAAGGTACTTTCAGGAGTGATATATATTTATTGAGTGGTGCCGGGAAAATACCGATCAAATCCTATATTGAGCAGATTCCTGAAAAATACCCCGGCTTTTGCAGATCGAGAAATGAAGTTCAGGAGAACAAAACCCTGCAACCGGAGAGAAGAAATCCTGAAAAGAGGTAAGCCTCCGCCAGCTTGCCTGGCGGCTCTTTTCAAAAAATAAATCATGAGATATAAAAAGCATCATGAATCAGAAGGGAGTTAGATCGTTTTCAAACACTAAACCTGAGAGAGCAGTAAAATGAAAAACGTAAAATCCCGAAAAACTTAATCTAAAAAAGCGACATATAATAATACACGGGAAAATATAGAATTCCGCAAAAATAATAAAAAGACATAAATCGGGATTCTATGCCTACAGGGGGTAGGGCAAGGAATTACAGAGAAAAGATGATTTCACCTGAGCGAGCAGCGGAGCTCAGGGCTGAGGGCTGGAAATGGGCAGACCTGCACGTGCACACGACCTGTTCCTTTGACGTGCTCCCGGCAGAGGACCTGAAGCCTGAGAACCTCTACCAAAAAGCCCTGGATATGGGGCTGGACTTCATCACTTTTACCGACCACGACACCGTGGGGGCGTACGAAACCCTGGGCTGGGAGCGGGAGAGGCTGGTAACGGGGGCTGAAATGACGGTGTACGACCCCGGGAGAGTAGGGCATACGGTACACGTGAACGTCTTCGACTTTGACAGGGAAGAGTTTATCGAACTCAGGGAGATTGCGGAAAGGGAACAGAATATGGAGAGCTTCCTGGGCTACCTGAGAAAGCACAAGCTGCCTTTCCTGTACAACCACCCTTTCTGGGCGGATTTCCACCAGGACCCGGACCCTGAAACGGTCATGGAGCTTGCAAAGCTCTTTCCCGTGCTTGAGTACAACATGCACGAGCTGAAGCCGAAAAACGAGCTTACGATAGCCCTTGCGGAAAAGTTCGGGAAAGGTGTTGCAGCTACCACGGACACCCATACCGGAAAGCTCGGGCAGGTGTACACCCTGGCAGAGGGAGAGAGTTTCAGGGAATTTTTCGGGAATATCGAAAAAGGAAGAAATTACATAGTCCCTGAAGACCTGACCAGGGAGACTTTGATAGAAGAGATGAACGAATGGATAGACCTGATCTTCGAGAAAAGCCCTAGACAGGAAAGAAAATCCTTCCTTACCGGGATAAAATCCATAGACACCCTGGTAAAAGTCTCCACAAGCGGGATTTTAAACCACTCCCCCAAACTCAACCGGACAACCGTAAACCTCCTCTACCTTATATCAAAAAGCGGGCTCCCGGCATTCTTATATTTGCACTCGGAAGAGTCACTGGCAAAGAAGATTCAGGAGAACATGAAGCGGGGTATTAAGCTGGGGAAACAGAGATAAGGAAGAAATTCAGGAAATAATTTTGAAACGTTTTTTGAAATAATTTTTGAAAATCTTTTTTGAACTTCTTTTTTTCGGACCCAGCACTGTTTTAATTAATTGGATATTGATACAGTGATTTCTCTATTTCCTTTCTCGGATTTCTGACCTTAAAGATACAAATAACAACCAAAATCTGTTTTTTTATATATCCAACAAAAAAATCAAAAGGTTTATATCACGAAATTGTTAAAACTCAATCACATAAAAAAATAGATTTTTGTATGATTTTTAATTATTTGTTCTACCAATCGTATTAAAGGATGGAAACAAAATGAAGAAAAAAAGAACTTTAAGATTTTTATTGAGTCTTATATTCATAATTTTATTTATTGCATCCTTCACAGTTCCGGCATTGGCAGAGGAAAGCGGTGTAACAAGAAGTTTTTCAACGGAAAATCCGGCGCCGAATGAGGAATTTGACGTTACCCTCACAATTTCCGGGCTCAAGGCTGCAGGAATCGTGGAAAGTATCCCCGAGGGTTTCACCTATGTTGAGACAGAGTATCCCGGAGACGGAAGAGTCGATGTTTCAGGGCAGAACCTTGTTTTTTCCGTGCTTGACGACGGGGAAATCGTCTACAGGGTAAAGGCCCCGGCTTCAGGCAGCGGGACTTTCGAAGGCAGGTGGAATGATATCCTGAACCAGGAAGAAGGTACGATCCGGGCTGCGGAAGTTTCCGTAGATCCCGATTCGAAAGCTGCGGAAGATCAGAAAGCAGAAGCCGAAAAAAGCCCTGCGGGAATTCTTCCGGGGATCACCGGAGTTCTGGCTGCTGTTTTTGTGGTTGTGAGGAATGGGAGACGCGGAAAAAAGAGGGGGCAGTGAGATGAAACACGAGATCAAACAACCTGTAAGACAGAGATTAAAAAAAGGATTGAAGCAGGGGTTGAGACAAGAACCAAAACGGGGATTGAAACAGGGAATGATCTTAACCGTACTCATCCTCATGCTCGTTGCAAACGTGCTTCCCGCGGGAGCAGCAGGAAGCGGGGGTGCGGGAGAAAGCCTCTCGATGTCAAAAGCTGAGCTTTCGGATGCCATCATCCTGTACATGAAAGTCCTGTACCTGGGAGAAGAAGAAGGAGAAGGAGAACTGCCTGAAGCGGAGTTTCTTGCCGGGGCAGCAGCCGCATACCTGGAGCAAGCTGCGGAATCCGATGGCTCGGTCCTGAAAATAGCGACCCCAAGCGTGATAAAATCCGCATCCTTCATAGGGGATTCCAGCCTTGGGGTTTTCGCCCACCTCTCAAACCCGCCCCTCATGAAAATGGATGCTGACGGGCGCCTTGTAGGACAACTGGCGGAAAGCTATGAGGTTTCGGAAAATAACACACAGTGGACCTTTTACATCCGGGACGACCTTTACTGGAGCGATGGGGAAAAGGTAACCCCGGAAGACGTGGAGTTTTCCATCCGCTATTACGGGAAAGAGACCCCCTGGGCAAGGTGGATCAACGATACCCTGGAAAGCTCTACGTTTTCGGATGCAGACAACTCCGTGACCTTCAAATTCAACAAGCCTTACACCCGAATCAATCTGGAATTTGCAACCTATAACATCCTGCCCGCCCATGTATGGGAATCGATTGAGAACCCCATGGAATACGTAAACGAAGGCCCCTATGTGGGCTGCGGGCCCTACTACCTCAAACTGATAGACCTCAATGCCGGAAAACTTGTTTTCGAGAAAAATCCGTACTGGAAAGGAAAAGCCCCGGCATTCGGAAACGTGGAGGTCCATTATTACTCGAACGTGGACGTCGCCACCCTGGCCCTTGAAAAAGGCGATGCTGACACATATTATAAGTATGCCGGGTCCTACCCCTACCCGAACATCGAACAACTTGAAAAGACCGGGAATTTCGACTTCCTGGAAAAGACGAACATCGGACTTGTCTTCCTGGCTCCGAACCTGAAGAAAGCCCCTCTCTCGGACCTTGAATTCAGGGAAGCGCTTTCCTACGCCATAAATTATGAGGAGCTCGTCAGGCTCGAGACCCTCGGGTACGGGGATGTCCCGAACCGCGGCTTCGTGCCTCCGTCCATGGAGGCATTCAAGGAAACCGAAAAGCTTGAATACAGCCCTGAAAAGGCAAGAGAGGCTCTGGAAAAAGCAGGATATGCAGACAGCAACGGAAACGGCATTCTTGAAGACAAAGACGGGAAAGACATCGAACTTGAAATCCTGGTAAGGACGGACTATGCCCGCACAGGAGAACTGCTCAAGGAATACCTGGAAGAAGTGGGCCTTGCCGCAGAGCTGAGGACAGTCGACAAAGATACCTGGTTTACCCTCAAGGACAGCTATACCTATGACCTGACCGTCACCCGTTCAACCCCCTGGGGAATGCTGATGCACGCAAGCTGGGGAAGCGGTTACTTCGATTCCAGAAGGACAGGGCAGGGAGTTATGCACAACGTTGACGACCCCGAGTTCCTGGAACTCTGCGACGAGATCCTGGCAACAACGGACCCTGCAGAACTTGAAACCTGCGCACACGAACTTCAGGACTACTATGCAGAAGAGCTGCCCGCAATTCCTCTCTACTGGAACAACGTGGTAACGCCGTTCAACCGGGAATTCGAAGGCTGGTACGCCGACCCCCTCTATGGGATCTATAACCTGGAAAACTTCGTGAATGTAAGGAAAAACTCTGCTTAAGGAGAGGACGGCGTATGGAGTGGACAAAAAGCAAGCTGTTCTGTATTGCAGCTCTCTCTTTGCTCTTTTTAGGCGGCCTTTTCCTGGTAATGCCGCCTTCAGGGGATGAAGAGGGTTCGGGGATTGCAACTCCGGGTGCGAAAGCAAATGCGGATGTGAATGCGGAAGTAGATTCAGGACCCGAAAAAGTCCTGAAGATTGCAACCCCGAACGTCATAAAATCCGAATCCCTTATGGGAGACTACTACCTGGGCATCTTTGCCCATCTCTCCAATTTTCCCCTTATGCAGATGTCCGAAGAAGGCAGGATAGTTGGCAGACTGGCTGATCATTATGAGGTTTCGGAAGACC
The DNA here is from genome assembly GCF_052056915.1 of Methanosarcina sediminis. Taxonomy (GTDB): domain Archaea; phylum Halobacteriota; class Methanosarcinia; order Methanosarcinales; family Methanosarcinaceae; genus MTP4. Next base: position 2,911,769 of record NZ_CP195119.1, on the reverse strand, counting down.
ACAGGGAATGGACCTTCTATATCCGGGACGACCTTTACTGGAGCGACGGGGTGAAGGTGACCCCCGAAGACGTACAGTTCAGCATACTCTACTATGGAGAAAAAAAACCTTCAGGCCGCTGGATCAACGAAACCCTGGAAAGTTCCTCCGTTTCGCAGACCGAAAACTCGGTGACCTTCAGGTTCAACAAGCCCTACACCCGCATCAACCTGGAATTTGCAACCTACATGATTATCCCCAAACATGTATGGGAAAAGATAGACAAACCGATGGAATACTCAAGCAAAGGCCCGTATGTGGGCTGCGGGCCCTATTACATAGAATCCGTAGACCTGAACACCGCCCGCCTCATTTTCCGGAAAAACCCGTACTGGAAAGGCAAAACCTGTGCTTTTGATAAGGTAGAGGTAGACTGGTACGCAAGTGAAGACGCCGCCTGCCTGGCCCTTGAGAAAGGAGAAGCCGATACCTACTACAAATATGCCTCCTCCTACCCCTACGCAAACATCGAGCGTCTGGAGAAAACGGGGGACTTCAACTTTGTCGAAAAGGACAGTATCGGAATTTTCTATCTTGGGATTACCTTAAACGAAGCCCCCCGTTCGGACCTGCAGTTCAGGGAAGCCCTGGCCTGCGCTATCAATTACGAAGAACTCATGCAGCTCGATACCCTGGGCTACGGAAGCGTTCCAAACAGGGGATTGGTCCCCCCGGGCATGGAATACTACAAACCCACGGAAAAATGCAGTTATGACCCGGAAAAAGCCAGGGAAATCCTGGAAAAGGCAGGATATGAGGACCGCAATGGAAACGGAATCGTAGAAGACAAAAGCGGGAAAGATATCCTCCTGGAACTCATGATCTGCCCTGGCTACGAAAGGGATGCCGAACTTTTGCAGGAGTACTTCCGGGCCGTGGGAATCGACATTGAAATCGAAAATGTTGACCGGAACACCTACGGGGACCGAAAAGACAGTTCCAGGTACGAGCTTGTCTTTTCCAGGACCACGCCCTGGGGCATGCTGATGCACGCGGGGCTGGGTACCGGGTACTTCGACTCCAGACGCTACGGATACATCGAGGACCCTGCCTTTACCGGGCTTTGCGACCAGCTCCTGAACACGACGGATCACGAAACCCTGTGTTCCTGTTCGTATTCCCTGCAGGACTATTATGCGGAAGAGCTGCCGGTAATTCCGGTTTACTGGAAAAAGGTTGTCACGCCCTATAACAAAAGGTTCGAAGGCTGGCACTACAACAGCCTGGATGGAATCTACACCCTGGACACCTTCCTCGATTTACATGAGGTATGAGGCAGGAGCAGCTTCCGGATGACAGTACTTTGAAAACTGCAAAACGATTTGAAAACGACAAAACGATTTGAAAACGGCAAGGTGATACAATGCGTGAAGTGGTAAAAAAAGTGCTCAGGTATGCAGCCTCCTTTCTCCTCATAGTCACCCTCAACTTTGCGCTCCCCAGGCTTATGCCGGGAGACCCCGTAAAGAACCTCATAGGAGAGGACGTCTACGTTTCGGAGACCGTAATGGAGGAGCTGAGAGCCGAGATGGGGCTGAACAGGCCACTTTACGAGCAGTTTACTGCTTACATCGGAGACCTGCTGCGCTTTGACCTGGGTTACTCCTACCACCTTCACAGCCCCGTAGCCGAGATATTGAGGGAGAGGATTGTCTGGACCCTCCTCTTTGTGGGGGTATCCGTGCTCCTGGGAGCAGCCCTGGGGACCCTGCTCGGGGCATACGCGGGCTGGAAACCTGAAACAAAGGCAAACCGCCTTCTCTGCTGCGGGTTTATTGCACTCTCCTGCACACCTCCCTATTTCCTTGCCCTGCTTTCCCTGGAGATCTTTGCCTTCAAGCTCGGGCTTTTTCCTTTCAAGGGCTTTTATGACGTCCCGACCCCGGGAAGTATTATGCACCACATGTTTTTACCGGTAACCGTGATGACCTTCTTTTCCGCATCCAGGAACTTCCTGATAATGCGGGGAAGCGTCATACAGGAAAAAGGGCAGCTTTATGCCCTCTACGCCCGGGCAAAGGGCCTCTACGACATATCCATTCTTTTCAGGCACGTCATAAAGAACGCTTCCCTTCCGATCATTACCTTGATTGCCCTTGATTTCGGGTTTCTCTTTAGCGGAGCCCTTTTCACCGAGATCGTGTTCTCCTTAAACGGCATGGGGACCCTCATCTATGATGCAATAATAGGAAAAGATTACCCGGTCCTCCAGGGATCATTTCTGGTAATAGCCCTCGCGGTCCTGCTGGCAAACATGCTTGCAGACCTGCTGTATGCAGTTGCCGACCCGAGAGTCAGGAGGCCGGCATGATGCAGGAAGAAGCATACATAGGGGAAAGCCCCCCCCAGGAAAGCAAAATCCGGAAAAGTACCCGGCAGTGGAATGATTTTCTATCCCTTAATTTAGACCTTGATATAAGGAAATACGGAAGAAACCTGGAAAGATTCAATAGAGGAGGACTTTTTCTCTTTACATTTTTCCTTATCCTTGCCCTCTTTCCTGCCCTTTTTGCCCCTTACTCCCCGACAGAGCGCTTCATCCCCTATGAAGCCCCATCGACTGCACATATTTTTGGGACAAACGATATCGGAAATGACATACTCTCGGAACTGATTTACGGGGCAAGAATCTCGATGACTGTGGGCTTTGCCTCAGCCTGCATCTCAACCTTAATAGGCCTAATGATTGGACTTTTTTCAGGCTACTTCAGGGGGACAATTGATGAGCTACTTATGGGCTTTACCGACGTTGTCCTGATAATCCCGAAGATCCCCCTGATCATAATCCTGGGAGCATTCCTCCACCCGAGCATCTGGATCCTGATCCTCGTCCTGGGGCTGCTTTCCTGGGAGTCCATTGCCAGGGTTGTCCGCTCAAAAACCCTGCAGATAAGAGAATCAGGCTATGTCAAAAGTGCCCGATGCATGGGATTTTCCTCATTTCACATCATGACCTCGGACATAGTCCCTAACCTCTTCCACGTCCTGCTCCCCAAGTTCATGCTGGCGACGGCTTCGGCAATGATTTCCGAAGCTTCACTCTCCTTCCTGGGACTCGGAGACATAAGCATGAAAAGCTGGGGAATCATGCTTTCCTTTGCCTTCTCACGGGGCGGTTTTATCAGGGAAATGTGGTGGTGGTACCTGCCCCCGGGAATCTGTATCACTCTCTGTGTAATGTCCATCGCACTGATAGGTTTCGGGTTCGAAGGAAAAGAGAAAGAAAACGGAAAAAGGGGAGTGGATGCGGAATGAACACACTGCTTGAAATAAAAGATCTCAATGTTTCTTTCCAGGGAAATGAAACCGAAACCGTGACTGCTGTTTCCTGCCTTTCATTTTCTATCCGGGAAAAAGAAACCCTGGCCCTCGTAGGGGAAACGGGCTGTGGGAAATCCGTTGTCGCACATGCGATTATGAGGTTGCTTCCCCCGGAATCCAGAGTTAAGGGGAGAATAGAATTCGGAAGCAAAAACCTCCTTGAGCTGAGCGAAAAAGAGATGGCAAAGCTCAGGGGAAAAGAGATTTCCATAATTTTCCAGAACCCTTCTCTTGCTTTAAATCCCGTATATTCCATAGGCCACCAGCTTGCAGAACCTCTCCGAATTCACGGACAGGAAATGGGATGGAAGGAAAAGGGAGAGAAAAAAGAAAAGGGGAAGAAGAAAGAAAAGCTAGAGAGAAAAATGGGGAATACCAATCTCTCAAAAGTCGCAAGAGCCCTTAAACGAGTGGGTTTTTCAAATCCCCGTGAATACATGGGATACTACCCCTCCTGGTGTTCAGGCGGAATGAACCAGCGCTTTTTGATTGCGGCTTCAACTATGCTTGATCCCTTCCTCCTTATAGCAGACGAACCCAGCAAGGGGCTCGACAGGGACCGAGTATCCGAACTGGAGAACGAGTTGAAAGGACTGAAAGAAAAGAGTGAGACTGCCCTGCTTCTGATAAGCCATGACCTCGGCTTTGTGCGGCGGCTTGCAGATAGGGTCGCTGTAATGTATGCAGGAGAAATCGTTGAGATTGCTGACCCTTCAAGCCTTTTTGAAAAACCGCTCCACCCTTACACCCGGGGTCTCCTGGACAGCCTGCCTGAAAGGGGTTTTGTGCCCATACCCGGTTCCTCCCCATCCCTCAGCAGCCCGCCTGCAGGCTGCAGGTTCCATCCGAGATGTCCTATAAAGGAAAAACGCTGCATGCAGGAACGCCCTGAACTCAAGGAAAGCAACGGAAGGGCAGTGAGGTGTTTTTTGTGTCCCTGAAAGCCGAAAACCTCTCAAAGACATACGGGTCCGGCCTGCTAGGTGGGGGGAAATTCATTTTCCGGGACGTGTCGTTTGAACTTGAACCCGGGAAAACCTTCGGGCTGATGGGGCCTTCGGGGGAAGGGAAGAGCACGCTTGGAAGAATTATCACAGGGCTCGAAAGACCCACCGATGGCGCGGTCTTTCTTAACGGAAGCCCGCTTTCCGGGATGAAAAAAGCCGAATACGCAGCTTTCCGCCGCAGGGTCCAGATGATGTTCCAGGACCCGACAGATGCGTTTAACCCCAGGAAGCGGATCGAGTATTCGGTTTTTGAAGTCCTGAAACTGCTCGATACCCCTGGAACCGAGCGTATCAGGTGCACAAAAGAAATGCTAAAGACCATAGGCCTCCCCGAAGAAGTACTTGCCCGCTACCCGGCCCAGCTCTCAGGTGGCCAGCTCCAGCGCCTTGCCCTTGGCAGGATCCTCCTGCTCGAACCGGAATACATTGTGCTTGACGAGCCGACCTCAGCCCTTGACGTCTCGGTCCAGGCTCAGATCCTCCACCTGTTGAAAAAAGTACAGGTCGAACAGGGAATCGGCTACCTCCTGATCTCCCATGACGAAGCCGTTGTCCGCTTTATGTCGGGGAAGATGGGAATGCTTGAAAACGGGAAACTGGAAGTTGTCAATTAACTATTTTTTGTTGACTTTTTTTGTGAATGTTTTTTGGGCGACTGCCTTTCAAACCCATATCCCCGCATCAAGACAGATACTACACCCCGAATTTCCATGCACATCATTAATAGTAATTTATTTACAGTTATTTATAAAAAATAAAATTCTGTTTATTATATTATTTTTCAGATGATCTAAACAAAAAAATTAAATAAATAATATAAATAATATAAATAATAAAAAATAAACTGTTTTGATATAATAAATATTATATACTTGCAAAACAAATTAATGTTTGGATTGGGGGAGGCTCCGAATACAGATAAAACTGTATGGAGCTCCGGGTTTAGTATATATCTCAGCAAAAATTACAATTACCTGAAGAATAAAAATCGGGTATTTTTACCAGATACTAATTATTAATTTAAAGAAGATAACCCGGAAACTCCCCCATATCTATGAGAACTAGTGGTAAAAAAATCGGAGGGGTTTAAGAAAAATGAACCGCACGAATAGCGTAAGCTATCGTCAAAAAAGGCCCAGAAAAATCAGGCCTCTAACATATTTGACACTCCTGATCACGCTCCTTCTCTGTATGCCATCAGCTGCAGGGTTGGGATTTACGGGCGATGTCCCGGCAGACTTTACCGGAACAGGCATATTCACTATTACTGACCCGGGAGGGATAGATGTAGGGGTTCCCACGGCAGCCCCTGCAGGGACAATAAGCGGAAATGATATGGAGGAGCTCCGCCTGTTTTACGATCCTGCTACAGATACCCTTTACGTGGGGATGAACACCTACGTAATTGCAGGTGACGTCGACGGGGACGGCGACCCCGGGGTCACCAGTGCATGGTTGGCAGGTATCACAGGTAATGATAATCCTGACTTCGGGGGTACCGAGTCCTTTGCACTGATGCTTGATATCGACGAAGACGGGACATATGATGCAATAGCCGGTGTTTCCGGTCTGGCTGATACTTCCGGGTTCTCTGTCAACCAGCACGCTAATCTCTTCCTGACACCCCCGGCGGGCCAATTCGCAGCACCGCTACCTGCAAACACGGGAAGCCTCTTTGTAAGCCCATCTGCAGGGGCACCGGATATTGAGTTCACAGTCCTCAATATCTCCACACTGCCGGTGTCTTCAGGAAGCGATCCGGACCCGAGAAGTTTCAGTGTTAACTCATTTATGGGTTCTTTTGAAGATGCAGGTATCGGGGAAGACTTCCTGCCAGGTTTCCCTACATCGATTAAACTTGCATCCATCAGCGACTTTGTGTGGGAAGACCTGAACGGAAACGGCCTTCAGGATGACGGGGAACCGGGAATACCCGGAGTTACCGTTAACCTCTACGACTGTGCCGATAACTTCGTTGCAACTGCCACAACAGACGCCACAGGATACTATGGCTTTACAATGGGCCCCGGGGATTACTATGTGGAATTCATTGCCCCCGAAGGCTACGAGTTCACGACTCAGGACGAAGGGGCTGACGATGCACTCGATAATGACGCAGACCCAGCAACTGGAAAGACCGTATGCACAACCCTGGGACCCGGAGAGAACGACCTTACCTGGGACGCAGGCCTTTACAGGCAGGTTTCCATCGGAGACTTCGTATGGGATGACCTGGACGAAGACGGAATCCAGGATGCAGGCGAACCTGGCATTGCAGGCGTGACCGTAAACCTATACGAATGTGAAGGGACAACTCCAATTGCCACCACAGTCACGGATGCAAACGGGATGTACCTTTTCACAGGGCTTGCTCCCGGAGAATATTACGTAGAGTTTGAACTCCCTGCAGGATATGCTTTCAGCCCGCAGGACCAGGGAGCTGATGACGCGCTTGACAGCGATGCGGACCCTGCAACAGGAGAGACCGCATGCACACTGCTCGAATCAGGTGAAACCGACCTCACAGTGGATACCGGGGTATACCTCCTCAGGTCTAACATCGGGGACTTCGTCTGGAATGACCTTGACATGGACGGGATACAGGACGAAAACGAACCAGGAATCCCGGGAGTGACCGTCAACCTCTACGAATGCGACGGGACGACTCCAATTGCCAGCACAAGCACGGATGCAAACGGTTACTATAATTTCGAAGTTGTGCCCGGGGACTACCATGTGGAGTTCATACTTCCGGCAGGCTATGTCTTCAGCCCGCAGGACCAGGGTGCAGATGACACTCTGGACAGCGATGCTGACCCCGTAACGGGACAGGCCGCCTGCACGACCCTTGAACCGGAAGAAAACGACCCTACATGGGACGCAGGAATGTTCGAAGCAGCACCTGCAATTGACATCGAGAAAGCCACCAATGGTGAGGATGCCGATGAACCCACAGGCCCGTACATCCCGGTAGGAAATGAAGTCGAGTGGACATACATTGTAACAAACACAGGGAACGTGCCGCTGACTAACATCGTTGTTACGGACGACAGGCTCGGAGAGATATGCACGATACCCGAACTGATGCCTGGCGACAATCAAACATGCACAGCTACCGGAACGGCAGAAGCAGGACAATACGCAAACCTTGGTAATGCAACAGGGTACTATGAAGACATGCCGGTGTCAGACGAAGATCCGAGCCACTACTTCGGGGCAGCACCTGCAATCGATATCGAGAAATCCACCAATGGCATTGATGCCGATGAACCCACAGGCCCATACATCCCGGTTGACGGGACTGTGACCTGGGAGTACGTTGTAACCAACACAGGAAACGTGCAGCTCACAGGTATTGTTGCGACCGACAGCCAGGGAGTTACGGTAAGCTGCCCGACTGATACCCTTGCACCCGGAGAGTCCATGACCTGCACGGCAGAAGGGACTGCAACAGCAGGACAGTACGAGAACCTCGGGACAGCCACAGGTTACTATGAAGACATGCGGGTATCGGATGAGGACCCGAGCCATTACTTCGGGGCAGAACCTGCAATTGACATCGAAAAGCACACCAATGGCTTTGATGCCGATGAAGCACCGGGACCTGCAATAATGACCGGAGCCCCGGTTACGTGGGAATACATCGTAAACAACACAGGGAACGTGGAACTGACCAACGTTGAAGTCTATGACGACGTGCTCGGATACGTGGGCACAATAGCCGTCCTGCCGGTTGGGGCCATGGAAATCCTAACCATGGACGGAACTGCAGCCCCGGAACAATACGAAAACTTCGGGAATGCAACAGCTGTCTATGATGACATCCTCGTAGAGGACACGGACCCGAGCCACTACTTCGGAGCAGCCCCTGCAATCGACATCGAGAAAGCCACAAACGGCGAAGATGCCGATGAGCCCACAGGACCCTACATTCCGGTCGGAAATGAAGTTGAGTGGACATACCTCGTAACAAACACAGGAAACGTGCCACTGGCAAACATCACTGTTACGGACGACCGGGGAGTTACGGTAAGCTGTCCAACTGACACGCTTGCTCCGGGAGAATCGATGACCTGTACCGCAACAGGGACTGCAACAGAAGGACAGTATGCAAACCTCGGAACCGCAACCGGATACTATGGTGAAGCGGAAGTAACAGATACCGACCCGAGCCACTACTTCGGAGCAGAACCCGCAATTGACATCGAAAAATCCACTAACGGAGAAGATGCGGACACGCCCACCGGACCGGTACTCACAGTGGGAGACACCGTGACCTGGGAATATGCTGTAACAAACACAGGGAATGTGCCTCTGACTGACATAGAAGTGCTTGATGACAAACTCGGGTCCGTCTGCATAATACCCGAACTGATGCCTGGAGAAAATGAGACATGCACAGCTACCGGAACGGCAGAAGCAGGCCAATACGCAAACCTTGGTAATGCAACAGGGTACTATGAAGACATGCCTGTGTCGGACGAAGACCCGAGCCATTACTTCGGGGCAACCCCAGCAATTGACATCGAGAAAGCCACTAACGGGGAGGACGCAGACGCAGCACCCGGACCCATGATCGTGGCAGGCGGGACTGTAGAATGGACCTACGTGGTGACCAATACAGGAAACGTGCCCCTGGAAAACGTTAACGTTGTAGATGACCAGGGCGTCACAGTAAGCTGCCCGACTGACACACTTGCCCCGGGAGAATCAATGACCTGTACCGCCACAGGTACGGCAATCCCTGGACAGTATGAGAACCTGGGCACTACGACCGGAGAATACGGGCAAACAACCGTTTCTGACGCGGACCCGAGCCACTACTTCGGGGCAGAACCTGCAGTCGACATAGAGAAACATACCAACGGGAACGATGCTGACGAACCGACAGGACCCTTCGTGATGGTGGGAGCCCCGGTTACGTGGGAATACATTGTAAACAACACAGGAAACGTGGAACTGACAAATGTTGAAGTCTCTGACGACGTGCTGGGATACGTGGGCACAATAGCCGTCCTCCCGGTGGGAGCCACGGAAACCCTGACCATGGACGGAACTGCAACCCCTGGACAGTACGAAAACTTCGGGAATGCAACAGCTGTCTATGAAGATATCCCCGTAGAGGACACAGACCCGAGCCACTACTTTGGGGCAGCACCTGCAATTGACATCGAAAAATCAACGAACGGTGAAGATGCGGACACGCCCACAGGACCGGTACTTGCAGTGGGAGACACCGTGACCTGGGAATATGTAGTGACAAACACAGGGAACGTGCCTCTGACTGAAATAGAGGTGCTTGATGACAAACTTGGATCCATCTGCACAATACCCGAACTGATGCCCGGAGACAGCCAGACATGTACTGCTACAGGCACGGCTGAAGTTGGGCAATACGCAAACATAGGGAATGCAACGGGAACCTACGACGGAACGACTGTCAGTGACGAAGACCCGAGCCACTACTATGTCGAGCCAATGCCTGCAATTGAAATCGAAAAATCAACCAACGGTGAAGATGCAGACACGCCCAGCGGACCGGTACTTGCAGTGGGAGACACTGTGACCTGGGAATATGTTGTAACAAACACAGGAAACGTGCCTCTGACTGAAATAGTTGTACAGGATGACCAGCTCGGAGAAATTTGCACGATACCCGAACTGATGCCGGGTGACAGCCAGACATGCACTGCTACAGGCACGGCTGAAGTTGGGCAATACGCAAACATAGGGAACGCAACGGGAACCTACGACGACATGACTGTAAGTGACGAGGACCCAAGCCATTACTATGTTGAGCCAATGCCTGCAATTGACATCGAAAAATCCACTAATGGAGAAGATGCCGATGAGCTCACCGGACCATATATCCCGGTTGGCGAGCCCGTGAACTGGGAGTACGTCGTAACCAACACAGGGAACGTACCGCTGACAAACATCGCTGTCACGGACGACCAGGGAGTCACGGTTACCTGTCCCACTGACACCCTTGCGCCCGGAGAGTCCATGACCTGCACGGCAGAAGGGACTGCAACAGCAGGACAGTACGAGAACCTCGGGACAGCCACAGGCAACTATGACGGCATGCAGGTATCGGATACTGACCCGAGCCACTACTTCGGCGCAGCCCCTGAAATTGACATCGAGAAAGCCACAAACGGATTTGACGCCGACGAGCCTACCGGGCCCGAAGTTTCGGTGGGAGATGCAGTAGAATGGACCTATAATGTCACCAACACAGGGAACGTGAACCTGACAGCCATCAGCATAAGCGATGACATTCAGGGAGCCATAACTAACCCTGTCAGCAAGGGCAATGGGGACGACATTCTGGAACCGGGAGAGTACTGGGTCTTCAATGCAACAGGCGTTGCAGTGGCAGGCCAGTATGCAAACAACGGTACAGCCACCGGGTATTACGGAGAAATGCCAGTAACGGACATTGACCCGAGCCACTACTTCGGAATCGAAGGACCGGGAACCGGAACTCCCGGTTACTGGAAGAACCATCCTGAGGCATGGCCTGTGGATGAAATCGAGATCGGAGGAGTGACCTACACAAAAGAAGAAGCAATAGAGTACATGCAACTCCCCGACGGGGACAAGACCAATACCATGTTCAGGGCTCTTGTTTCAACCAAACTGAACATCTTTGTGGGCAACACCCACTCCTGCATTGACGACGTCGTCGCTGCTGCAGATGAATGGATGGAAAAGTACGGTCCAGTGAGCAGCGGGGTGAAGGCAAAGGAAGACGCCTGGAAAGTAGAAGAAGGAGAGCCTCTGGCGGAACAGGGTGAGTACCTGTACACAATGCTGGATATGTACAACAACGGGGAACTCTGTGCTCCCCACAGGGAATGAATAATAGGAGCGTAAAAAATAGGACAAGAGAAAAGAGAAAAGTAAAAACAAGTAAAAACAAGCAAAAAACATAAAATAAAGGACCGGGTGAGAAAAATTCACCTGAGCCTTTATTCCTTTTTTTCAACAACGAAAAGTAAAAACATCAGGACTGAAAACCCCGGACCTTCAAGCTTCTTCTGATTCAAGCTTCTTCTGATTAAAAATCACCATCAAGTAAATAAAATTTGATTTCATCACCAGGCCCATGAAAAAAAATAAAAATAAAATATGTGGTGCAGAATTCCGTTTTTTATTATGGTGGTGGAGATTTACTCTGGCAAATAAATGAAAATCAACTTAATTTGATTTACTGGGTGGTACTACATTATAATTTTATATAAATATTTTGGTATTCTTATGGCTGCTTTTCTTTTTTGAGGGTCTTGATTCTTCTGATCCAAAATCATTCTGTGCTAAAATTCTTCTGATTCAAAATAGCTCCAGGATAGCTTCCGGACTTTCGAGAACAGTGATTCCCTGAAGGTTTTTTACGGTTTCGACATTCTTCATGTCCACATCCCGGACCAGGACATCCACAGGCCCGCCCTTGATCGCAGAATAGGGACAGAGTTCTTTGCAGATCCCGCAGCCCTTGCACTTCAGGAGATCGATCTGGTCCGTCGCCCCGTTCCTTTCGGTGATGGCGCCGTGGGGACAGTTATCCCGCGGGGGACAGTCCTCGCAGTGCTGGCACTGCTTCCGGTCTATATTGTAGGGCATCTCCGAGACGATAGAGCCTTCGATATCCACAGGCACCACATAAACCGGGACTTTGCCTTTCACAGCCTGGGCAACAGCGTTCGTAACCAGGGAGTCTGCAATCCCGTAGGCGATCTTCGAAACCGTGTTTGAGGTCGCAGGCGTAATAAAGAGGGCATCGTACCTTTCAAGGAGGAAACGCCCCACCTTGGGGGAACTCGAGCCCTGTTCACTTTCCCGGAAAATCTCTTCCAGGTAGTCCCCACCTGAGATCTTAACCAGTTTCTGCTCAAGCCCGTACATCCGCAGGACTTCCTCGGCAGCCCTTGAGACATAGGTATTCACAGAAATATCCCTATCTTTCAGCTTGAGCTCCTTGAAGACCTGGTAGCTCCGATCCAGGAAATGTCCCGCACCGGTAATGCCCCATGCGATTCTCTGAAAATTCATGTAGAGAACTCATGCAGGAGGGGGATAATATAATTTTCTAAACAGAAAGCAAAAAAATGAAAACAAAAAATCGAAAATCAAAAAAAGATTCGAGAGAGTGAAGAGGGAGAAAGGAGAATTCGGGAACTCAAACAAGAGCCTCAGATTCCGAGGACATCATAAATCAGTTCCATAGCCTGCTTCTCTTTTTCGCCTCCGCATTTGGAAGCCAGGGATTCATAGTGCCGGATCCATTCCAGGTATTTTTCATCCCCTGAAAGCTGGTAACGGGTTGCGTGTACCGTAGCTTCCAGCACGGCATTAAAGCCACGGTTAGGGGCTGGAATCGCCCTCCTGTTAACCTCACAAAAGCCCGCCCCGAGCGGGATGAGGTCGGATACCACGGCCTGTTCCGTATCCTTGAGGTTGGTGCACCTGAAAGCCACCCAGGAAATCGCCGATTTCAGGACAGGGAACTTTTTCCCACCAATATCCACAAAATCAAATTCGGAAGATTCGATGTCGGAAAAGGTGGAGCGTACGAGAAGCAGAGGGTCGTATACCACGTTTGCTACAAGAACCCCTTCCCGGACCAGGTTTTCCCCGGTCTGGCTGCCTTTGAAAATGCGGACAAAGGTCTTTTTGTTTTTCCTGATAATCCCGATAGGGGCCGCATTGGGGGTATCAAGCCCCGTACTTACGATTGTCTCAGAGATACCTGCCGGAATCCCGTATTCAGAGAGGTCGACAGCTGGTTTACAGCTATCTCCTGATTTTTTAAATTCCTTCAAAAACGTAGTCCTCCGAGTAAAGCGATAAACAGGCCTGCAATAATTATATCTGCGGTGGAACCCGGATTGATCCTTTTTTCAAGCAGTTCTGAATCAAATTCCCTTATAGAAGGGAGCAGAGCCAGGAAATCCCCTTTTCCGGATCCTGAATCCGAAACCGAATCTAAAACCGATCCTTTTTCCTCCCATTCCGAAAGGATCTCGCAAGCCCTGGAAGAAACACGGTCTGCAGTGTCGGCATCGAACTTTGTCTGGATAAAGGTGTCCCTGTGCCTGGAGAGCAGTTTAAGGAATGTGTATACCACGGCTTCATTGATCCCGGTTCCGGAACAGTCGGGGGAAGAATTTCCGCAATCCCCATTCCGGGCATGCATGAACCCCAGGACAGTTCTTGCTCCCTCAAGACAGCGCCTGAAACCTGTTGTCCACTCATTTGCGATCATGTCGTACCCCTCCGAGATTACCATGAGGTCGTAAAGGGTTACGGCCTTTTCACAAAGAGCCCCTGGGGATTCAGTGTCTTTAAGGTCAAATTCCTCTACACTGTTTACCCGGACACCCGCAGCCCCGAACGCCCTGTAGAACTCTACCGCGTCCTCGCAACCCGTCTCCCGGACAAAAACAAGCGCCCTGTCGACCAGGCTTTCCAGGTCCTCTGGTTCAAGCTTTTTGAGGCCTTTTTCAGGCTTTTTTCCTGCAAGAATTTCCCCTGCAGCCATGGCAAGAGGAATGAGTAAAAGAAAAGCCCCGAAATGGGTGTTGCCTCCATTCTGCCAGGAGGCACTCTCATAGACTGCCGCTTTTATGAGAGAACCGATCCCGTCCCTGCTCCTTGCAGCCTGTTCGAGGGCAGGGTACACGCCCACGGAGGAAGCCACGAAATGTTCAAAACAGGTATCAGGATAATCATGCTCCCTGTCCACGTTCCCGGGCTTGGGAGAAGCCGAAACCTCCAGCAGCATGGCAAGCTGGGCACAGCGGGCAATGTGACCGGAAACATGGGGAGAAGATCCCCTACCGGCCGGATAGCCGGGCATATCAGCGTTTTCAGGATTCATTTACCGGGATTTTGGCATGATCCAATATATATTTTGCCAGTTGTTCCTTAAGTTTCATATACTCGGCATCGGAGAGGTCCAGGGTATTTAAAGCGCCGTCCCGGATCCAGCAGGGTTTCGTAACCTTGCAGCACCACACAAGGCTCCCGAAACAGGTATCCTGCCCGAATTCAAGCATTGTACCTTTCGCAAATTCAAACTTTGTTCGGGCGAACTCCTCGGCGGTGTACCCCAGTTTCCGGAATTTTTCATGTACCGGGCAGGGTTTCACGGGCATGCAGCAAAAAGCAAGACCTCTGAAGTCCCCACTGCTGCAAACATGCTTCGGGGCGTTGTACCAGCCTATGACCTGCTGGTAGGAGGTGACACTTTCAACCAGTTTCCGGATAAGTTCGGGATCTTCCAGAACTCCCCTGGCAGCCGAAACCATATCCGCACCCCAGGAAAACATTTCCTTAGCATCAGCAAAATCCGTTACCGAGTTGTTGCCTATGAGAAACTTTCTTGTTGAATCCCTGTACGTCATGATTGCATCAAGGTCAGTGCCAAAGCCTTCCAGCATGGCGTCAACGTGAATGATATCGGCACCTGCCTTATCGATAATCCGGGCAAGCTGGGCATCGTCAATGATATTGGCCCGGACCTTTACGGAAAGCACGACCCCGGTTTCCTTGATGGCACGGATCCATTCGGAAAGCCTGGGCAGGTCCTGGAGAAGAGCTTCTCCCAGGCCCGTATCAAGCATCTCGGGCTGTCTGCAATGGGCGTTTAACTCGAGGATTGCACCCTCTTCTTTGACAAGCTTTGCAGCTTCGATCAGGGGGCCAAGCGTAGTGCTCCGCACGTTTACCGCAACTGCAGTTCCGGACGTAACCGCCCGAATTTCCTGTTTTATAAACTCCATTGGTTCATCGGAAATGAATTCTTTTCTACCCCGGGCTGCAAGCTCTGACGCAACTTTCATGGAACCTTCGTCAAGGTTAAAGGCCCCCAGTATAACAAGCCCGGCATCACCTGCATGTTGGTTGGCAAACGCACTGTCGGCAATCCCTGCCATCGGAGCCAGTGCGATAGGATTTTTAAAACGGACATACCCAACGTGCAGATTGAACAGATCATCACTCATATTTTACCTCTTCAAAAATAAGCCTGGAACTGAATTACAAAAATGATAACTATAGTCTCATATTAAAGTAACGATAACGTTTTTTTCTGATAATATGGACAGGGGGTTTAAAGCAATAACCCAAATTATCGATTACAATGCATATATATTAATATTTGGGCAAATGTCAAACACGCAAATATTATAAGAAGGACACGGAAACATATCACATATCAGACCGAATACATCATACGAAATCCCAGGTTCTCAGCCGACAGCCAAAAAATAGATATACTAACAAAAAGTATATAGAAATTCCAGATTAAATAAAGTGCGAGAGAGGTCGGACGGCTGCCGGACCCCAGGGTCTGAGGAAAGTCTCCCCTCCGCTCCGGACACACGAACACCTGTAAAGGGTGTCGGGCGAGAGCCCGGGCTCTGGCACAGAAACGGAACCGTCCCCTATTAATGCAATGATGCGAAAAGCTGAGGTCGCAGGGGCTGCGGATGAAACGGTGAATCCTCGTGGGTGCAAGTTGGAAATCGGGATTATATGAGCAGTCCGGAATCACCCGATTTGTTTTGAAACGCTTAGCCGAATGCCGTCACTGCAAGAGTCCTAAAGGACCGTTCCCCTCACTGCCTGGTGCCGGGAATCATTGCAGGAACAGAAGGGAGCTTACGGATCTCACTCGCACTAAAATTAATAAACTGCTTTTTTAGTTTTATTTTTGGCTTTAGTTTAATGAGTGGCCATTACTTAAACTTGAAATTCAGGAGTGACCAGCGAAGGAAATCCTTATAATCCATACTTAGACCCACAACCTCAAGGTACTTATCGATCATTTTCTCGCTGGAGGTGAAAATTCTGAACGTCCTTTCAGGGAAGCGGTGCATTAATTTTGAGAACATCAGGGAATATTTCAGATGTGCCCCGAACTCAGCCTGGCATAGGGACTCGTATTTTTTGAGATCCTTTGCCTTTCCACATTCCAGGCAGATCCCGGAAATTACTTCGGCTGCAAGTTGTCCAGAGCGGATTGCATAAGCGAGCCCCTCCCCGGAAAAAGCATCCACAAACCCGGCAGCATCCCCGCAAAGGAGAATTCTCGAACCGACTACTTTCCTTTTAATCCCTCCTCTTGGGATCTTGTGCCCGTGAAGTTTGTACTCATCCTCAAAGCCATTTTCCTTCAGAAATTCTAGCATGGCTTCTTTTGGGTGAGGAAGGTCTTTAACGACTCCACCAATTCCTACAGAATAATAAGTTTTATGAGGAAAGACCCAGCCGTATCCTCCACCTGCAACCCCGAAATGCATTTCAATAGCCTTCCCCAACCTTTCTTCGATTTCCTTTTCCTCTGCTGGCACCTCGGTGACCACACAGACCCCGTACTCTTCTTTCGTGTCCGCAGGCCGTAAACAGGTCTTGAGGAGACCGTGCGCACCCTCGGAAATAATCACGAATTTTGCCCGGTAGGTATTCTCCTTTGTTACTACCTCCACAAATTCGGGCGTCTCCCTGCAGTTGAGGACCTTTTCCCGGGTATGGACTTTTATACCGGTTTCTTTCGCTTTTTCGAGAAGGAGATTGTCAAAAACGTCTCTGGAAACAAGAGTGGAGAGCCTGTAATCCTTGTGGGCTTCAATCATCTGCTCTTTGAAAATGACCTTTGCGCCCGTGACCTCCCATTCAATGACCTCTTCAGGGAGCTCGAAATCAAGATAAGAAATCGCATGGTCAGAAAGAGCTCCTCCGCAGGGCTTGTACCTCGGAAAGTCTTCTTTTTCAAGCAGCAATGTATCAAGCCCGAGTATTCCTGCACGTCTTCCGGCCGAGGCACCGGATGGGCCGCCACCTACAATAATAACATCATACATAAAGAAACACCTTCAAAAAATATCCTTAAATGAATTCAGAGTCATCTATTAATTTGGAGAGGAACGTATTTAAAGTGTCGATTTACAAACGGGAAAAAGTTGCTTTTTACCCGGAAGAAGGAAATCAAGCTCAGTACTTGAAAGTTTCAAAAGCATCCAGGACCTTTTGATAATCCACTTCTGTTCCGAAGCAACCGTCTCTTTCCATCGGGACCCCGTAGGTCACAACTTTTTTACCTTTGATAGCGCGCATAACTTTATTGAGTTCGTAATCACAGGCAATAAGGAGCACCCCATCAGCTTTTTCCATCTGCAGGATGCGTTTGACAAAAGAAGACCCTGTCAGGATAAAAAGCCTGTATCCGTTTGCTTCCGAATCTTTTTTCAGCCGGGTAAACACGCATTTTCCACAGGACTTGCACTGGATACCTTCCCTCGTGGAATGAGCGGGGCAGTCAAGAGCCCGCATGCAGTGGGGAGCAAGAATAATCCGTTTTCTGGTTTTTGCAAAAGCTGATTTATGAGCCATGTTTTTCAGAGAAGCCATCCATTTGTCCAGTGTCCTGGAATCCGAAAACTTAACAAAAAGATGCCTGAGTGGAAGATAGAAAAAGTCAAGCACATTCGCAAAAAAGCCTGCCAGCCATACATGCCTGTTCAGGCTGATCCGGCTTACCATAAGTGCGGTCGACGAGATAAAAACCGAAAAAATTATGGAAAAGAACAGGACTTTTCCTATAAGATTATACATCGCACATCTCCATTTTTCTGATAATTTCTTCAACGTTAGCTTCGGTGTTGAAGCAACCGTCCCGAAGGAGAAGAACCCCCTGCACAGGAACAAAAGATACTTCCTGCATATCTTCTGCAAGCTCATTGTAGCAGGCAACGCCAAGGCAGGCCCGGGGCCTGTATTCCTTGAAGATCTTTTTGACAAAACTGCTTCCGGGGATTACGAATACTTTAAACCCGTACTCGTCACCGGCTTCACAAATCTTTGCAATATCGCAAAGCCCGCAGCGCTTGCATTCATACCCGTGCACGGGGTCACACCTTGCCTTACAATTCGGGTGGCGCATACACTGCGGCAGCAGGACAACCCTCCCCTCCTTCGTATGCACGAAATCATCCAGCATCATCGCATTCCGGACATCGATAAGGATATCATCAACAAGGGTTTCCCGGATTCGAAAGACCCTGCATATCCACTTGGAGGGAGAATAGAAAAGGTAGAGCGTGAAAAGTGTAAAACTCGGAAAAAGAATCCTGCGTTTATTAAAAGAATACGCACCTACAAGAAGCGCAAACAGTGTCCCGCATAAAGCCAGGAGTGCCAGGAATATGAACACTTTACCCAGGAATTCGTAAGGGATTTGCATATATTGATCATGAGATTTTGACAGTATTTATACCTACCCATAAAATCAAAGACAGGCAGGGAAATCAAACATGAAAATAAGGAAAGAAAAAAGGAAATTAAACCATTAAAGGTTTAATCCCCTATAACTTCGAGCCCGAGAGCTTCTGCGACAAGGACAATAATGTCCTCGACTTCCAGCTTGTCTGCGCCCGGTGTGTTCTTTTCATTGAGGGAATCTGTTCCATCCTGAAGGTTCCTCTTACAGAACGGGCAGGCGCTTGAGAGGATATCTGCATGAGTTGCAAGAGCGTCCTCTACACGGGTTTCGGCAACTCCCAGAGCGAGGTCCGGGATACCTGCTTTCACACCACCGCCAGCTCCACAGCAACGCTGGAATTCCTTAACCCTGTCCATTTCAACGAACTTGACACCTGGAATGTTTTCAAGCACATATCTTGGGGCGTCGTATACGCCTACGTGGCGGCCCAGGTGGCAGGGGTCGTGGTAGGTAATGGCCTTATCAATGGATTTTTCCCATTTGATCTGGCCTTTCTTGACAAGGTCTGCCAGGAATTCGGTGATATGGATAACTTCGAAGGGCAGTTCTTCCCCGAGCTGTCTCGGCCAGTCTACCTTCGAGGCACGGAAGCAACCTGCACAGGCATAAAGGACCTTTGTTGCACCCTTAGCCTTGATTGCATTCACGTTGTGCTCGGCAACCCTGCGTGAAATGTCTTCAATATGGGGCTGTCCGGTCCTGATCATGGCTGAACCACAGCACCATTCCTCTTCCCCGAGCATGGTGAATTCAATGCCCAGCTTGTTAAGCACCCTGGCGGTCGCAACAGCGAGTTTAGTCTGCCTGAGTTCGGCGGTACAGCCTCCGAAGTAGAGAATATTTGCCTTTTCTGCAATCTTGACATCGTCAGGAATCCATTTGAGGCGGTCTTCGGGAGCTGCCAGGTAGGGGTTATTGTACTGGTTGACAAGCTTCGGGAACATGCTCTGTTTCCCGTAAGGACCGATGCCTTTCTTCACGAGGTTTGCACGGAGAGATTCCCAGATTTCCACGGTGTTGATCCCGGACTCACAGACAGTTGCACAGATACCGCAGGTGGTACAGCCGTGGACGTCGTCCTTGAACTCTTCGAGTTCGGCGCCGGAGATTTCCGCAGGTCCAAAGAGCTTTGCCTTGACCCCGTAGGACTTGTTCATAAACTCCCTCCAGCGCAGGATCTTGTCCCTGGGGGCAAGGCCCGGTTTCTGGCCGGAAGCGGCGTAAGTTGGACACCATTTGACACATTCTCCGCAGCGTGTACAGGAGTCAAGCTCCATGAGCTGGACTGCGGTAAGGTTTTTGGTGTCTATTGAGGGTTGTTTTTTTGCCATTTTATTCTCCTCCCTTATTTGCGAGAATCGCAAGTGGAGTGGCTATTATATGGATGTATTTTGAATAGGGGATAAAAGCGATACAAAAGAGCAGGGAAATCACGGAATGGAAGAGTGCTGCAGGAGGGGCATATGCCATTGCGGTCTCCCCGGACATGCCAATATTCCAGACGATGTCTCCAGTCCTGATCCCGTCAGCGACGAAACCGGAAACGGTGACAATGAAGACGACTCCAATAAGGACCCAGTCATACATGATGGAAGCTTCTCTGACTTCCTTGATAAAGAGTCTCCTGACAATTGCAATTACCACACCGACAAGCAGGATGTACCCGAAAATGTCGTTCGGGAGCTGAAGGAATTCCCTGAACATTTCGGCGGTGAAAGGCAGCTCAATAAACCTTTCTGCCATTTCCACTGCAAACATCATACCCGACATGGCGAAAAGGGTCATCCAACCAACGAAAATCGTAAAGTGCATGAACCAGCGGACAGGGCTCCTTTTGAGAATTCTCCTCTGGAAGAGGATATCAAGGACAAGGATCTCGAGAATGGGTTTTCCGTGTCCATGATGGGATTCTTCCGTTACCTGTTTCCACCAGGTCTTTAAGAACCGGATCGCACTTCCCTTGCTCCCGGCTTCGGGTTCAAGAGCATAGCCTGTGACACCGGCACCCCATTTCTGTAAGTTAATGATCATGCCGTATACGAAAATCACCATGGCGATAAAACTGACTATCATCATCTGGACAAACGTGATCCTGAGAGCATCCGAAAGTCCAGAAAAATATGCCATCTCACTAATAATTTATTCCTCCTATGTATGGGTCAAAAACTGAAAACTGATACTGGTTTTTAGAATTATAATCGCTGTTACAGGAAATAAATAACATTAAAGATCGAGAGACTGCCGTAGCGACTGTCTGCATAAGGTTTGTTTAGTCTTTGTATCTATTATATTTAAACGTTATCTTTAACTTTTCATAGATCGAAAAGCCTTCGGGAGCCTAAAAATTGAGGTTCCCGTTAACAAAAGAGAAGAGAAGTGGAAGGAAAAAAGCAAATATAAATTATGATAAATATAATATATTAGTTATGAAAGTGTGGTAAATATAATAGAGAATGAATGAAATTTGCTTAAATATAATATATTGGAAATGATGAAAAACTTCTGAGCGGACGGAGAAAATAGAGAACTGAATGGAGAAAATTGAGAAGAATACAAAGAGCTGGAAAAAATAAAAAAAGAAGTAAATTGCCAGACAGGGTATAATATAGAAGGGAGAATATATTAAAAATTCTTCCCGGATTAAAGCCCTATCTCTTCCTTAAATTTATCAAGCCCTATTTCATCTATGACCTTGCCGAGCCTTTTGACCTTTCCGTAACCTTTGTAGAAATTAATAATTATTTCCACAAGTTCCAGAACCTCTTCCTCAGACAGGCCCTTTGCCACTACATCACCGATCCGAGGGCTCGGGCCTGCACTACCCCCCACCATAAGAGTGTAGCCTTTTGCCGTACCCATTATTCCCAGGTCTTTGATGGCAGGTTCGGAACAGGAATTCGGACAGCCGGAGACTGCCATCTTAAACTTTGAAGGCAGTTCCATACCGTGGTACTTTTCATCGAGTTTCAGGCCAAGCCCCACAGCATCCTGTTTACCTCGCTTGCAGAATGTTGTTCCGGGACAGAGCTTGACGCTCCGCACGCAAAGCCCGATGGCAGCCCCGGGCTTCATGTCCAGTTCTCCCCATGCCGCATCCAGATCTTCCTCTTTTAACCCGACGATGGCAACCCGCTGGGCAGAAGTGAGTTTCAGGGCTGCAGCCCCGTATTTCTCTGCAATATCCGCAATCTTTCGAAGAGTCTCCGGGTACACGATTCCCCCCGGAATATGAGGAGCAATTGCATAAGTTTCCCCGTCTCTTTGCACAATCGCACCTTTCTCAGGAATATCTCCTTTCATGCTTTACACATCTCCTAAAATCCGTTTCTGTTAAGACATCGTCTGAACCAATTGATAACCGGTCAAGCAATAATCGACAAATCAGAAATCCGACATCGGAAATCGATAGCCAGGCATGAGACCTTCATTTCCCGGGAAAAATACCCGAATCCAGCAGCAACCCCCTACCTATCCGGCAACGTACCCCCGGTGTACCGGCACCAATCCAGTCAATTTACCGGACAATAACCCGATATACTCAGATATGATCCGGATAATATAAATTGTCTGTATACAATGCGTGAACCCTAAAAATGAGTGCATAAAAGCCCAAAGAAAAGAGAAGGAAAAAGAAAAGAGAAAGGAAAGGGTCTAAAGACCCGTTTTCAGTAGTTCACTGCTGCTCTTTCAACCGCTTCAGGAAACCCTTAAGGCCTGCCTTATGGCGGGCTTCATCCAGGGAAGCGCGTTCAAAGAAGAGAGCAGCCCTCGTGTTGCCTTCCTTCCGGGCAATTTCCGCGGCTTCAGCCTTTTCTATCTCAGCTTTGCTTTCTCCCTCGAGCATCATTTCGAGGTTTTCTACGGTAGACCCTTTGACCAGGCCCAGGATTTCTGCGACCTCGGTTGCGTGCCAGGCTTCATCCATTGCGATCTGGCGGAGATAGACCGCAACATCCGCAAACCCTTCCTGTTCCGCAACTTTGGACATTGCAAGATACCATCCGACTTCAGTCGTCTCCCCTTTAAACGTGTCCTGTAAGATCTTTTCAAGACTCATAAAATACCACTTCCAGATTAACTAAAACGTATTCGCTTTTAAGACATATATGTTAATCTATCTCCGGATATTAGCTTATAAAACTCCATCGGTTCTTAGGTCAAGTTATATTTAAGGCTATGACCTGATTAAGAACTCAAAACTAATGTAATAATTGATAAGGCTCTTCGCTGTTTCTAGTGGGCATTCATACCCACTTCCTAATGTGAGAAAGACGTAGGCAATATGTAGAAGCATTTCTGAGGAAAAAATAACGCACAAGATAGACATTTGTCATTTCAGCCGGGTCATTTCCTAGCTGCACAATTAATATCTACCCATACGAAACAGCGAAGAGCCGGAATAAAAATAAATAACCGAAGGATAACGTAAATTATACTATTAAGGGAAAGGACCTATCTGCTTATCAAGAACAACAAATCTCCCGAAGAGAAATAGCCATATGAAGATTTATATTGATGAAGAGAAATGTACAGGCTGCGGGGCATGCAAAGCCGCCTGCCCGAAAGGCCCGAGGGTTTATTCCATCGAAGAAAAAAACGGGAAAAAAGTCTGCGTCGTAAAAGATGCCTCATACTGCCTGGGCTGCAGAATGTGCACAACAGTCTGCATGGAAGACGCAATTACCCTCGTGAACTGATTTTTAAAACCAAAAAAGCGCAGTCAGGATTTGAGAAACCTTGTCACTTGAAATACGCGTAGTGCTTGTGGAGCCCATGTACCAGGGAAACGTTGGCTCGGTAGCAAGAGCCATGAAAAACTTCGGATATTCGGACCTTGCCCTTGTAAACCCCTGCAAACTGGAAGGACAGGCAAGAGCCATGGCTTCTCATGCCAGGGAAGTACTGGAAGGAGCCAGAATTACCTCAACGGTCGAAGAAGCAGTAAAAGGTGCAAACCTTGTCATAGGGACCACGGGAATCCCGAGTCTGAAGGCAGGAGAACATATCCGGCTCCCTCTTTATACACCCCCGGAAATCAAGGAGAGGCTCAAAGGTTACAGCGGGACAGTTGCAGTCCTCTTCGGGCGTGAAGATAACGGTTTCCGGAACGAGGAAATCAAAAGCTTTGACATGCTTGTTACGGTTCCTACATCGGAAGAATATCCCGTAATGAATATCTCCCATGCCGTGGCAGTGCTGCTTTACGAACTTTCCGGAATTGAAAGCGGGGAAAACCCCCTTGCGGAAGGGTTTGACCTGCGGTTATTGTACGGGCACTTAGGAGAACTTTTAGAAGAAATAGAATATCCTCCCCACAAAAAGGACAAGACTTTCCTTATGCTGAGGAGGATCTTCGGAAGAGCCGGGCTGACCCCGAGGGAAGTCCAGACCCTGCGGGGAGTGGTAAGGAAAATCGAAAGGAAGATCGACGACCCCTCCGGAAACGTTCAGGACTCTCTGCAGGAAAACGAAGGAGAGGAAGACATAGAAAAGTTCATATCAGAATAAGCCTCTCTTACATTTGGAGCTTCAATGTACATTTTTTTTAACGCTTTTTGAGCAAACTGTTTTGAACGGAGAGGCCTGGTTGAGGAAATGAAGATTTTTTCAAAAATCCTAGATAATATTTAAGATGTCAACAGATCCGGGAAGATTATGACAGAGACAGAAAGCAAGTGGAACGAAAAGCTAAAGAAATTTTTTAAAGATTATTACTGGAACGAAATCCTCCAGCTTGCAAACGAGTACCCGGACTTAAGAAGCCTCACCGTGGACTTCACCGACATAGAGAAGTTCGACAGGGAACTCTCAAAGGAGTTTCTTGACCACCCGGGAGAACTTGTAGAAGCAGCCGAAGCCGCACTGAAAGAAATTGACCTCCCCGTCGAAAAAGACTTCGAGCAGGCCCATGTAAGGATTATAAAAGTCCCTAACAGAGTCCCAATCCGGGAACTGCGCAGCAAGCACCTGGCCAGGTTCGTTGCAATCGAGGGGATGATACGGAAAGCCACAGAAGTAAGGCCCAGAATCACAAAAGCCGCTTTCCAGTGTCTCCGCTGTGGACATATAACCCTTGTGGAGCAAAACAGCTTCAAATTCGAAGAGCCTTACGGGGGCTGTGAAGAAGAGACCTGCGGGAAGAAAGGCCCCTTCAAGGTCTTGATTGAAGAATCCACTTTTGTTGATGCCCAGAAACTCCAGGTCCAGGAGTCCCCCGAAAACCTGAAAGGAGGCTCACAACCCCAGAGCCTTGAAGTAGACGCGGAAGACGACCTTACGGGAGATGTCACCCCCGGAGACCGGGTCCTTATAAATGGAGTCCTGATATCCAGGCAGCGTACCCTCAGGGACGGGAAGTCCACCTTCTATGACCTTGTCCTTGAGGCAAACTCTATCGAAAAGCTGGACAAGGACTATGATGAACTGGAAATCACCCAGGAAGACGAAGAACAGATCCTGGAACTTTCCAGGGACCCGGAGATATACGGAAAGATCATAGGCTCGATTGCCCCTTCAATTTACGGGTATGAGGACATAAAGGAAGCCCTGGCCCTCCAGCTCTTTTCAGGAGTCGTGAAAAACCTGCCCGACGGCTCCAGGACCAGGGGAGATATCCACATGATGCTCGTGGGAGACCCTGGTATCGCTAAAAGCCAGCTCCTCCGCTATGTGGTCAAGCTTTCCCCCAGAGGTGTGTTCGCATCAGGGAGAAGTGCTTCTGCAAGCGGATTGACAGCTGCTGCCGTGAAAGACGACCTGAACGATGGCAGATGGACCATCGAAGGAGGGGCTCTCGTAATGGCAGATATGGG
This sequence comes from Methanosarcina sediminis, assembly GCF_052056915.1. Lineage (GTDB taxonomy): Archaea > Halobacteriota > Methanosarcinia > Methanosarcinales > Methanosarcinaceae > MTP4. The sequence goes on along the minus strand of NZ_CP195119.1, from coordinate 2,886,303 downwards.
AATTGCCGCCGTTGACGAGATGGACAAGATGCGGACAGAGGATAAAAGTGCCCTGCACGAGGCAATGGAACAGCAGACCATCAGCATAGCCAAGGCAGGGATCATCGCAACTCTGAAGTCCCGCTGCGCCCTCCTTGGAGCGGCAAACCCTAAGTATGGACGTTTTGACCGATATGAAGGCCTGGCAGAGCAGATAAACATGCCACCGGCCCTACTCTCCCGGTTTGACCTTATATTTGTCCTGCTCGATACTCCGAACCACGCCATGGACAGCAAAATTGCTACCCACATCCTCCAGTCCCATTACGCAGGGGAACTCTTCGAACAAAGGCAAAAACTTCCCGGTTGCGAGATAAGCGAAGGATTCGTGGAAGCCGAACTGGAAGTTATAGAACCTGATATCGATGCTGAAATCATGCGAAAATACGTCGCATACGCACGGAAAAACGTATATCCGGCAATGGAAGACGACACCAGGCAGTACCTGATCAACTTCTATACGGACCTCAGGAAAACCGGGGAGGGAAAGAATACACCCGTGCCTGTTACCGCCAGGCAGCTCGAAGCCCTTGTCCGCCTCTCGGAAGCCAGCGCAAGAGTCCGACTAAGCAATAAGGTAACCCTGGAAGATGCAAGAAGGACTATCCGAATCGTAATGAACTGCCTGAAGAACGTAGGCGTGGACCCGGAAACAGGAGCTCTTGACGCGGACATCATTGCGACAGGCACAAGCAAGAACCAGAGGGACAAGATAAAGCTCCTGAAAGACATTATCAAAAAAGTAAGTGAGAGACACACGCATGGGAAAGCTCCCCTGGAAGAGGTCTATGCTGAAGCGCAAAAAGAGTGCGGTATCGACAGGGCCCATGCCGAAGAACACATAGGTAAAATGAGGCAGAGAGGAGACCTTTTTGCCCCGGATAAAGACCACATAAAAATAGTCAACAAATGAGTGGGTACCAATTAGCAAATCCTGTGCATCTTTGGAAATTTCCGATAATAATTAAATAAACATATTAATATTTAGAAGTTGTAAGGAATATTTTGAAGGAGCTATGCATCCTGAATGTAAATTTACCTATAAATAAAGTGAAAATGGTTAAGCTGTAAATACTAAAAGGGTAAAATATGTACCTAAAGATCTATGAAAACGGAGAATACTTCCTGGTAGCGGCTTGCGACAGCGAAGTGCTTGGAAAGACACTGAAAAACGGCAGGAGCAGTGTGGAAATAGACAGAAATTTTTACGAAGGTAAAAAGGTCTCGGAACCCGAACTTCAGGAAGCCCTGGGAGAAGCCACAACTGCCAATCTCTTTGGAGAAAAAACCATCCAGTGTGCAATAAAGTGCGGACTTGTCGATCAGGGATCCGTGATTATGATCGATGGAGTGCCCCATGCCCAGATTTTCAGGGTATGAAGCCTGCGAGTATATGATGCTTCAGGAAAAGGGCGAGGACAGCAAAAAAGCGATCTCACCACCTGGTTCGGCATATCTCAAAGGAAGAGAAGATCATCCTAGAATATATTTATAAAATTGAACTGCAAATAGTGATACAGTGAACGAAAGCAGCGAAAACACCGGGATAAGGACATCGACATCAGGGGAACTGGTTGCCGGGGTTGTGGTTAAACACAGGCGATTCCTGGAAGAATACAGAAAGGAATTCGAAGAGCTGGAAAGCCGGCTGAACGAGATCGAAGGCGAAGTCAAGAACTCGAAGAACTTCAGGAGCCAGATGCTCGAGCGAAAGGAGGTCCTTAAGGAAAAAAGGCAGCAGTTCTACCATCAGGTAGAAGGCCTGCTTGAGAAGGAGCTTTTTCCGAAAATCGATCAGATGTCTGCCGATAAACTCCTTGAAGACATAAAAAAGCTTAAGGCCCATATAGAGCCGGGAGAAGAGCAGGAGCTGGCAGGAGCGTTTATAGGAAGCTTCCAGGAGGCATCCCGGAAAGCGGACCTTGAAGAAAGCATTGTCCAGCAGATAGGGGTTAAAATCGAAGAAGCAAAAAACTCTAACCAGGAACTTAAAAAGATTGAGGAATCAGAAAAACAGCTGGAAGAATCCCACGGCAGCAAGAGCGAGGAATTGTCAAAAGGCAAGCCCCAGCACAAGTTGCTCAAAAACAAAATAAAAAGCCATGAAGAGGCGCTCAAATACTGGGAAACACTGGCAGTTTAAGAACTTCCGGAAACATGCGGGTGGTAGTACATGGACAACGACGTTTCAACAGAAGAAATTGCAACGGCCGACCTTTCAGACCTCAACGAACGGGAGCTGAAGAATAAGGTAAACGAGCTCAGGAACAGGATAGAGAAGAGTGAGAGGCAGTTAAGTTCGGTTTTCAAGGAACTGAAAAATCACAGGACCGATATCGACGAACTGAAAGAAAAACGGGACTCTTTGAACCAGCAGGTCAGGGAACGGGTCAGGAAAGCGCAGGAACTCAGGAAAAAGCGGGATGGAATTAACGACCTGATATCCGAGTACAAGGGAAAAAGAAGCAGTGTAAACTCCAAAACTCAGGGTCTTTTTACCGGAATTGCAGAACTTAAGGAGAAAAGGGACGAGTACAACAGGCTTTCCCATGGAAGCGTAGAATCCCTTTCCAAAGCCTACCTGGCCGAATTGGAGACCTTTTTTGATAAAGAACTCCCCCTTGCCGTTGAGATAAAGATCTACCAGAAACTAAATGACCTGGGAAAACGCCTGGAGTCTGCCAGGAAAGCAAACGAGCTTCACGCCCAGATCCAGGAAAGCTACACGGAATCCAAGGAAATCCACCAGGAAGGCGATGAACTTCACGAAAAAATCCAGGCTCTTTCCGATGAGTCCCAGGCTTGCCACCTTGAAATGCTGGAAAACTTCAAGGCAGCCGACGAAATCCGGAAAGAAGCAAACATGTACCATGCCCAGCTTACGGACAAGTTCTCAAGCATAAACGCAATCAAAGAAAAAATCGATCCCCTGAAGACAGGCATTGCCAACGCCAGAAAAGAACTTTCCTTATATCTCGATAGGTTGAAGGAAGTCCAGCTGGCAAAAGACGAGAACAAGGTTAGCCAGAAACACAGTACAGCCCGGGAAAAACTTCAGAAAAATGCCCGCATGAGTCTTGAAGACCTAAAACTCCTGATTGAAAAAGGAGATGTCAAGTTCAACTCAAAAGAGTGAAAAAAGCGAGGCAGCCGGAACCACCCGGTGAAGAGCCCGTCCTTAAGGCGGGTTTCGTCATTTTTCTTTTATTGATTTCTTTTATTGATTTCTTTTATTGATTTTTTTTATTGATTTCTTTTATTGATTTCTTTTATTGATTTCTTTTATTGATTTCTTTTATTGATTTCTTTTATTGATTTCTTTTATTGATTTCTTTTATTGATTTCTTTTATTGATTAATTCGATTATTACAGTTCCTACTTTAGTTCTTTAGTTCGCCCTGCAAAAATGCCAATAAAGAAGAGCAAGCTTCCCAAACTCAGGAAGAAAATGGATGCATTGAAACCTTTTGCTTGATATTCAGGACCACTGGGCAAAGAAGAGTTGTTTTCGGAGCTTTCGTAGAGAGGGGACGTGGGGGTTTGGGGCTTGGGGTATTTAGGGTCAAGGTACTGGTAAACGGGGAAAAACCTGACCAGTGCTCCGTCCGTTCCTGCATAGATGGTATCCACAGTTATGTTCAGGAATACCGTAGAGTTTCGGGAATAAACAAGACTGGTGCCTTCGGTGGCGATGGTATCTTCAAGGGAAACACCCTCCCTGCGCAGTTCAAGCCAGACACGGCTTGCATCGGCATCCGCACCTTTCACGTAAAGCTCATAACCCTGGTAAAAGGTGTGGGAGTCTCCGGACCTTACATAGAGATCCTCCCCATCAATCAGGATAATGGAAAGCCGTCCCTCTTCATTCACGGCAGCGGCTGCCGAAGAGACTCCAGAACAGACATGAATAAGGAAAAAGAGGAGGACCAGAAGGGAAAAAAGGAAGACGTGGAAAAACTGCATCCCCCATTTTTCGCTTCCCGAAGACCTCCATGGAGACTTATTTAGGCCGTGCATAGATACATCTGCCTGCAATGACCTCTTCTTTCGTATTGTCGGCTTTCCTTATCACAAGAGCTCCGTCAGAGGTGACACCTACTGCTTTGCCTTCGATAATCCGCGAAGGAGTCGTGACTTTGACATCCCTTCCGATTGTATCGGAAAGCGCAAGCCAGTCGTTGAGGATCTGGGAAAATGGCTGGGTCTTGAAAAGGATGTACTGCTGTTCCAGTTCGAAAAGCAGGTCCTGAAGGAACTGCACCCTCCTTATATGTCTACCCAGTTCCGCCTTCAAGGTCGTTGAACCGGCACGTAAGGGCTCGGGGATGTCTTTTAAGTCCATGTTGGCATTGATGCCGATCCCCAGCACCACGTAGTCCACGCGGTCCACTTCAGCTTTTGCCTCGGTCAGGATTCCGCAAACTTTCTTTCCGTTGATGCGCACATCGTTAGGCCACTTAATACGTGCATCGAGTCCAAGGTCCCGCATCACATTGGCAACCGCAAGCCCCGCAACAAGGGTCAGCCGTGAGGCATGCCTGAGCGGGATCCCGGGTTTGAGTAGCACGGACATCCAGATCCCGCCGTGCGGGGAGATCCATTCCCTCCCCATACGGCCTCTTCCGCCCTTCTGCACCTCGGAGATCACAAGCGTCCCCTCTTCCTCGGATGCTCCGATCTCTTTTGCGAGGCTGTTTGTGGAGCTTACTTCATCGAAATAATGGATTTTTTTCCCGAGAAGGGTTGTTGTAAGCCCCATCTTGATTTCCTCCGGATAGAGGAGCTGGGGCACGGATTTCAGGACGTATCCCCTCTTGGGAGACGATTCTATTTCATAGCCATCAGCCTGGAGGGACTTGATGTACTTCCAGACCATCGTCCTGGAAATTCCGAGTTCGAGTCCCAGTTCTTCCCCTGAGACGGGGGTTTTCTGTGCGTCCTTAAGCGCCTTAATTATCCTAGAGCGTTTATCTCCCATCCGTGCACCCCATACAAATGTATGCTTACCACAGTATAATACCTTAGTTCAAATATGTACTTCATACCAAACAGACCGGAGTTTCTGGCATTTTCACATTAATTCCACGTTTTTTCGGGAGAAATACCAGTTATCGCTGCGTCTTCTTGGCCATGCTGACATAGCTCTCTACGGCGGCTGCAATCGCTGCAACCTTCTTGTCCTTTGCCTCCAGAGCCGAAGCCAGAGTAACCCCTTTTTCGGACTCGGACATGACAACCTCTTCCACGGCTTCCAGGATATTCTGCTCTTCGATAAAAGCAGTTGTAAGGTCACCTTTCCTGAACGCCGGGTTTCGCATGACCGCCTTATGGAAGGGAATATTGGTAGTAACCCCTACAACCACGTATTCGTAGAGGGCTCTTTGCATCCTGGAAATCGCTTCGTCCCGGGTCCTGCCCCATACACAGAGCTTTGAGATCATTGAATCGTAAAACGGGGAGATTGTGTAACCCATGTGCACCCCGCTGTCAACCCTGACGCCGGGCCCGCCTGCCGAACGGTATCTCCGGATCTTCCCCGGAGAGGGGGCAAAGTCGTTGAGGGGGTCTTCAGCGTTGATCCTGCATTCGATCGCATGCCCGTCAATGGTGATATCTTCCTGCTCAAGTTCGAGTTTTTCTCCGCAGGCTACCCTGAGCTGTTCCTTCACGATATCTATCCCTGTTACCATCTCCGTGATCCCGTGCTCGACCTGCAGGCGGGTGTTGACTTCAAGGAAATAGTAGCTGCCCTTTGAATAGAGGAACTCCACAGTCCCTGCGTTTACATACCCTATCGCCTTTGCAACCTTTACCGCCGAGTCTCCCATCTCTTTCCGGAGTTCAGGAGTCATGATCGGGGAAGGCGCTTCTTCGATGAGCTTCTGGTGCCTTCTCTGGATGGAACATTCCCTATCCGAGAGGTAGACAGTGTTTCCGTAAGAATCAGCCAGGATCTGGATCTCAATGTGCCGCGGCTCTTCCACATACTTTTCAATAAACACGGAAGAGTCTCCGAAAGCCGAACCCGCCATCTGACGGGTAGAGTTGAGGGCGACGGCAAACTCGCTTCTGGAGTGCACGACCTTCATCCCAATCCCGCCGCCTCCGGCAGAAGCCTTCAACAGGACCGGATACCCGATATCTTCCGCCACTTTCAGGGCTTCGTCAACGTCTTCGACGGCATCCTTCGTGCCGGGAACCACGGGGACCCCGGCTTTTATCATAAGGTTCCTGGCCCGGATCTTGCTGCCCATTTCGGCAATTACATGACTCGGAGGCCCTATGAAGATGATCCCTTCGTCCTCGCAACGCTTTGCAAAAGCGGGGTTTTCGGAGAGGAAACCGTAGCCGGGATGGATGGCATCGGTCCCGGTCTTTTTTGCGACCTCTATGATGGCGTCCATGTTCAGGTAACTCTGGCTGGTGGGTGCCGGGCCTATCAGGTAGGCCTCGTCGGCATACTTAGCAAAGAGTGCGTTTTTATCCGCCTCCGAACATACTGCAACCGTGGAGATGCCCATTTCCCGGCAAGCCCGCATAACCCTGATTGCGATTTCTCCGCGGTTTGCAACCAATACTTTTTTAAACATGATACCCTCCGCTCACTCCTTTCACTCAATTGCCAGAATCAGGTCCCCGGGAGCCAGGGTGTCACCTTCGGCAACGAAAATTTCCTTCACGGTACCCGAATGCGGGGCATGAACCGCATTTTCCATCTTCATGGCTTCAATGACCGCAACAGTGTCTCCTTCCTCAACCGTGTCCTCGACTTTGACCTTGAGGGAAAGCACCATACCCTGCATGGAACTGGTAACAGCGCCTTTGACGGACTCTGGAGTCGGCTTTGTGGGCGCGGATTCGGATACGGAAATCCCACCAGTGGGCTCAACTTTGACATCGAAGACCTCATCGTCCACCGTGACTTTGAAATCGGTGGGGATCGTGTATTCCTGCGGGGAAGCGGGTTTCGGGGCCACAACTGCGAGGGATTCTTCTTCCATCTCCCCCTGCAGGAACTTAGGAGCAATAGCCGGATAGAGGATGTAGGTCAGGATGTCCTCCTCGGACCTGGCAATGCCCAATTCCTCGGCTTCCTTCTTCCGCTTCTCATACTCGGGCTTCAGGAGGTCAGCAGGACGGCAGTGGATGGGCTCTTCGTCCCCGATAATCTTCCCGACCATTTCCGGGCTGATGGGGGCAGGAGAACGCCCGTAAAGTCCGCGCACGTAGTCCTTGACCTCTTTTGGGATAACCTTATAACGCTCGCCCATGAGCACGTTCAGTACGGCCTGGGTACCCACGATCTGGCTGGTAGGAGTCACCAGGGGCGGATAGCCAAGCTCTGCCCTGACCCGGGGCATTTCATCAAGCACCGCATCGTACTTGTCAAGGGCATTTTGCTCCTTTAGCTGGGAGACCAGGTTCGAGAGCATCCCCCCCGGGATCTGGTAGATAAGGACATTGGTGTCGACCTGCTCGGAAATCGGGTCCAGAATCCCTCTGTACTTTTCCTTGAGTTCCTTGAAATACCGGACAACTTCCTCAAAAGCCCCCAGGTCAAGCCCCGTGTCGTAGGGAGTGTTCTTGAGGGCTGCCACGACAGTTTCCGTAGGGGGCTGGGAAGTACCCCAGGCAAGGGGAGAAATTGCGGTATCCAGGATGTCCACTCCTGCCTCACAGGCTGCCATATAGCTCATTGGAGCCATTCCCGAGGTACAGTGACAGTGCAGGGATATGGGGATGGAGACCTCCTTTTTCATGGCACCGATAATACTTGCAGCTTCACTGGGGGCAAGCAGCCCGGCCATGTCCTTGATGCAGAGGGAATCGCACTCGAGTTCTTCGAGCTGTTTTGCTAGTTCAACATATTTCTCCACGGTGTGCACCGGACTTATGGTGTAGCAAACCGTACCCTGGACATGGGCTCCAAGGCCCTTTGCGACCTTGATCGAGAGTTCCATATTCCGGATGTCATTGACCGCGTCGAAGACCCGGAAAATGTCAATGCCGTTTTGATAAGCTTTTGTAACGAATTTTTCAACCACGTCATCCGAGTAGTGCCGGTACCCGACCAGGTTCTGCCCCCGAAGAAGCATCTGGGCATAGGTATTGTCCATTTTCTTCTTGATATCCCGAAGGCGCTGCCATGGATCTTCATTCAGGTATCGAATACAGCTGTCAAAGGTGGCACCCCCCCACATTTCAAGGGAGAAATACCCTACCTGATCCAGATGTTCGACCACTTCGAGCATGTCCCGCGTCCGCATCCTGGTGGCCAGGAGGGACTGGTGTGCATCCCGGAGGACGGTTTCAGTAATTTTTACACTCATGGATGAACCTCTTTAAGATTGAACCGAAACAACAGCATACGTCATTTCAGTGGGGTTTTCCGGAGCAAACAGGAATCTCCGGAATTGATAGTAATTTGCAATTTATTCACCTTCATTTGAAATTAAAGTTTTAATTGCAAAATTATCATAATTTTAATGTCGTAATTCGATTATTTCGTAATTCGATTATGTTTAATTTGATAGTGAGTCAAACGGACCCTTGTTGTAGTGGGTCCCTGTTGTAGTGGGTCCCTGTTGCAGTGGGTCCTTGTTATAGTGGGTCCCTGTTGTAGTGGATTCCAGATTAACAATGTTATAATTGAGTTCAATTGCAACTAGTTTAAATTAATCGCAGTTCTTTAAGGCCGATTCAGGAATAATTGCGGCATAATAGCTCATTTGTAAGGGTAATTAAGAAAATCGGTATTTATGGGCATCACCCACAAAACTCGATAAATATTTGCGTTGTTCAGAAATAATGTATATTAGTATTGTTAACAAGTAATATACCTTTCGCTGGCGTTAACATTAAAAAATAAACGAGAGTATCAGGAGGTTGCCACCGATTACGAAAAAAACCTGCTGATTTGTTAACAAATAAGCCTGTTAACGCAACAGCCTGAAAGCCCGGAAGATTTGAAGAGAAAGAAGGAAGAGTTACAAAAAGTAAAGGGGATTTGTAAGGGGGTACACCCCACCCTGTTTGATGATTTACATGTTCCGGAACTTAATGGTTAACATGATCCGGAGTTTAATGACCCATAGCACCGAGCCGGGAAATTATTTCACTTACATATGACTTTCTTACCCACAAAATACCACTGATCAAACACGCCATCGGCGTCCGTGTTGTCCACAATTTCCCCTTCGACTCCCGCCCTGCGAAGGGCTTCTGCCAGGATCTCTATTTCAGGCCTGCTTTTTACGGTGAAAAGCAAAAGACCGCCTTCTGTTACGACTTTTGCAGCTTCACTGACAATACCTATCCAGAGATCCTTGTTAAATTCATAGACCAGGCCCAGCATGAAACCCACAATGACATCGAAACTCCCGGGTTCGAAGTACCTGGAAAGCTGCATTGCGTCCATTACAAGGGCTTTTTTAGGGTTAAGGACCCCATGCTCAAGCCCCTGGCAGACCGTACACTTGTTAAGCTCCATTGCAATGGGGTCCAGGCCTAGCCTGTAGAGGGCAAGTGTAGACATACCGTTTCCGCAGCAGACCTCGAGCACTCTGCCTTCAAGTGAGAAACCTTTATTCTCCAGGTCATGAAAAATCTCAGAGACCCTGTTGACCCGCTGTTCGGAAAAAATGCTTCCGTAAGACTCGGGCCTTGTGCTGCATTCCGAGCAGAGGTTTCGGTTCACAAGCATAAGGGAGTAATATTCATTTACTGCATCCCTCCAGAGTTCGGAAGAAACTTCAACTTCCCTTTCCGGAGGATTGAGAGAAAGAATGGAACTGGCAAAGGCTTCAAACTTCGCTTTTTGGGATGCTCCCGCAAGGGCTCCCGTAAATACCGACCAGAAATCCACAGGAACGTCCTCTTCCCCGGGGTTGAAGAGTAAGAGCCCCAGCGTCTGCTCCCCGTTCCGAACCCTGAGAAGCCGGACCTTCTGGTTTTCCAGGAAAGCCTGGACCCCTTCCAGGTAATGGAGAGTGGACCCGATATTCCGCTGGGAGGTATAGCTTTCTTCAACAAAATAAATCTCTTCACCGATGTCAAGGAGTTCCTGTAAAAGCATGTTTGTTTAGATTCGGATAATGTAATATCAAGATTTCGAAAAGAGGAACACCGATATATTTCAAGGGTCTTTCAAAGAATTCAAGAATTTTTCCAGAATATTCAAGGATCTATTTAAAAAAGATTCAGAGATTTTTTCAGAGATTTTTCAGAGATTTTTCAGAGATTTTTTCAGAGATTTTTTCAGAGATTTTTTCAGAGATTTTTTCAGAGATTTTTTCAAGGAGATAGCGAAACTGGCGTCGGCTTGCGAAAAATCAAGAAAAGAACTTATCCAGATCCAAAAAAATACATATAAGAAGTTCTAAGAAAAGAAAAGCCCTTCAGGAAATTGGGGGAGGGAATCAAAGAAATAGAAGACCCTTAGTAAGTGAATAGAGGAGTAAAAAGGCATAAAAAGGAGAAAAAGCTCTGAAAAATACTCCGATATAAGCAAAAGTATATAAGGATTTAATTACAAAATCAGAGATTGAAAAGGATTCATATTACTAATTGAAGATAATAGGAGGATAATATGGCTAAAGTTATACCATTTGCACCAATAGAACGTTTAGTAAGAACTGCAGGAGCTCAGAGAGTCAGTGAAAGCGCAGGGATGGCCCTTACGGAGATTCTGGAAGAATACGGGCTTGAGATATCCAGAGAAGCTATAAAACTTGCAGAACATGCAGGCAGAAAAACCGTAAAAGCCGAAGATATAAAATTAGCAAAAGAAATGCTGTAAAAACAGCATTTCCCTAATTTTCCTTTCTACCTATTTCTGCTTATGCGGATGCGGATTCCACTTCGACGACGGTAAGGGATTCCACAGGACAGATTTTTGAACAGGCCCCGCAGCGGACGCAGAACTCATCATCAATAACAGCCTTTCCGTCAATAATCCTGAGCGCGAGGTCGGCGGTGTCAGGATCGAAATCATCTTTTTTAATCAGCTTTGCGTTCACGGGACAGACGGAATAACAAATCCCGCACCCAATGCACTTTTCGGACTGAACTATTTTCTTGTTTTTCTTATCTGCCTTTGCCATCACAATCACCTTTAAATTCCAAATAATTTCCAGACAGCGGGAGGAATATACCGTAGAATGTTATAAGCAAGAATTAAAGATTAAATATAAAATCAAATTTATATTTGATCTGTTGATGATATATTTGACATTGTTAAGGTATATGAAGATTTCGAACATTCGTATAGGGGGAAGAAAAAGTAATGAGGGAACCGCACTCGGGGAGTGGAGAAGGAGAAAATATAAGACCTTTACGGAAAAGGTGGGACCGGAAAGTTTTACCCGGGAATCCCACTGAAAAGCAGATCAGCGAGTCCTATACCCATCATCGTAAGAGTTGTTACGATTACCCCTGCAATCATGATCCCGGCAGCAATTGCCGGCAAAGCGTGCCTGAACTTGATCCCGAAGACGAAAGCTGCCGCACAGCCTGTCCAGGCCCCGGTGACGGGAAGAGGAATGGCTACGAAGAGAGTCAGGGCAAAGGTCCCGTATTTTTCAAACCTTTCACTGTGGTTGCGGCGGGTCCTTTCGAAGAGCCAGGAAAAGAAGAGATCAAAAATTCTGAAACGCCTGAGGAAGTCCGAAACCGGCTCGAGGAAGAGCAGAAGAGGAACTACAGGGAGCATGTTACCAAGTACCGAGAAAAAATAAGCTGAAAGTGGGCCCATCCCATAGACTCCCATTGCAACAGGGATTGCTCCCCTCAGTTCGGAGATTGGGAGCGAAGCTATGATCATGGTTGCACACCAGTCGGGCACAGCCCTAAGCATTTCTATTAACGCCGCTTCTACAGACATTTTCACCTGCAATGATTAAAGGATAACTTTTCTCCAACTTCTGTCAAGCTTACTTTCTGCTTTTCCGGCTTATTTTCCGATCTTCCCTGCTTATTTTCTGCTTTTCCGGCTTATTTTCCGATCTTCCCTGCTTATTCTCCGGAAAGTGCAAAATGAGCGAGCAGGGCTTCCAGCTGGATCTTTTCACTTGCCCCTTCAGTGAGCCTGAAATCGATTTCTCCCAGGATGTCTACAAGCTCAATGATGCGCCTCTCCGATAGCCCGAGGTCCAGCATATCCCGGTTTTCCAGGCCGGAAATAACCCTGTAGATCTGCCCCACTATATCTTCTCCGGAGAGTCCTTCCTCATAGAGCAGCCTGTCGAGTTCCTTCTTGGCAGCCTTGAAGTTCCCAAGAAGGGCGGTTTCGATCAGGGCTTTGATCTCTTCCGGATTTGCGGTTGCAGTGGTCCTGTAGATAGTCTCCCTGGAAATCGGCTGGTCCCGGTCTATGAAAGCTGCCGCCTGAAGGGAATTTACGGCTTTTCTCATGTCTCCCTGGGCAACATAAACAAGGGCTTCATACCCGTCTTCGGTGATAGACAGCTCCTGTTCTTCCGCAATGAACTCCAGGCGTTTCCGGATAGACTCGTCCGAGAGCCGCCTGAACCTGTAAACAGCACAGCGGGACTGGATGGGTTCGATGATCTTGGAAGAGTAATTGCAGGAAAGAATGAAACGGCAGTTATTACTGAAGCGTTCCATGGTCCGCCGCAGGGCAGACTGAGCGTCCGAGGTAAGGGCATCGGCTTCGTCCAGGAAGATTATCTTAAACCCGGACCCGCCTATGGGAGCAGTTTTTGCAAAGTTTTTGATCTTGTTCCTGACAACGTCAATCCCCCTTTCATCCGAGGCATTGAGTTCGGTAAAGTTTTCACGCCATAAATCTTCCCCGAAAATTTCCCTGGCAATGGAAACTGCCGAAGCCGTCTTACCCACACCGGGCGGCCCGGAAAAGAGGAGATGGGGAAGGTTTTTCGTTGCCACGTAGGACTTCAGGCGCTCGATGGTTTCGTCCTGCCCGGCAACCTGGTCCAGCCTTACAGGCCTGTATTTTTCAATCCAGATCTCTTCTTTAATCGTAAAGTCCTCCATTAATGCTTGCACCATAATTGGAGAAGGTAATATTTAACCTTTCGAATGTCTGGAAATTGCCGGGAAGCCGAGTTTCCACCCTAAGAACCCCATCACTCGAAAAAACGTATGCAAGAACAACTATAATTGCATGAGCCCCGATAAATACAAGCAAGGTACAAAGTAAAATGCTAAAGAAGAAAGTAAAATACGAAAGTAGAGATTGACAGTGGGGGATTACAATAAAGTGGAAAACACCGGTTTACATCCTGATAGTACTGGTCTTTATAAACTTCGGAGCGGGATGCGTCTCGGATTCAGGAACAGAAACTGAAAACGAAACCGAAATCGAAACAGAAGGCGAAAAGGACGCCGAAGACCAGGAAGCCGAATCTGAGGAACCCGAACCTGAGGAAGGTGTAGAGCCAGAAGGAAGGGACGCCGAATTCGAAGCCCTGATGCAGAGTTCAAACTCCAATTACGTAAAAGCCCTGGTATCCACAAGCAGGAATGAGTACAATGCTTCAGAGGAAGTCCTGGACGCCCTTGTAGAAGACCTGGAGGCGGTAAAGGCAGAATATGCGGAAAACCCGCCTGCCGTTTACGCTGCCGATGAAAAGTGGCCCGAGACTCTCGATGAAGCCCTGGCAATCGCGGAAAGTTCCAGGGAACAGCTCCGGGAAAACGATATAGAAGCAGCCCACGAAGCCCTGGAACCCATGAGGGACCTATTCCTTGAACTGCACCAGAGAAACGGAATAGATACTATGGGCGACCGCCTGACCGAGTTTCACACAATAATGGAAATTGCAGTTGATGCTGCAAATGAAAACGACACAGTTGCGGTGGTAACCCTGATTCCCGAGCTCGAACTCAGGTGGGAAGCCGTAGCTTCCGCCGAGCCTCCGGAAACTGCGGACGAAAACTACGAAGCAAGCCTTGAAGCCGTGGAGTTGAAAATCCACGAGCTTGAAACCGCTGCAATCCTCAATGATGAGGAGGAAACGAAAAAGGTAGCAGAGGAAATGAGAAGGGCTTTTGCACTGGTTTTTGTGAAATACGGAGTAGTGATTGCATAAAATCCGAGGAAGCCAGAAAATCCGATAGTCCTGCATTATTCAGTTGATGTTATTAAGTTGAATAAAAGCAATAGTTGGCTCTAAATTCTGGATCAAGACCCCGTAAAACCATAAATAGCCATGTCACGTCGTTCTTGTCCACGGGCGACGAAGGAGCCCGGCATTCACAAAATAAGAGTTTAAAAAGATAAAAAAGAAGAGAATAGACAAAACGGAGAATTTTAAACACAAATAAAAGGACATCAATTTTTATCCATTTTTCTTTGTTATTTTTTTATGAGGGCCGCCAGGCAAGCTGGCGGAGGCTTTCGAATCTCTTCACGGGAAAAAAGGTTTACCGGGCAGGTGAGACCGATCAAATTAAAGGTTTACCGGACTAAAGAGTTTCTGGACTAACGAAAACAATACCAACCAAAGAGTGAGGAAGCACCGAAAATCCGAGGAAGCCAGAAAATCCGAGGAAGCCAAATCAGAAAAACACTGCTAATAGAGAGTAAATCCAAAAAGAGAAAAGAAGAGGAATTGCCCTTGAAAAGGACAATTCGAATTCTCAGGTTAAATCTGTTTATCTTTATTCGCCGTAGGCAAAGTCATATGCGATCTTCCCGATGATGGGGATCTTAAACTTTGAGCCCCTGAACGCCATGTATGCGGGGATCACTATAAGCAGTAATCCGGGCATTCCCACACCGTCCGCAATGGCCCAGCCTATAACCGGAATCCATGCGACCAGGAAGATAAATAGGGCAAACGGTATAAAGATCAGGATAGACTGCATGGCGTGGAAGCGGACGAATTTGTTATTGCGCTCAAGGAGCAAAAACAAAATCCCGGAGAGCCAACCACCCAGATAAGTGAGAGCCGCCACGATGTTTTCAGGTAAGCCAATGGAAGTTTTGTAGGACATACTTTCCACCTCTTGTTAAAATGATTTCAAAGCCAAAAGGGAAAATCGGGCCGGAGATTACCGGACCTCGATTATTCCCTGCGGACAGACAGCGGCACACGCTCCGCAGCCAGTACACTTTTCCTGATCGATTTCGGCCAGGAAATTGGTGACCTTGATAGCCCCTTCCGGGCATTCCTTTTCACATTTCTTACAGCCGATACAGCCGTTCTCACAGACTGCCTTGACCTGCTTACCCTTGTCGTGGGAGCGACAGAGCACATGCACTTTCTCCGAGTCCTTGGCAAAGGTGAGGATTTCGTTCGGGCAGGCTGCAATA